>NZ_JAHHZF010000002.1:0-300000 GCF_018729455.1 Prosthecodimorpha staleyi | reverse complement strand
AGCACCCGAGATCACGTTCTTGCTGAAAATCCTTTCCAGGAGTGTCGGTTCCTGGATCTGGCGAATGAGTATATCCAGTAAGTGTCGATCTGAATCGGCGATCTCCGGCTCCAGATCCTGGCGTACAAAACAAATTTCTTCAAATTGCTCTTCGGGAGCTTCCCATTTCACGAGCGCGAAATGCCCGCCGATCTTATCCAGAATAACCGAAGGAATGGAGATCGCGGTGAGTTTTGGATACTTAAGCTTGTATTCCCGCTCAACATTCTCGCGGATTTTCTGGCGCAATGTGTCATTGGGGGCCTGGGCCATGTCGTTGCCTCTCGGAAACATACGGGCTCATAGACCGTCCGATTAGTAATGACATTTCGCATGTGATCAAGGGCTGTGGCCGAGTCTAAAGCCCGTCCCGCTTGTCGTCGGGCAGATCCATCAGGTTCCAGCCGCCGTTCCAGGCGCCGGCGCGGGCCTCCTGGGCGGCCGCCAAGGCGGTGCCGAAGCGGCCGATGGTCTCCGCGGTCGGCCGGGCGAGGCCGGCACGGATCTGGCGCTCGGCGAGATCGGTGGCGCCGAGATAGCAATCCGCCAGGACCGTTTCGCCCTCCGGTTCCGGCCGATCGATGGCCGGAAAGCAGACGACGCGATTGGAGCGCAGGAAGTTCGACATCACGGCGCGACCCATCAGGCCGCAAGGGAATTTCAATCCATCCTCACCAAAGCAGACATCGCCGCGGCGGATGCCTTCGACGCCGGCCAGCCGCACGCGCTGGCGCGGCGTGCGGAAGGTGATCGCGTCGATCACGTCGTAGGGCGGTGCCAGGACGATCGGCGAACGGAAGCTGCCGGGTTCGTCCTCGGTGGGGCCGAGAATGTCGAACGACTTGCCGTCGATGAGGCCGGCGGCCAGGCCGCCCGACCGGGTGCGGCCGCGGGCGGTCGCCTCGGGCGGACGACGCGGCGGGGCCGGATCGCTCGCCGGATCGACAATATGGAGGCGGGGCAGGGCACTCTCGCCGCGCAACGCGAAGATGACCCCACCGACGATCAGGATGGCCGCCACCGTGCCGCCGGCCGCCATGCGCGCGATCCTGCGCTGCCGGTCCGCGGCGATGTCCGCCGGTGATCCGCCGCCCCCGTCGTCGGACGGATCGGCCGTCTCCGCGGGATGCGAACCGTCCCCGCGAAGCGCGTCGGGCGACGGCCGGCTCCCGGGGGGCGGGGATCGGCGGATAGGGAGATCGGGAAGCTGTCGCTCGGTCGGGATGGTCATGCTGGAGACGTGTCGGGGTCGGATCGGGGACAACGGCGCGGGCAGGGCTGAAACGCGGCGGTCAGTGTTGCCGCTGACCCGTGTCCGACCTATGTTCCCCCGTCGAAACGGCTTTCTCGGGGCGGGACGGATCGTCCCGCTTCCCCTCATGAGGAGTATAGCGATGGCGTTCGAACTTCCCCCGCTGCCCTATGCCTACGATGCGCTCGGTCCGTACATGTCGGCTGAGACCCTAGAGTATCACCACGACAAGCACCACCTCGCCTATGTGAACAACGGCAATAACCTTCTCAAGGACTCCGGCCTGGAAGGCAAGTCGCTCGAGGAGATCGTCAAGGAGAGCTACGGCAAGAATGCCGGCCTCTTCAACAATGCCGGCCAGCACTTCAACCATATCCATTTCTGGAAGTGGATGAAGCCGAATGGCGGCGGCAAGAGCCTGCCGGGCAAGATCCAGGCGAAGATCGATTCCGATCTCGGTGGCTACGACAAGTTCCGGACTGATTTCGTCCAGGCCGGCGTGACGCAGTTCGGCTCCGGCTGGGCCTGGCTGACGCTGAAGGACGGCAAGTTCGTCATCACCAAGACCCCGAACGGCGAGAATCCGCTGGTCCACGGCGGCGTGCCGCTGCTCGGCGTCGACGTGTGGGAGCACTCCTACTATATCGACTACCGCAACCTGCGCCCGAAGTATCTCGAGGCCTTTGTCGATAGCCTGATCAACTGGGACTATGTCCTGGAACTCTACGAAGCGGCGGTCTGACATCTCCGGGTCCCACGGGGCCGAGCGTGCGGCGATCGGGCCAACCCGGTCGCCGACCCTTGTTCGGAGCCCGCCGCGGCTCCGAAGTCGTTCGCATTGTTGACGTAATGGAAAGGCTTTGTTCAGGTCCGCGCGCCATGCTGGCGCCGCCATGAACACCGTGCCTGAAGACTTCGCCGAGCGACGTGTGGTTGTCGTCGACGATAATCGAAACTTTCAGCAAGTGATGCGCGTCATGCTGCGAAGCTTCGGCTTTCGCCGTATCGACGTGATCGCCGAGGCCGACCATTTCCTCGGCCATCTCGAACACCATCATGTCGATTTCGCCTTCGTCGATCTGGTCATGACCGGAACCGGCGGCTCCCGTCAGGCAGGGCTGTCGCTGATCCGCGCGGTGCGGCGTTCGCCGGTCGTCGTCAACCGGGCGATGCCGATGGTGCTGGTGACCGGCCACGCCAGCCGGGGCGTGATCGTCGCGTCGGTCGAAGCCGGGGCCGACCATGTTCTGGCCAAGCCGGTCAGCCCGCACACGGTGCTTGCGTGTCTCAAGGCTCTGAAGGGCAGCGAACGCAGCTACGGCCGCGGTGCGGACGGCTACTTCGGGCCTGATATCACGGAGGCCCGCCAGCGGCTTGAACGGCGCCTGCGCCTGTCGGAGGGGCGCCGCCCGGATGCTCCGCGGGCGGCCGCGCTGCCCGCTCTGGCGGCGGGTGCGGGTCGGCCCTATCCGGTCCCCGGTCTCAACGTGCCGCTTCGCGACGACGCGTCCCATTTCCTGGACTGATCGATCCCGAGGCGTCCGGACTTGACCGCCGGCGCGCGGGCCGGACATGGTGTCGCCGGGACCCGACATGACCGCTGCCGATTGGATCGAGCATTTTCCGCCGCTGGCCGCCCTCGGCCAGGATCATCGCGATGCCGTTCTGGCGTCGGCGCATCCGGTGCGGCTGCCGGCGGAGACGCGTGTTTTCGACCCCGGCTCGCCGTGCTCCCACTTCCTGCTCGTCGTCGATGGCTGCGTCCGCGTCCAGATGATCGCCGATACGGGGCGCGAGCTGGTGCTCTACCGGGTCCGGCGCGGCGAGACCTGCGTGCTGACCACCTCGTGCCTGTTCGGCGGAGAGGTCTATCCGGCGGAAGGCATCGTCGAGACCGAGACCCGCGCCGTCGCCATCCCGCTTGCCCGCTTCCTCGCCCTGATTTCGGCGTCGGAGGGTTTTCGCCGCTTCGTCTTTGCCGGTTTCGGGCAGCGCCTCGCCGCCCTGCTGGCGACCGTGCAGGACACCGTGTTTCACAATCTCGACGGCCGGCTCGCGCGCGCCCTGATCGCCCGCGCCGACGGCGGGCCGGTCGCCCTGACCCATCAGGCGCTGGCCGCCGAGATCGGGACGGCGCGCGAGGTCGTCAGCCGGCACCTGAAGCAATTCGAGAAGGCCGGTCTGGTCCGGTTGGCGCGCGGCCGGATCGAGATCGCCGATCCGGATCGCCTCGCCCTGCGGGCCGCCCGTACGGAATGATCCGGAGCCGGGTTCGGTGACTGCGTCACGGACCCGGCCGCGGCTTTGGCGCATGGTGGCCGGGTCGGCGGTTGCGGCGCATTCGCGGCCGCAGCAGTGGCAGGGTCGGGGCGGCCGGAAAGCCGTCATCCCGCATCGTCACGTCGCCTTGTGCCAGCCCCCGAGGAGGGAAGTCATGAATGCCAATGTCGGCGGTATCGACCGCATCCTGCGCATCGTCGTCGGACTCGCGCTGCTCGCCTTCGCCTTGTTCGGACCGGCGGACCTGTCCTGGAAATGGGTCGGCTATATCGGCGTCGTCCCGCTTCTGACCGCCCTGATGGGCTGGTGTCCGGCCTACACGCTGATCGGCGTCAGCACCTGCCCGGCCAAGCGGGCCTGACCGGGAGCGGTCTCGGGCGGCAGGTCGGGGCGCGGCCGTCGCGCCGCGCCCCGCCGCCTTGCCTCACGCCCCTGCCAGACCGACGCACAGCAGGGCGAAGGCTTGGACCAGCGCGACTTCCTTCAGCCGCTCGAAGCGGCCGGCGGCGCCGCCATGGCCGGCATCCATGTTGGTCTTCAGGAGCAGCAGGTTGTCGTCGGTCTTGGTCGCCCGCAGCCGTGCGACCCACTTGGCCGGCTCCCAATAGGTGACGCGCGGGTCGGTCAGGCCCGCGAGCGCCAGGATCGCCGGATAGGGCTGGGCGGCGACATTGTCGTAGGGCGAATAGCCGAGGATGCGGTCATAGGCCTGCGGATCGGCGATCGGGTTGCCCCATTCGGGCCATTCCGGCGGCGTCAGCGGCAGCGTCTCGTCGAGCATGGTGGCGAGCACGTCGACGAAGGGCACCTCCGCGACGATGGCCCCGAAGCGATCGCCCGCCCGGTTGGCGATCGCGCCCATCAGCATGCCGCCGGCCGAGCCGCCCTGCGCGACGATCCGGCCGCGGCTCGTGAACCGGCCGGCGACCAGCGCGTCGGCGGCCGCGACGAAGTCGTCGAAGGTGTTGGTCTTGAACTCGCGCCGGCCCTGAGCGTACCAGCGGAAGCCCTTGTCCTTGCCGCCGCGGACATGGGCGATGGCATAGACGAAGCCGCGGTCGACCAGCGACAGCGCGTTGGTCGAAAAGGCCGCCGGAATGGTGATGCCATAGGCGCCATAGCCGTAGAGCAAGAGCGGCGCGGAGCCGTCGAGCGGCGTGTCCTTCAGATAGAGCAGAGAGACCGGCACCGTCTCGCCGTCGGCGGCCGGCGCCTGGATGCGCCGGGTCACGTAGCGCGCCGGATCGTGACCGCTCGGGACCTCCTGCTCCTTGCGCAGCATGCGCCGGCCGGTTGCCATGTCGTAGTCGTAGACCCGGGCGGGCGTGGTCATCGACGAGTAGGTGAAGCGGATCTCGTCGGTGTCGAATTCGTAGCCTCCGGCCAGGCCGAGCGAGTAGGCCTCCTCGTCGAAGGCGATCGGCGCCTCGGTCCCGGTGGCGAGCGTTTGGACGATGATCCGCGGCAGCCCCTCGACCCGCTCCAGGCGGACGAGATGGCGGGCCAGGATCTGGTGGGAGATCACGAGACGCCCGGGAACATGGGCGACGAGATCGCGCCAATGGGTCCGATCCGGCGTCGCTTCGGGCGCGGTGACGATCTTGAAGTCCTCCGCGCCGTCGGCATTGGTGCGGATGTAGAAACGTCCGTCGCCATGGTCGACATCGTATTCGACCGCGGTTTCGCGCGCGGCGACCAGCCGTGGCGGCTCCAGAGGCGCGTCGGCGTCGATCAGCCAAACTTCGGACGTCTCGTGGTCGTGCACGTCGATGACCAGATAGCGCCCCGATTGGGTGCGGCCGACGCCGATGAAGAAGCCCGGATCGCGCTCCTCGTAGACGACCACGTCCTCGCTCGCCGGCCGCCCGACCTTATGCCGGAACACCTTGGCGGGACGATGGTTCTCGTCGAGCCAGACATAGAACAGCGTCTGCCCGTCATTGGCCCAGGCCATGCCGCCGGTCTCGGGGATGGCGTCGGGGAGGTCGCTGCCGGTGGCCAGGTCGCGCAGCCTCAGCGTGAAATATTCCGAGCCCTTGTCGTCGGCCGACCAGGCCAGCCAGGCGTGATCCGGCGAATGGCTGGCGGCGCCGAGCCGGAAATAGGCCTTGCCTTCGGCGAGCGCATTCGCGTCGAGCAGGACCTGCTCCTCGCCGCCGTCGCGCGGTACGCGCACCACACGCGGGTGCTGCGCACCTTCAACATAGCGGGTGCCGTAGGCCCAGGGGCCGTCCTTGGTCGGAACCGAGGAATCGTCCTGCTTGATGCGGCCCTTGAGTTCGGCGAACAGCGTCGCCTGCAGCGCCTCGGTCTCCTTCAGGACCGCTTCCGTGTAGGCATTCTCGGCGTCCAGATAGGCGCGGATATCCGCCGGCAGGGCGCTCGGCGTCCGCATCACGTCCTGCCAGTTGTCGGCCCGCAGCCATTGATAGTCGTCGACCCGTTCCCGGCCATGCCAGACGCTGACCGACGGTCGCTTCTCTGCCGGTCGCGGCGGCGTGACGGAACGGCCGGTATCTTTCATCTCGGGCATCTCCTTCGGCCGCCTGCCCGGCGGCCCTGTGGCGCCTCACATAGGCGTCCGGTGACTTCACGGCAATCCGGGTGCTGCGCGACCGTCCCGCCCAGGTGGAGCCGCGGCGCACGGCCGGGACGCCGAAACGTGATGGCGCGGATCGGCAGAAGAGACTTTCGGAGCCCGATTCCGCTCTGGATTCCTCGTGATTCCAGCACGCCCCGGGAATGGGCTTGTCATGTATATATGCTTGCCGAGACGAAGGCAGTGACTCCCGGGTAACCAGCATCGACGCTCGCAGAAGCGGACAATTGGCTTCATTTGCCGCGAAGAGGGTGATTGACATCTTGTTTTTCTAGCGTAGAGGTCATATACGGAGTTCGAAACAGTTCGGGTGATCGATTCACTTGAACCTTCTGCTCGGTTCCATGGTTGAATGCCCTAGTCGTGCGACGCAGGGGTGACTCAATCCAATCTACGGCGAATTGGCTTGGCCAATGATCCGCTCTCGACAGGTGAAAAATGAGCGAGACTTCTACCAGCGCAAATCTGATCGACTTGGCTGCCGACATTGTTTCGGCCTATGTCAGCAACAATACCGTTTCCTCGTCTGACCTGCCGGGGCTGATCGGAGAAGTCTACGCAGCCCTCCAGCGGACCTCCTCGGGCGTTGCTCCCGAGCCGATGCCGGAACCGCTGAAGCCGGCCGTTCCGGTCAAGAAGTCGGTCACGCCCGACTACATCGTCTGCCTTGAGGACGGCAAGAAGTTCAAGTCGCTGAAGCGCCACCTGCGCACTCAGTACAACATGACGCCGGAAGAGTACCGCGAGAAGTGGAGCCTTGCCGCCGACTATCCGATGGTGGCTCCGAACTACGCCCAGGCCCGTTCGGACCTGGCCAAGAAGATGGGCCTCGGCCAGCAGCGTCGCCGTTCGCGCTGACCGCAACGCCGGCCCCGGGCTGAGATGAAGGACCGCCGCGGACTCAAGTCCCGGCGGTCTTTTTCTTGCCTGGAATGGCACGCCATGCGGCTCAGGCCGCGGTTCGTTCGGTGCAGGGACGCGCCCGCAGCTGCGGCCGGGGCGATTGTGTCGGCCCGACCGGCCGAGGCGGTCGGATCGGCCCGGTGCTGCCGGCTGCCGGTCGGACTTCCGGCGGTGCCCGATCGATGGTCTCCGGGCGCGATCTTCCGAAGACAGAATGTTCCCCAGGGAACTGGCGGCGACGCGGTGCTGCGGCATCCTCACTCCATCGCCTGAGCGCCCCGCGCGTCACGCCTTGGAGGACACCATGAACCGGATGCTTTCGACAGCACTTCTCGCGGCCTGTGCGGCTCTGGCTCTGATGGGCGCCTCGGTCACCCACAGTGTCGCGGCCTCGGATGTCGCCTGGAGCATTCCGGCAGCCGGCTGCTCCATCGCGGAAGGTCGGGAACTGGTCGAGATCGCGGGGCCGACGGTGCGCTTCGCTCCGGGCAAGACGGGCTCCATCCGCCTGGTCTGCCCGATCTCCCATGTCCGCTTCGGCAATACGGCGAGCGATGCGGCACAACTCGGCGGGATGACCATCCGCTTTCAGGATTCGTCCGGGACCGATCCGTCGGCGGTGTTGGCGGTGGAATTGGTGCGAACTGCGGTCGCAACAGGGGTGTCGACCGCGATCGGCGGGTTCAAGTCCGACCAGATCGCCGTGACACTTCCGGCCGGGGTCGATCAGAACATCGCCACATCAAGCTTCCAGCTCGACTTTGCCGCGAATTTCTATCACGTCGACGTGATCCTGAAGCGCGGCACGACGGACAAGGTGGTGGCCGTGACCGGTCTTGCCCTGACCTCGCCCTTCCTGCGGTTCACCCGCACGTTCTGACATCGCCTCGATGCCGGCGATGCGCCCCGATTGCCCGCAATGCGCCGCACGATCGCGCATAGGGCGCACCGGTCCGTCGCGCGGCCTTCGCGTCCGCGATCGGGGCCCGCGGCCTGCATTTCGCCGAAGACGGAGCTGCGATCCGGCGTCGGAATCATCGCGGCGTCGGTCCGCTTGCCGGGGAGCGAGGACCGATGCCGCCCGGACCGTCCGGCGCGGCCTTGGGCGTGTCGGTGGCTGTCGTCATCGTCGCCGACAGGGCGGCCTTCTCCGCACGGTAGGCCGTGATCAGGGCGAGATGTCGGTCGAGGCTGTAGGTCCAATGACCGGCGCGGCCGCGGCTGCGTTCGCCGCGCAGGGCGCGGGCGAGCAATTTCAGAACATGCAGTCGTGCTGCCCGGCCCTGATCGGCGAGAAGATCCGGTCCGATCGGCAGCAGGCGCGGCAGGGCATGCTCGCGCTTGTATCGGCTGGCTTCGATCGCAACAACCTTCGCAAGTGCCGCGCCGACCGATCCGCGCAACCTGGCGTCCAATCCCGTAGCCATCATGAACTCCCGTTCTGGTGGCGGGATCGTTTCATGGCGGACGAGCGCCGAGGATAATATTCCTCGATATCCCCGCCCTTGCGATGGAGGCTGGGTTGGCCAAGAGCCCGGCGATGTTAAACAAAATGCGAGGTAGTTATCCCCGTTTGCCCCCACGCTTGCATAATTGACAGGTAAATATTCCTACAGTCAGAGGGTGTGGGGTGGCAGGATGATGCGGCATTCTCAACAGCGGGACAGGCGTGAGAGGGGATACCGGCGGCTCCCGGCCGATGGCTCGTGTCCGGTGCTTGTCGCATCCGTGGTTGCAGCCTTCGGGCTGACCCCGGCCGATCTGCGCCGGCCCAGCCGCGGCACGCCGCGTGCGGCCTTCGCCCGGCAGGTCGCCATGTATTGCGCCCATGTCTGGCTCGGACTGTCGATGACCGAGGTCGGACGGTTGTTCGAGAGGGATCGGACCACCGTCGCGCATGCCTGTCGGGTGGTCGAAGAGGCACGCGAGGATCCGCGTGTCGATCGGGTGGTCGATGCCGTCGAATCGGCGCTCGCCAATTGGCGAGAGAGTCAGGGCCGTCCGGTCGGGGAGGCGGCGTGATGGAGAAGCCGGAGAAGATTGCGCGTCTGCTGGCCTTCCTGGCCGCCGGCCCGGCCGAACAGGAAGCCTCGGGCAGCTTGCGCCGGATCGGGGTGGCCGGGCTTGCCCGCTTGCGCGTCGACGCCGCGGATCTCGAACGGTCGCTCCGGGACGGCCTGACCGCCCGCGTCGCCGACGGCTCGGTCGCATTGACCGCTCGGGGGCGGGACCGTGTGGCGGCGTCCGGCGGGCCTGCGGGCCGGGTGGTCGCACGCCGTCTCGACGACGGCGCAACGGATACGGCGGCGGTGCTGGTCAACGATGCCGAAAGCCCGCTGGCCTGGCTTTTCCGGCGCCGCGGTGCGGACGGCGCACCCTTGGTCCCCGAGGCGGAGTTCCGCGCCGGCGAGCGCCTGCGCATCGAGTTCACCCGCGCCGGTCTGATGCCGTCGGTGACATCGAACTGGCGAACCGGGCTGGCATCGGCGCGCGGCGCCCGCGGCGGGCCGGCCGAAGCCACGGACGCGGCCCTCGCGGCGCGGGATAGGGTCCGCGCGGCGCTCGACGCCGTCGGGCCGGAACTGTCCGGCATACTCGTCGACGTCTGCTGCTTCCTGAAAGGCCTGGAGGCGGTGGAAGCCGAGCGGCGCTGGCCGGCGCGTTCGGCCAAGGTGGTGCTGCGGCTTGCGCTCGCGCGGCTCGCCAGCCACTACGACGGCCCGCACCCGGATGCCAGGCGATCGGCGCCGATGCGGCATTGGGGGGCTGCGGACTATCGGCCGGCGGTCAATGGCGGCACGGCAGCCTGAGGGGCGGGCCGTATCGCCGGATTCAGGCGGCCGCCGCCGCGGCGCGTGCATCGCGGCGGATGCGCTCGACCATCGAATTGACGCCGTTCGAGCGCTGCGGCGTCAGATGCTCGCGCAGCGACAGGGATTTGAAGGTCGCCTCCGGATCGAGGCTCAGGATCTCGGCCGCGGTCCGGCCCGAGAACAGAGCCAGGATCACGGCGACCAGCCCCTTCACGATATGGGCATCGGAATCGCCGCGGAAGGTCAGGATCGGCGCGCCGCCGTCGGGACGTTCGATCGATGTCTCCAGCCAGACCTGACTGGCGCAGCCGCGAACCTTGTTGGCCTCGTCATGGCCGGCCGCGGACATGGGCTGCAGCGCGCGGCCGAGTTCGATCAGGTAGCGGTAGCGCTCCTCCCAGTCGTCGATCGTCTCGAAGTCGAGGAGAATGTCGTCGATCGTCGCCAAGGCCGGCCTCACGCAGGGGGTGGAAGTCCCCGCCACCATATAGGGCCTTGCCGGCCGTCGGGGAACCGTAGTCACCGGGCGAAAGTCAGGAGGCGGCGAAGTGCGGCTGCAGATCGGTCGGCTTGCGCCGCGGTACCGGTTGGGGCGGCGGAAGGGAGCCCGTCGCGGTCGCGTCCACGGCCGGGAACGGCCGGGCGGAGGCGGGCGTCGGCGAAGACGGGCCGAGGAAGCCGTAGATCCATTTCGCGCCCGTGCGCGCCTTGGCCTGGAACAGATCGCCGAACTGTCCCGCCGTCGTGCAGGCCTCCGCGTTGCGGTCACAGAAGCTGCGCGCATCGTCCCAGGCGGTCTTCATGAAGACCAGCGTGCCGAGGGTCGACACCTCGCTGGCCTTGCCGGTCCTGGCCAGTTCTGCCGGATCGGCGGGAATCAGCATGATGCCGATCGAAACGACGATCGCCGTGCGGATCAGGAAACCCATGGTCCTCGTCCCTGGGGCCGGAAGAGCGGCGCCGGCCGCCGGTCGTCGCGTGACGCGAGTCCCGGAGCGGTTGGCGGCCCGCCCGTCTGGTTGGCGGCCGGATCGCTGACCGGACGGCGACGTCCGGCCTGATCGAGCCTGTGATGGGCGAGGCGTGAGCGGTTCGGTTGGCCGGTCCGGATGAGGCCATCCGGTCCGGCCGAGCCTCCGGCGTCCTCGACCGTCGGCGACCATAGCGCGGTCGGTTGAAGCCCAGGTTCAGATGGTCCGGCGAAATCGAATAGAATTGTAGCGATCGGCCGGATACCCGCCGGGCGCCGGCCGGTCACCTGCCGTTAACCGTGACGGGCGAAAGGCCTTGTTGTGTTTTCACGCTTTCCCGGCTTCCGGCTGCGCGGAGCCAACACCACCGGACGCATTTAGGCGTTCCTTAAACGTGGCCTGCGAGGATTCCCCCTGTCGGCGATCCTCCCGTCGGCAAGCGTATCTGGTGACTGTGTTGCGCAAGCTCGACCTCATGCCGGCTCTCCGTCGCTTCGTCGATGGGCTCGTCCATGCCTCGGTGCAGGGCGATCCGACCGATCTGCACCGGCACCGGTCCTTCATCGCAGTCAATCTGTTCGGCGGGATGGCGGCACTGCTGGCCCTGCCGGTCCATCTGGTCGTCGCCGGACCGGTCGGGGTGGTCCCGGCCGTGGCCCTGATCGGCCTTGCGGCGCCGGCCCCGATCGCTCTGGCGGTCTCCCATACCGGCCGCCTGGAACTCGGCCATGTGCTGCTCGCCCTGACGACGGCCGCGCTGGTCGGCTGGATCGCGCTGTTCACCGGCGGGCTCGCCTCGATCGCATTGATCTGGCTGGCCGTGCTGCCGGTCGAGGCGGCCCTGTCCGGTTCGCGCCGGGTGGTGCATGCCGCGCTCGGCATCGGTTTCGCCGTGATCGCCCTGCTGGCTCTGGCCGGCGCGACCGATTCGCTGCCGCAGAGCGTGATCGCCGCCCATGGCGACCGGCTGCTGTTCGGCGTAACCGCTGCCGGTCTCGCCTATATGGCGATCCTGGCCTTCCGGCTCGATGCGCTCTATCGCAATGCCGACGTGGTCTCCCGCCAGCGCGAGGCGCAATACCGGTTGATGGCCGACAATATCGGCGACATCGTCACGGGTCATGGCGCCAACGGCGATGTGGTCTTTGCGTCGCCGGCTGTGGAGCGCTCGCTCGGCCTGTCGGTTGCCGATGCGCTCGGCGACGGCCTGTTCCGCCGCGTCCATGTCGCCGACCGCCCCGCCTTCCTGACCGCGATCGCCGACGCCGCCGGCGGCCTCGCCTCGACGGTCGAATTCCGCGCCCGCGCCGACGGCCCGGACGGCCAGAGCCGGCATGTCTGGCTGGAGATGCGCTGCCGGTCCGCGCAGTCGGGCGACGGCCTGCCGAGCCGGTTGCTGGTGGTCGGGGTGATGCGCGACGTGACCGAGCGCAAGAATCAGGAGGCCGAACTGCTGCGCGCCCGCGAGCAGGCCGAGAAGGCGTCCGAGGCCAAGACCCGGTTCCTGGCCAATGTCAGCCACGAATTGCGCACGCCGCTCAATGCGATCATCGGCTTCTCGGACCTGCTCGGCTCGGAAACCTTCGGCAAGCTGCCGGATCCGCGCCAGCGCGACTATGTCCGGCTGATCAACGAATCGGGCGCGCATCTCCTGCAGGTGGTCAACGACATCCTGGATATGTCCAAGATCGAATCGGGTGCCTTCGACGTGGTGCCGGAGCCCTTCGACGTGCCCCTGCTGATCGAGGGCACCCGCCAGATGATGAGCCACCAGGCCGCCGCGCGCGGGCTGCGCATCGTCACCGCCATCGGGCTCGGCCTGCCCGAATTGCAAGCCGACCGGCGTGCCTGCAAGCAGATCCTGATCAATTTGCTGTCCAATGCAGTGAAGTTCACCAATGCCGGCGGCACGATCACGGTCGGCGCGCGGCGCGAGGGCGATCTCGTCGCCCTGTTCGTCCGCGACACCGGCATCGGCATCGCCGACTGCGATCTCGGCCGGCTCGGGACCCCCTTCGTGCAGGCCGACTGCGGCTACGACCGTCGCCACGAGGGGACCGGGCTCGGCCTGTCGGTGGTCAAGGGGCTGGCCAGCCTGCATGGCGGTTCGATGCATATCCAGAGCCGGCTGGGCGAGGGCACCTGCGTCACCGTGCGCCTGCCGGTGACCTCCGAGATCGCCGCCGGGGATCGTCGGACCGCCGCCGTCGTCGTGCCGCTTTCGGCCGACAAGGATCAGGCTCAAGAACCGAGGCAGATGCGCGCATGAGCCGGGTCCAACTCGCCACCACTCCGCGCGGTCCCGTCGTCCACGGCCGCAGCCCCGCCCGACCTGCCGGCGCCCGTCCGGGGCCGGCGCGCGGCGGCGATGTCGAGGCGCGCCGTCGCTATGCCGACGACGATCGCGACGATGTCCCGCAGGGACGGGACGGCGCCGATGCGGGCGGCTGGGACGACGGACGCCCGCGCCCGGGCGGGCTGCCCTACCGGCTTGCCATCGCGGCGATGGCCAATCCCGTGCTGACCGGCGGAACGATCCTGTCGCTGGTCGCCGCGGTCGCCATCGTCACCAACGCCCTGTCCAACCAGACGCGCCGCCATCCGGCGCCGCTGTTCGAAACCCGCCCCTTCGCCGCCGCCCCGGCCATACCGGCCCGCACGGCCGGCCACGCCGGTGCCGGCCAGCTTCCGGTTCCGGTCCCGGCACCGACACCTGCGGCAGCGCCGGCCCCGGCCGCCGCCCAGATCCCGGCGCCCTCGCACGGCACGGGCATGGTCGATACCATGGCCACGGCCGCGGTGCCGCGCGCCAAGCCGCGGCTCGACGGCACGCAGTTGATCCGCGACGTTCAGGTCGCCCTGCGCGAACGCAATTTCTACAACGGCCCGATCGACGGCATTCCGGGACCGGCCACGGCCGACGCCATCCGCGTGTTCGAGCGGCTGGCCGGCCTGCCGGTGACCGGCGAGGCCAACGAGCGGGTGCTCAACGCCGCCATGATGGGGGCGCAAGGCCAGGGCGGCCCTGCCGGCGCCGTGTCGGTCGCGAACAATCAGGGCCAGCGGACGGCACCGATCCCGGTGCGGACGACGGCGGTGACCCCGCCCGCTCCGCTCGGCCGCTCGTCCGGTCCGGAGCCGCTGGCGTCCGGCGGCGACGAGAAGCTGCAGCGGGTCCAGCGCGCCCTGAATGCGGCCGGCTACGGCCCCCTGCGCGGCGACGGCCGCATGGACGAGCGGACCCAGGACGCCATCCGCCGTTACGAACTCGAACGCGGTTGGCCGGTGACGGGCCGCGCCTCCGACCGCCTGGCGCTCGATGTCATGATGCAGCCGACCCGCTGAGCTGCGGTCCGCAGGACCGGGTGCGGCGGGTCCGTCGACAGACCCGCGGGTGCGGGGTCCGCACGGCGCGCGGCGGTGTAAGGCCGCGCCGCGCTCGTCGCCCCGGGGGCGCCCACTCGAAAGGACCTCGACGGTCGCTCCGCAGCTCGCCATGGAGAACCGTGCCCGGGCTGCGGCGCATGCGCAAATAACAAGAATCCAGATGCTCTTGCGAGGCTTGCGCCCCGCGGCTGCGGCGGCGCAATCCGGCGGCATTGTCGGACAGGATCGGCGGCGCTGCGCCGCCGGCGACCCGGGGAGCGTCGGCGGACCCGACGCCGGCGCCTGGGCCTTCGTCCGCGCTTGGGGTCAGGCCGCGCGGATGTCGGCGAGGAAGCGGCCCAATGCGGCTTCCAGCACGGCCGACTGGCGGTCGAGATCGGCGGAGGCGGCGGACAGCGCTTCGGCGCGGCCGGCGGTTTCTTTGGAGGCTTCGGTCACGGTCGAGATGCTGCCGGCGATCGCCTGGGCGCCGCGCGCCGTCGCGCAGATCGACTCGACGATCGATCCGGTCGCGGCCTGCTGGGCATGGGTGGCCTCGGAGATGCGCTGCGACAGGCTGTCGATGTCGCGGATCGACTGCGCCACGGTTGCGATGGAGCCGACCACGTCGTCGGTGGCGGCCTGCACTTCGGCGATCTGGCGGGTGATGTCCTGCGTCGCCCGGGCGGTCTGGCCGGCCAGCGCCTTGACCTCGTTGGCCACCACGGCAAAGCCGCGCCCGGCCTCGCCGGCACGGGCGGCCTCGATGGTCGCATTCAGGGCAAGCAGGTTGGTCTGGCCGGCGATGGCCTGGATCAGCGTGACCACGTCGCTGATCCGTTGGGCGGCCGTGCCGAGCGTGCCGGCCTGATCGGCCATATGGCCGACCTCGTCGACCGCGCGCGCCGACATGGCCGAGGACTCGGCGGTAAATCCGGAAATCTCGCCGAGCGCCTGGCCCATGCGGGCGGTCGCCTCGGACACCGCGATAGTGCTGCGCGTCGCGTCCGTGGCGGTGCTGTCGACCTGACTGGCCTCGTCGGCGGTCCGGCGCGCGATGCCCTGCATGGCGCCCGCACCGGCCTGGACGCGCCGGGCCGTGTCGCGCAGAGCGGTCGCGACACCGCTCAGCGATTGCTCCAGGCCCGCGGCCAGCGAGGCGGTCAGGCGCCGCCGCTCCTCGGCTTGGGCGTGTTCTGCGCGGGTCCGCTCCGCCTCGAGAGCCCGGCCGCGCGCCATGGCGTCGCGGAACACGCCGAGTGCCGTGGCCATGGTGCCGATCTCGTCGGCACGGGATCGATGCGGGATGGCCGTCTCCAGGCGTCCCTCCGCCATCACCGCCATGGCGCCGGTGAGGTCCCCGAGCGGCCGCATCACGCGCCAGGCGATCATGAACACGATGGCGATCACGGCCAGGCCGGCGGCCATGGCGCCGCCGAGGACGACGCGTCCGCCGGACCGGATCGCCCCGCGCATGGCTTCGATCTCGCCGGCGACGGCACTGTCGGAAGCCGCCATGGCCTCGTTGGCCTTCGCGGCGAAGCCGTCCAGGTCGTAGTTCAGCGCCTCTGTCAGGGCCGCGAACGGTGCCATCGCGTCGTTTCCGGCCTCGACGCCCTGGTCGACATAGATGCGCGCCAGTTCGAGGCCCTGTTCGTAATAGGCATCGAAACTCTCCTTCAGATCGGCCGCGATCTTGGTCATGGCGGGCGAACCGGCCGCCTTCACGGCGGCCTCGATCTCGACGATCTTGGTGCGGAACCGTGCCGCCGCCTGCTCCGCATGGGCAAAGCCGCCGTCGAGTCCGGGCGCCGCGCGGGTCGCAGCGACCTCTGTCAGCCCCTCCCGAACCTTCACGACGGCCAATTGCAGGTCGCGCGCGATCAGACCGATCGGCAGTTCGACGCGGCGCAATTGCTGGAAATGATCCTCAACGGCATCCGCCCGCCCGTTCAGGCCCCGGAAGGCAAACCAAGTGGAGGCGGTCATCGCAATCAGGCATATCAGTAGAATGCCTGACAACGAGAGAACGACAAAGCGCAGCGAGTGCAGTTTCCGGATCAGATGCATAAGTTCCGTCCCTTGTGCGGAACCTCACGCTCGCATCGAAAACTATGAAAACCATTAAGCTTTGCCCGCACACATGCTGGTGCGAGCGATTTGCGATATCCGACTTTCAAATGTCCGCAGGTCAGACGGCCAGCCGGAGGGCGAGCGAGAACGGATGCCCCTCGAAGGCGTCGCGGCCGCGCCCGATCGCCTCGATGGCGGAAACCATGCGACCCTGGCGGCCGAGCAGGTCGTCGGCCAGTCGGACCAGGCGGATGTTCGGGGTTGCGGACGGCGACCGCGTGCGGATGTCGCGGGCGATGTCCGCCTCGTCCAACTCAGGATGCAGGCTGCACATGGCGATGAAGGCGCCGGCGGTCGAGCGGCTGATCCCCGCCCAGCAATGGATCACCATCGGCCTGGCGCGGTCCCATGCGCCGACGAACCGGAGCAGTTCGCGGACATGCTCTTCGCCCGGCGGCAGCAGGCCTTCGGTCGGCTCGGTGATGTCGTTGAAGCCGAGGAACAGGTGGTTCTCGGCCGCGACCCGCGCCGGCCGCTGCACCGGCGTGCCGGCATTGATCAGCGTCGCGACATGGCTGGCGCCGATCGCGTCGACGGTACGGGCCAGCCGATTGAGGGAACAGACATGGATGGCCGGCATGAGCGATGACCTCAGGTTCTTTCAGGCATCCGCGACCCCGGCCGGGGTCGCCGCAAGGGCTTCCAGGGACCGGAACCGCTCCAGGAAACGGATTTGCGCCTCGGCGGTCGGCCAGGCGGTGAGGCCGAGCCGGGCCGGGAAGCCGCGCGGGCGGCCGAAGATACGGCCGGCTTCCTGTTCGGAAAAGCCGGCGAGTTCGATCGCCTCGAAATAGGCCGAGACCGTGTCGGCGGTCTTGGTCAGTTTGAGAAGCGTCGCGGGAAGGCGCGCCGGCAGCCCGAAGCGCAGATGGATGGCGGTCTGCAGGCGGGCCTCGACCTCCTTGTAGGCGCCGCCCATGACCGCCTTGAAGGGCGAGATCATGTCGCCGATGACATATTCGGGCGCATCGTGCAGCAGCACGCCGAGCCGGTCGCGCGCCGACAAGGCGGGCTCGAGGCGCAGCGCGATCTCCTCGACCAGCACCACATGCTGGGCGACCGAGAAGGCGTGGTCGCCCGCCGTCTGGCCGTTCCAGCGCGCGACCCGGGCCAGCCCGTGGGCGATGTCGGCGATCTCGACGTCGAACGGGGACGGGTCGAGCAGGTCGAGCCGGCGTCCGGACAGCATGCGCTGCCAGGCGCGGGGGGCTTTGCTGGGGGGCGGCATGGGCGGTCGGGTCTCCTCCGATCCGTCCATAAACGAGTCGCGCGGGGAGGGCACGAGGCGAACGGCGTTGCGCGCCGCCGCCGCCGTCAATCCGTCGCCGCCGCCGGCCAGACGAAGCGGGCATAGCCGGGCAGGGCGACCGAGAGGCTGGTATCGCCGGCGGTGACCGGTTGCCCGGCATCGATCGCCTCGCGCACCCGGTCGATGCGCAGCAGCGCCAGGCCGGCGGTTCCGGCATGGGCGCCGAGTGTGCCGGCCGGCTTGCCGCCCGCCACGATCTCGGTGCCGGCCGGCGGCAGGGCGCGGTCGCCCTCGACCTGCACGATGCGGCGGCGTGCCGTGCCGCGATGCTTCATGCGGCTGACCACCTCCTGCCCGACATAGCAGCCCTTGGCGAAATCGACCCCGCCGAGATCGTCCATGTTGGCGTCATGCGGGAAGGCGTCGCCATAGGCGAAGTCGAGGCCGCCCTCCGGCACCCCGAGCGCGATCCGGCGGACCCGGAACGCCTCCGCCGTCACGGCCGTCACGCCGTCAGCCGCCAGCCAATCCGCCACCGCCTCCGCCGGCACGATCGCCCGGGCGCCGAGCGCGGCCAGGCGCGGATCGGCATAGGCGGTGCCGGGCAATCCCTCGGGGATGCCGCCGTAAAGGGCCAGGACGCGCAAATCCGGGCGGTCGGCAATGTCGACCTTCGCACGCAGCCTGTAGAATTTGAGACGCTTGGCGAGATCCGGCGCGAGCGAGACGGGCGCCTCGATCAGGAAGCCGTCGGCCGTGGCGACGACGAAGAAATCGAACAGGATCTTGCCCTGCGGGGTCAGAAGCGCGCCGAAGGCGGCCGCGCCGGGCTGAAGCGCCTCGACATTGCAGGTGACGAGCCCCTGCAGAAAGCCGGCGGCTCCCGGCCCCGACACCGACAGAACGGCGCGATCGGTCAATTCGGCACTCTCGATCGGCATCGGCACTGTCCTCGTCTTACCGCCCCGGGATCAAGCATCTAGGGACGCGGCGGGCTCCCGGCAACCCGGGCGCTTCCCCTCGCGCCGCCGGGCGGCTATGACCTCGTCCATGCAAGCGGCGGACCTGTTCCGGTCGCGCCGCCTCCGTCCCACAGGAGCTCCCATGCCCGAGACCTTCGATCTCGTTCTTGCCGGCGGCACGGTCGTCAATCACGACGGCGAAGGCGCGCGCGACATCGGCATCCGCGGCGGCCGGATCGCGGCTATCGGCGCTCTGGCCGGGGCCTCGGCGGGCGAGACGATCGATTGCCGCGGCCTGCATCTCCTGCCCGGCGTGATCGACAGCCAGGTGCATTTCCGCGAGCCCGGCGGCGAGCACAAGGAAGACCTGGAATCCGGCTCGCGCGCGGCTGTGCTCGGCGGCGTGACGGCCGTGTTCGAGATGCCGAACACCAATCCGCTGACCACCTCGCCGGAGGCGCTGGCCGACAAGATCCGGCGCGGCCGCCACCGCATGCATTGCGATTTCGCCTTCTGGGTCGGCGGCACGAATGAGAATGCCCGTGACGTGGCCGAACTGGAGCGCCTGCCGGGCGCGGCCGGCATCAAGGTGTTCATGGGCGCCTCGACCGGCAATCTCCTGGTCAAGGACGATGCCGGCGTCACCGAGATCCTGAAGCGCACGCGCCGTCGCGCCGCCTTCCATTCCGAGGATGAGTACCGGATGGAGGAGCGTCGCGGCCTGCGCGTGCCCGGCGATCCGTCGTCGCATCCGGTCTGGCGCGATGCGGTCGCGGCCCTGCGCTGCACCGAGCGGCTGGTCGGCATCGCCCGGGCGACCGGCGCGCGCATCCATGTGCTGCACATCTCGACCGCCGACGAGATGCGCTATCTGGCCGCCCACAAGGACTGGGCCTCCTGCGAGGTCACCCCGCATCACCTGACGCTCTCGGCCGACGACTATGCCCGAATCGGCACGCGCCTGCAGATGAACCCGCCGGTGCGCGACAAGGCGCATCAGGCCGGCATCTGGTGGGGCGTCGAGCAGGGCATCGCCGACATTCTCGGCTCCGATCACGCCCCGCACACGCTCGACGAGAAGGCCAAGCCCTATCCGGATTCGCCCTCCGGCATGCCCGGCGTGCAGACCCTGGTGCCGGTCATGCTGGACCACGTCGCCAAGGGCCGCCTGTCGCTCGCCCGCTTCGTCGACATGACCAGCCATGGCCCGCAGCGCCTGTTCGGCCTGGCCGGCAAGGGGCGGCTGGCGGTCGGCTGGGATGCCGACGTGACCGTCGTCGACCTGAAGCGCACCGAGACCATCACGGATGCCTGGTCGGCCTCGCGCGCGGCCTGGACGCCCTATGACGGCATGCCGGTGACCGGCTGGCCGGTCGGCACCATCGTGCGCGGCCGGCGCGTGATGTGGGAGAACGAGATCGTCGCCGCCGGCACCGGCGAGCCCTGCCGCTTCGCCGAATGTCTGCCGGTGGGGTGAAGCGTCACGCCGGCGGTCCGTTGCTCGCAGGTTGTTGAAAAGACAGTCGTATAGCGATCAGAGGCGGGCAGTTTCAACTCTGTCATCCTCGGGCTTGTCCCGGGGATCCAGACTTTTCAAAGGTTTGCTCTTCGCACTGGATCCCCGGGACAAGCCCGGGGATGACAGAATGGCGGGTTCTGAATGTTTGCAGCAACCCGATGACGCCGGCGGTATCAATCGGTCAGCTTAAAGTAGTGCCAGGTGCCGTCCGGGCCGATGCCGACGCTGTAGAAGGTGTATTTGCCGGCATTCTTCATCTCGTCGAAATCCGACGAGGTGATGATCTTGTAGAGCTCGACCTTCTCGCCCGGCGTGAGCTTGTCGAGCGGCAGGACCGCAAAGGCCGGCCAGATATACATTTCCTGCGCCGTGCCGGCGCCCTTGAGCGCCCAGCCGGCCTCCAAGACGTCGGTCAGGATCGCCAGGACTTCCAGCCCCTCGCCGTCGCCCGATTGCGTCTTCAGATAGTCGATCGGGTCGCCGACCTCGTTGATCGACAGGCTCGGCGGGGTCTCGTTGCGCTGCATGACCGCGCGCAAGGTGCCGAGATCGCCCGAATAGGCGGCATCCAGGATCGCCTGCCGGGTCTTGGCGACCAGTGGCGGCAGACCGGCCGCGCCCTTGCCGAGTTTCGGTTCGGTGATGGCCGTGGCGGCCTTGCCGGGCGGATCGACCGGTTTGGTCGGCACCGTGATGCGCTCGGTCTCGACCTTGCGCGGCGCCGCCGCCTCCGCGCCGGTGGCGCGCCAGGGCATCGCGGCGATCGCCAGCAGGGCGAGAGCGGGAAGGATACGGATCATGCAGCGTCTCCAGGAGCGTCCGGCGCTCCCGACCATAAACCATCGCAGGGCCGGATCCGCGCTGCCCTGCGGCAACGGTCGGGCCAAATTTCGGCCGCGCCGAAAAGGCCCACATCCGGGGGTGGGCTGACGCATTCTGCCCACTGCCCACTGCCCGGGTTTCCGGCTCCGGCTTCCTTCGCAAGGCAGGCAGGCGCCGCTCAGAGCGGCGGGACGGGGCGCGGGCGGCCGTCGTCGTCGATGGCGACGAAGGTGAAGGTGGCGTCGGTGACCTTCTCGCGGCCATCGGTGCGGAAGCGGCGTGCCCAGGCCTCGATGTGGATCTTCATCGAGGTCCGGCCGACCTTCTCGACCTCCGTGTAGACGCAGAGCACGTCGCCGACCTTGACCGGGCGGATGAAGGTCATCGCATCGACCGCGATGGTGACGACGCGGCCGCGCGCCCGCTGGACGCCCGCGATGCCGCCGGCCACGTCCATCTGGCTCATCACCCAGCCGCCGAAGATGTCGCCGTTGGCGTTGGTGTCGGCCGGCATCGCGATGGTGCGCACGGTCAGTTCGCCGCGCGGCTGCTCGGGCTCGGGCAGGGGCGGCGTTCCGGCGGAAACGGCGGCGGGCATCGCGTCGGTCAAGGTGGGGTCCTCATTCGGTCTCAGGGGTGGGGATCAGGCCGAGTTCGGCCAGCGTGACGGCGAGGGCCGGAACGCGGACCGGCACCAGCCGCTCGGCCGGGCCGTGGTCGTGCACGTCCGCATAGCCCTCGGCACCGAGCCGGCGGTGGATGCGGGTGACGAGCGTCGCGGCGTCCACGACCCAGACTTCCGGCACCCCGAAAGCGGCATAGAGCCCGATCTTGCGGCCGAGATCGTAGGCGCGGCTGGAGGCGGCGATCTCGACGGCGAGGAGCAGGTCGCTGGCCGCGACCGGGGCCGGGCCGGCGAGGCTGCGGACGACGCAGAAATCCGGCTCCAGGAAAGAGAGCGCGTCGAGGCGCACCGTGGTTTCGACCAGCACATCGAGCTCCACACAGGCCGCCATCTGGAAATGCCGGTTGAGCTTGCGCTTGACCCACTCGTGCAGGCTCCCCTTCGGCGACATCGGCACCATCTCCCCGCCGATCAGCTCGAACCGCTCGTCCTCCCCGACGATGCCGGCCGCGACCATCGCCTCGACCTCCGCGACCGTGAACGCGCGCCGCTCCATCCCGTCGGCGGCGCGGGTCGTGCGGGGCTCGGGCGCGGATGGGCGGACGGCGTGGTTCATGGGCGTTCGCGGGATTGCGTTCGGGCCGTTGCGGCGGCGGGCATCGTGTCGGTCACCGCGGGGGGCCTCATTCGGGGTCACGGGCGGGGGTGAGGCCGAGTTCGGCCAGCGTGACGGCGATTCCCGGCACCCTGACCGGCACCAGCCGCTCGGCCGGGCCGTGGTCGTGCACGTCCGCATAGCCCTCGGCACCGAGCCGGCGGTGGATGCGGGTGACCAGCGTTGCGGCGTCCACGACCCAGACTTCCGGCACGCCGAATGCGGCATAGAGTCCGATCTTGCGGCCGAGATCGTAGGCGAGGCTGGAGGCGGCGACCTCGACGGCGAGAAGCACGCGCGAGCCGTCGAGTTTCTTCAAGTCCAGCGCGCGATCAAACACGCAGAAGTCCGGCTCGATGAAGTTCAGCGTGTCCAGTCGCAACGTCGTCTCTTGCGCCACGGACACATCCTTCGGCGCCATGACCTGGAACCAGCGGTTCAGCTCGATCTTGACCATCTCGTGTCGGGCGCCCTTCGGCGACATCGGCACCATCTCCCCGCCGATCAGCTCGAACCGCTCGTCCGCCCCGACGATGCCGGCCGCCACCATCGCCTCGACCTCCGCGACCGTGAAGGCGCGCCGCTCCATCCCGTCGGCGGCACGGGTCGTGCGGGGCTCTGGCGCGGACGGGCGGACGGCGTGGTTCATGGGGGAAAGGATAGCACGGGGCCAGGGGGCGGCAAGGATGGGCGGCAAGGATGGGGTGTCGACGGTGCACCGCACGCGCGGGCGGACATCCATGCTGCCGGGTGCAGTCCGGCGTCGCCGACGGCTGCGGCCGGCATGGGCCTTGAGCGAGGGCAGGCCGCGTTCCGGGGAGGGCCCTGCGCGACGGCCGGACGCTTCAGGCGGGCAGGCGCAGAGCGGCTGGGCGCAGCGCGAAGGCGGCGGCGCGGGTCGGTACGATCTCCCGATCGGCGGCGTGGATCGCGATCGCCCGGTAGCCGTCGGGGCCGGGATCGGTGTGGACATGCACGGCGAGCGTCCAGGCCTCGACGACCCAGAGTTCGGCGACGCCGAAGCGGGCATAGATGGCGGCCTTGCGCCCAAGGTCGTAGCCGAGCGAGGTATCGGCGATCTCGACCGCCAGCAGCGCCGTCTCCGGTCCGAGCCCGTCGACGCCGACCGCGAAGGGGAAGATCACGAAATCCGGTTCCAGATAGCTGTCCGGCGCCAGGCGGAAGGTGGTCCCCGGTGCGACCACCATGTCGTCCGGACAAAGGCGGGACCAATGCAGGTTGAGCGCGATCTTGACCGTCTCGTGGCGGCTGCCCTTCGGCGCCATGGGGATCAGCTCCCCGTCGATCAGCTCGATCCGCTCGTCCTCGGCCAGGATCCCGGCCCGCACCATCGCCTCCACCTCCGCCACCGTAAAGGCGCGGCGCGGCAGACCATCGGCAGCGATCAGGGTCCAGGCGTTCATGGGGGGAAGGATAGCACGGGGGCGGGGGGCGGCAAGGATGGGGGATCATCCCCAAAGTCTGGACAGGAGTTCGCCCATGTCCTTCACGAAGGAGCCGATCTGACCCAGATTTGCGCTACGTTGGAGCATTGCGTCCCAGAAGCCGGATTCTTGTGCCAGGAGCCGCTGGTCGAGCGTCGGCGGCGAGATGCGATCGTTCGGGTCGACAAAAAGGTCAGCGGGCGTGTCGGTTTTCGGCATCGAGGCGACCGCCCGCAAGAACTCGCGTCGCGTCTCGACGCCGTCGGCCAACCGTTCGGTCACGACCCCTTTGCGCTCGGCCTCGCGTGCGCCCGCGACGAGGCGATCCTGGTTCGCCAGGAAGGCGGGGTCGCGCAAGGTATCGGTCTGGATCGGGGCTGCGCGGTAGAGGCGGTCGCGGTCCGAATCCAATGGGAAGTGCATTCGGTATTGCTGGTGGTTGTCGATGAGCTGTTGCAGCGCCTTTCCAGCGCCGCGGCGCGTCCAGGGCGCTTCCTCTTTCTGCGCGTCGGAAAATTCTGCCTCGATGACGCCGATCTGGTCGGTCAGGAGCCCGAGGGGTGCCGACAGCCCGTGGGCATTCAAGTGCCTTTCAACGGCGCGCACCGCCGACAGGACGATCGGCGGTGCGTTCTTGCCCTTCAGTGCCTTCTGGATGCTGCGCGCGAGTTCAAGCTGACGTTCCGGCAGACCATAGAGGTCATCGCTGGCCACAACCTTGTCGAAGGTCTCGTTGCGGGCAATGTCGATCTGCCCGGCTTCATTCTCGATCGGCTTCGGGCTGGCGGCAACGGCGAGGGCGCGTCGGAACTCGGCCTTCGAGCGCGGGCGGACCGGAGCGATGGCCTCGCGGATCTTGGCTTCGGCCTCGCTGTCCGAGAGACCCACGATGTTGACGTAGACGACCTGTCGGGCCAGCCCGTTCAGGGGCGTGGGGTGGATCAGGATCGGAACGATCAGCCGCTGGTTCGATGACGGATCCCGATTGTAGAAGCTCGCCCATTCGGCCTGGCAGTGATCGCTGGCCTCGTATTCTGGCGACAGAACGGCGACTAGGCGCTCCGACCGTTCAAGTCCGAACTGCATTTCCCGGACAAAATTGGAACCCGGTCCGAAATCCTTGTACTGCGCGAAAACCGAATGCTTGGCCTTCTCGATGACCGATCCGATCTTCCGGGCCGATGCCTCGTTGCGAGTGCTGTAGCTCAAGAAGAAATCGAAGCCTTCGACTTCCGCTGCGGTCGGGGTCCCGCCCGTCGCCCGATCCGCCGCGATCAGGCGTTTGATCTCCGCGTTGACCGCCTTGGGGCCTTGCTCCCAGAGGGAGTCCGGCAAGGTCGCGCGTGCGAATTCGATCGATTGGCGCCAGGGACTCCTACCGGCGAGGCGGGCGTCGTACCAATCGGTCCATACATCCCAGTCGTCGCGGGAAATGAGTAAGTCACGTTTCATCGCGATCCACGCAACATCGGCCCAATGCGGCGTATGTTGGGGCCAAAGTGGTTCATCCGCGAGCACAGTTGTCCGCAAGCCGCCAAGGATCATGGACGCGTCTGCCATGAAGGCAACATCTGCTGACTTGGCGCCGATGCTCGCAGAAGCATTTGCTGCGTCCAAGGTGAAGGTTGCGGCCGATGACGCTGAGGGAGAAAGTATCGTGGCGACAGCCGAAAATGCGGCGAGTGGGGCAGAGACGCCGTTGGCCTCGTGTTTAGATTGAAGAGCATTGAAAGCGTGTAGATAGATGTTTTCGAGCCGTCCCAA
Source organism: Prosthecodimorpha staleyi (assembly GCF_018729455.1). Classification (NCBI taxonomy): domain Bacteria; kingdom Pseudomonadati; phylum Pseudomonadota; class Alphaproteobacteria; order Hyphomicrobiales; family Ancalomicrobiaceae; genus Prosthecodimorpha; species Prosthecodimorpha staleyi. The sequence goes on along the minus strand of NZ_JAHHZF010000002.1, from coordinate 274,603 downwards.
TAAATGTGCGGCAGTCCAAGACAAAGCTAAGCAACGAAATGTCGGCAAAATGAGACTGTTAGCGGAACTGCGGGTATGATTCGTTCCACGTAGTGCTGGCAATGCGCGTAGCGCCGCTCGTCCTGCCAAGACGATTGCTACCTCTTTAGGTTGCCCGGGTAGCCAAACCTCGATCTCGTCGCGATTCCTGAAATCAATCATCCGCAGACCCCGCGTCCCGACCGACTATCCCCCAACGGCACCCCCGCTTCAACCTGCCTTCCGCCTCGGCGCCGCCAACAACCCACCACCCGCCTTCCCCGGTCGCCCCTCTTGCGCTATCCCGGGCGCCTTCCGGTATTTCACCCTCCGGCGTCCGGTGCCGCGACAGGATCCCCCCAATGACCCTCTCCCTTTCCGAAATTTCCGTGCCGGTCTTCGTTCGCACGCTGGAGGCGCTTGCGGGTGTGCTCGACAAGGCGGCGGGGCATTGTGCGGCGAAGAAGATCGATCCGGCCGTGATGGCGGCGACGCGGCTCATTCCGGACATGTTCGGGCTGGCGCGCCAGGTGCAGATCGCCTGCGATTTCGCCAAGAATGCCACGGCCCGGCTCGCCGGCGCCGAGGCGCCGCGCTTCGCGGATGACGAGACGACGCTCGACCAGTTGAAGGCGCGCATCGCCGGGACGATCGACTTCCTGAAGGGCGTGGATGCGGCCGCCATCGATGCCGGCGGCGCGCGCCAGATCGTCTTCCCGGTCGGCCCGAACAAGATGCAGATGGGCGGCACCAACTATCTGGTCCACTTCGCGATGCCGAACTTCCACTTCCACGTCGTCGCGGCCTACGCGATCCTGCGCGCCGCCGGCGTCGAGATCGGCAAGCGCGACTTCATGGGCGCCGTGCCGGACTTCCGGCCGGCGGCCTGAGGCCTGAGCGCAAGGGGCGCCGGCGCCGAGCCCGGCTGGGCGGGCGGGCGCGGCGATGCCCGGTCCTTGCCGAGCCGGTACCGTGGACCGAGGTCATGCCCGAATCGGGCCGGCCCGGGCGGTGACCCCCGGAGGGCTCGTCGAGCAGCGCGGCGGATCGCCAGGCTTGCGGCGTCCCGACGGACCGGGCCGCCGGTGCCGAGGCTGCGCGCGACCGGCGCGGAGGGCAGGGCGGCGCCCGCGCTCCCCTCGGATCGCCGCGGGCGCGCCAGGCGAGCGCCGATGCCTCAGCCGCCCGGTTGCCGGGACGGTCCGGTCGCCAGGACTGACCGGTTGCCGGTTTCGCCCGGTCGGCGGGATCGGCCGCTTTCGTCCGGTCGGGGCGCGGTTCAGTCTTCGGGGAAATCGGCGAGGCGGACCGAGAAGCCCGGGATCAGGTGCGGGCGGAGGTCGGCCTCGGCCGGCAGGGCGGCGACGGTGCGGTAGCCGTCTCCGGCGGGATCCCGGTGGATATGCGTGACGCGCCGCGCCGCGTCGATCACCCAATACTCGCGCGCGCCCTCGCCGGCATAGAGGGCCGGCTTGCGGCCGAGATCGTAGCCGAGCGTGGAACCCGACAGTTCGATGACCAGGAGCGCGTCGCGGCCGGTCACCGCGGCCTGCCGGACCCCGGCCGGAAAGACCAGGAAATCCGGCTCCAGATAGAGCGTCGGCGCCAGCCGCCAGCCGGCCGCGGGAGCACACAGCGCCTCCGGCGGCAGGCCGCGGAGGAGACGGTAGACCAGCTCGCGCTTCAGGATTTCGTGGCGCGCGCTCTTGTCGGTCAGCGGGATCAACTCCCCGTGGACGAGCTCCAGCCGCTCCTCTGGCCCGACGATGCCGGCCTCGACCATGCGGTCGAGCTCCGCGATCGTGAAGGCGCGGCGCGGCAGACCATCGGCGGCAAGGACCGTTCGAGCGCTCATGGCGCTTCAATCTAAAGTAGCGGAGACGATCCGTGAAGCCGGATCCGGTTCGCACGCATCTCGTGGGCACCCGGAGCGGCGTGCCGGCCCGTCAGTCGAAAATCTTGCCGCGGCGTTCGTCGATGATCTGGCGCGCCTTGCGGAAGGTCATGTCGAGGGCGTCGTCGCGCGACGCCAGGCGGTCGGCGCGGATGAAGCGGTGCTCCTTCAGGACGCCGTCGATCTCGCGCCGGATCACGCCGCAGACCTGATGCTGGCCGCCTTCCAGAAACGGCGTCGCCTCGATCACGAAGCCCTCATGCTCCTGGGTCGGACCCGGCTGGGGAGCGGCCGGCGCGGACGGGCCGCCGCCAAGGCCGAAAAGCTTCTTCAGAAAGGACATCGGTGCCGCTCGCTCTGCATTGCCGGTTCAGCCCCGGCGGTCGCCGACCGCCGCCGTCCGGGCAGGCAAACCACGTCGGCCGGACGAGCGTCAAGCCTCGTGCGCATCGGCGCGTTCGGGCAGCCCGCGGAACGGGCACCCTGCCGCGCATTGCCACCTTGCCGGTTCGGCGCGGGATCGACTAAGGGTTGAGCGATCCGGGCCGGCCCACGCCACCGATGGATCCCGCTCCTTCGGCGCGCAAGCCCGCGCGTGCCGCCCCGTCTTCGCGTTCCGACAGGTTTTCCGATGATCCGTCCCGGTGTGGCCGCCCTTCTGGCGGCGCTCGTGCTCTCCGCTCCGCCCGCGCTGGCCCTCGATCCGGCTGCGGTCTTCTCGAACCCGGACTTTCAGGCGGTCGACCTCGATGCCTTCATCGCAGGTCGCAACGCGGTGTGGTTCCGCAACGGACCGACATTCTTCCGGCCGCTCGATCCGGTCGTGGTGATGGGCACGCTGAAGCGTCCGCCCTTTCTGTGGCCGGCCGGCGCGCCCTATTACGATGCCTCGGTACGGCTCAACGAAATCCCCACTCCGCCGCCCGCCCGCTATGGGTTGGAGGTCAGGAGCCGTGCCGGTCGCACGGTGATCTTCCACCTGCAGGATATGACGGCGGCGTCGATCATGGCGGAGATCGCCCGCGACGGGGCGCAATGCTGCATCGGCAAGCCGGTCCGCATCTGGGCGCGCTCGGCCTATGTCACCAAGGATGGCCGCCACGGCTTCATGGCGATCGGGGTCGCCACCCACGCGAAATGATCACTGGGCACGATCGGCGGCCGTTTTCGTTCGGTTGCCGCCCCCTCGCACCGGACCTTCAAGCCTGCTCGGCCCGATACCGGTCGAAGGCCGCGAGGATGAAGGCGTGCGCCTCGTCCTGAGGCATGTAGCTTGCGTCGTAGCCATCCGGAACGCCGTACGGCTCCTCGTAGAACCATAGCGGGTCCCCGACCGGATCGCTGCCGCCGATGCCGATCGACCAGTGATCCCAGCGGGCGCGGAAATAGAACGGCAAGCCGTCGATGGTTCCTTCGGCTTGGACCGGTGCCGCAAGGGCCGTCCATTCCAGGACTATGTCGGCCACGGCCGTGCCTCCGCGATCGGTCTGTGACGGATCGAGCGGTCCGCCGCGGCCGGAACGGGACGCGGCGGCGATCTTAGTTATCCAGGAAGCTGCGCAGCTTGCGGCTGCGGCTGGGGTGCTTGAGCTTGCGCAGGGCCTTGGCTTCGATCTGGCGGATGCGTTCGCGGGTCACCGAGAACTGCTGGCCGACCTCTTCGAGCGTGTGGTCGGTGTTCATGCCGATGCCGAAGCGCATGCGCAGCACGCGCTCCTCGCGCGGGGTGAGCGAGGCGAGCACGCGCGTGGTGGTCTCGCGCAGGTTCGACTGGATCGCCGCATCGATCGGCAGGATCGCGTTCTTGTCCTCGATGAAGTCGCCGAGATGGCTGTCCTCCTCGTCGCCGATCGGGGTCTCGAGGCTGATCGGCTCCTTGGCGATCTTGAGGACCTTGCGTACCTTTTCGAGCGGCATGCCGAGCTTTTCGGCCAGCTCCTCCGGGGTCGGCTCGCGGCCGATCTCGTGCAGCATCTGGCGCGAGGTGCGGACGATCTTGTTGATCGTCTCGATCATGTGCACCGGGATGCGGATCGTGCGCGCCTGGTCGGCGATCGAGCGGGTGATGGCCTGCCGGATCCACCAGGTCGCATAGGTCGAGAACTTGTAGCCGCGCCGGTACTCGAACTTGTCGACGGCCTTCATCAGGCCGATGTTGCCCTCCTGGATCAGGTCCAGGAACTGCAGGCCGCGGTTGGTGTATTTCTTGGCGATCGAGATGACGAGGCGGAGGTTGGCCTCCACCATCTCCTTCTTGGCCTGCCGGGCCTCGCGCTCGCCCTTCTGCACCATGTGGACGATGCGGCGGAACTCGGTGATCTCCAGGCCGGTCTCGGTGGCGAGCGTTTGGATCTCCTGGCGCAGGTCCTGGACCGAATCGGAATCCGACTTGACCAGGTCGCGCCAGCCGCGCGTCGTCAGGGTGGCGACGCGGCGCACCCAGTGCGGGTCGAGCTCGGAGCCCTGGTAGTTCTTGAGGAAGTCCTCGCGCCCGACGCCGTAGCTTTCGGCCAGACGCAGCAGGCGGCCTTCCTGGCCCATCAGACGCTTGTTGATGTCGTAGAGCTGCTCGACCAGGCTGTCGATGCGCGCCTGGTTGAGCGACAGGCTCTTCACGTCGAGGATCAGCTCGTCCTTGAGCTTCTTGTAGCGGCGCTCCTGCGATGGCGACAGCGCCTCGTTCTTGAGCGCGCCCTCGACATGCTGGTCCTGCAGGCGGCGCAGCTTCTTGTACTGGTCGGCGATGCGGTCGAAGGTCTCGACGACCTTCGGCTTCAGCTCGGCCTCCATGGCGGACAGCGAGACATTGCCCTCCATGTCGTCGTCCATGTCGTCGGCCAGTTCGCCTTCCGGCAGTTCCGGCTCGGCTTCGCCCTCGGCCGCGTCGGCTGGCACCATCGGCGGTCCGCCGGCCAGCGGCGCCTTGCCGTCCGGGCCGGCATAGGTGGCCTCGAGATCGATGATGTCGCGGAGGAGGATCTTGCCCTCGTTGAGCTCGTCGCGCCAGATGATGATCGCCTGGAAGGTCAGCGGGCTCTCGCAGAGCCCGGCGATCATCGCCTCGCGGCCGGCCTCGATGCGCTTGGCGATGGCGATCTCGCCCTCGCGCGACAACAGTTCGACCGAGCCCATCTCGCGCAGATACATGCGCACGGGATCGTCGGTGCGGTCGGCCGGCTCGCGCGTCGTCTTGGTCAGGGCCGGCGCGGTGGAGGTCGCCTCGACGAGATCGCCGCCCTCGGCCTCCTCCTCGGTGTTGTCGGCGCCCTTCTCGGCCGCCTCGGCATCCTCGACTTCATCCGATTCGATGACGTTGATGCCCATCTCGTTGAGCATGGCGAGGATGTCCTCGATCTGCTCAGAGGTGACCTCTTCGGAGGGCAGCACGTCGTTGAGTTCGTCATAGGTGACGAAGCCGCGCTTCTTGGCGGCCTTGATCATCCGCTTGACGGCGGCATCGGAGAGATCGAGCAGCGGCCCATCCTGGGTCTCGGGGGCCTGGACTTCGCCCTCTTCCTGCTCCGCAGCCTTCGTCGCCATGTAGCTCAGTCTCCTGATGTGCCGCCGGGAGCGTCCCTCGTCGTCGATCGCTCGCCGACAGGTGAACCGAAACAGCGTCCCTCGCGTAGTGCCGTCGAATACAGGTCGCGCCTTAAACCGCGCTTAACCGTGCAAGGCAGCGACGGTTCCTCACTCACTTGGAGCCGTTCAGCCCGTCCGGGCCCTGTCCGGATAGCTAAAGCGCCCGCCGCATTCGACAATAGGTCCGGGACTCCGCACGGGCGGAGTTTTCCGGAGGACGCTTATGTAACGGGTGATTCGGATTCCGCAAGGGTGATTCGTTAAGGCATCGGCGCGCCGGCGCGACCCGGCCGCGCCGTTGCAAGTCTGCATTGTCCGCTCCGGCCTCGGGAACGGGGCCGCGGCCGTCAGGCGAGATGCTTCCTCAGGAAGAACAGCGTCCGTTCCCAGGCGAGCGCCGCATCTTCGGCATCGTAGCGCGCCCCGGTCGGGTTGGCGAAGGCGTGGTCGGCCTCGTACCAGTAGACCGTCAGGATGTCGGCCTTGCCGGCCTCGCGCATCGACTTCTCGAAGCCGGCCACCATGTCGGCATTGATCGACTTGTCGAGCGTGCCGAAATGGCCGAGCACCGGCCCCTTCAGCGGCTTCAGTTCGGCCGCGGTCTTCTTGACGTTGCCGTAATAGACCACGGTCGCCTCGACCGGGGTGGCGATGGCGGTGTTCAGCGCCCAGCCGCCGCCGAAGCACCAGCCCATGGTCGCGACCTTGCCGGTCGAACGCTCGTGCCGGCGCAGAAAGGCGACGGCGGCGGTCAGGCCGGCCGTGGCGGCTGCCGGATCGAGAGCCTGCACGAGATTGCGCGCCGTCTCGGAATCTTCGGCGACCTTGCCGAACAGGTCGACGGCCAGCACCAGGAAACCCTGTTGCGCCATCTCGGCGGCGACCGCCTTGATCTGGTCATTGAGACCCCACCATTCGTGGACGATCACCACGGCGGGCGCCTTGCCGCTGCCTTCCGGGATGGCCAGCGATCCGGCCAGGCTGCGTCCGCCGGCGACCGGGAGCGCGACATCGGTGAGGGTGGCGGCCGCGCCGGCGGCGAGCGCCTTGTCGGCCAGCACCGCCGCAAGCGGCAGCGTCGCGGCGCCGAGCAGGAAGGCCCGGCGCAGTTCGTCCGGCACCTTGATCGGCGGCATATCGCGGTGGTGGCCGCACCCATCCAGACTGCACATCGGCCGTCTCCGAACCTTGCCCGGGACCCGTTCGCCGGCCGGTCCCTGCAACCGGTGCGCCTCGGATCACATTCTTCGCTTTTCAGGTCGGTCGCGGCGTTTCGCGGACCATCGCCGCAGCATCCGCCACCACCGGACAATTCATTGTGACACGAACTATATCCAGCTTTCCGCGCCGTCGCGCCAGACGGATATCATGTCCTGAGGCACGAAAATTTCGGCCAGATGCGGATCGAAGGTGCCGAGCATCAGCGCCTTCAGGACCCGGTAGACGCCGCCGTGGGAGACCACCACGGTATCCGGGCCGACGGTATCGAGCCACCGGCCGACCCGGTCCTGCAGCATCACGTAGCTCTCGCCGCGCGGCGGCAGATAGTGCCACTTGTCGGTGCGGATCGCCGCGTGAGCGGCCGGATCGATCGACCGGATATCCTCGTAGGTGTAGCCCTCGTAGTCGCCGAAGGAGACCTCGGCCAGCGCCGGTTCGACCGCATAGCCGGCCGGGTCGAGGCCGAGCGCGCCGCGGACGATCTCCATCGTGGTGCGGGCGCGCCCGAGCGGGCTTGCCACGTAGCGGAAATCGGCCGGCGACCGGCCGGTCTCGGACAGGAAGGCGGCGAGCGTCCTGCCGTTGCGCAAGGCCTGGCCGCGCCCGACTTCGTTGAGCGGAATGTCCTTCGAACCTTGCAGGCGGCCGGCCAGATTCCAGTCGGTCTGGCCGTGGCGGATGTGGATCAGGTTGGGTCGGCTCATCCTGCGGCGAACTCGGCTTCATGGGCGGGCGCCGCGGCGCCCTGTCTCTGCCTGATCGCCTGTATGCCAGGACGATGCCGCGCCCGCCAGGGCCTGCCGCACCGAAAGACGGCAGCCGGCAGCATGGTTCAAATGCGATGGAAATTGTTGACGCTTTGCCAGACGGCGCCGGGTTACCGTGCCGGCCGGACCCTCAGGACGTAAGAGATGTCGGAATTCACTCTCTACAGGCTGCTCGATCGGGTGTTTCCCAGAAGCTACAATCTCAAACTCTTTCTGGTCGCCTTCATCGGAACGCACCTGCCGCTCTTGGCCACGCTCGCCTTCTTCACCTTCGACGAGCAGGCCGGCAAGGATACGATCAGCATCGTGGTGGTTCTGCTCACCGCGACCCTGATCGGGACGGCAATCACCCTGACGGGCCTGCATTTCGTGCTGAAGCCGATCGAAACGGCGACCGAGGCGCTGAAGAGCTACGAGGCCGAACGGACCGTGCGGTCGCTTCCGGTCAACCATGACGACCAGGCCGGGCAGCTGTTGAAGTCGGTGCACACCCTGATGCAGACCGTGGAACTGCTGCTGCATCGCCAGGAGCGCGCCGCCGTGATCGACCCGCTCACCGGCCTCGCCAACCGGCGCGGCTTCCGGGAATGCCTCGACCGGCTGGAGCGCCATCTGAAGCCGACCGCGACGGTCGCCCTGTTCGTGATCGATATCGACCGGTTCAAGTCGGTCAACGATACCCACGGCCATGTCGTCGGCGATCTGGTGCTGGCCGATGTCGGCCGGATTCTGGCCGATCATGTCCGCGACGCCGAGGTCGCGGCGCGTCATGGCGGCGAGGAATTCGTGGTCTTCCTGCCGGATGCCGCGCCGGACTATGCGCTGGCGAGAGCCGAGCGCCTGCTCGCCGCGATCGAAGGGCACGAATTCGAGGCCTGTCCGCATCTTCGCGTGACGGCCAGCGCCGGCATCGCGGTCACGCCGGCGCCATCGCTCGATATCGACGATCTCTTCGACCGGGCCGACCGGGCGCTCTACCGGGCCAAGCGCTCCGGCCGCAACAAGGTCGTCGCCGCCCATTCGGGCAGCGACGATCTGATCAATCCGGAGGACGGGGTGATCTGGGCGGCCGGCTGAGCGGGGCGTCCGCTACGCCGTCGGGTCAGTCCTTGACGACCGAGATGTCCGGCGCGTCGACCGCCTTCATGCCCACGACGTGGTAGCCGGCGTCGACATGGGTGATTTCGCCCGTGACGCCGCGCGACAGGTCGGACAGCAGGAACAGGCCGGTATCGCCGACCTCCTCGATGGTCACGGTCCGCTTCAACGGCGCGTTGTATTCGTTCCAGCGCAGGATGTAGCGGAAGTCGCCGATTCCGGACGCCGCCAGGGTCTTGATCGGGCCGGCCGAGATGGCGTTGACGCGGATCGCGCGGCTGCCGAGATCGACTGCGAGATAGCGCACAGACGCCTCCAGGGCGGCCTTGGCGACGCCCATCACGTTGTAGTGCGGCATCACCTTCTCGGCGCCGTAATAGGTCAGCGTCAGCATCGAGCCGCCGTCGGTCATCAGCTTTTCGGCGCGCTGCGCGACCGCCGTGAAGCTGTAGACGGAGATCAGCATGGTCTTGGCGAAATTATCTTCGGTCGTATCGACATAACGACCGGTCAGCTGATCCTTGTCGGAAAAGGCGATCGCATGCACGATGAAGTCGATCTTGCCCCACAGCCGTTCGACCTCGGCGAAGACCGCGTCGATCGTCGCCGCATCGGTGACATCGCAATGGCCGACCACCTTGGCGCCGATTTCGGCGGCCAGCGGCTCGACCCGCTTGCGGAGCGCATCGCCTTGATAGGTCAGCGCAATCTCGGCCCCGGCGGCGGCCGCCGCCTTGGCGATACCCCAGGCGATCGACCGGTTGTTCGCGATCCCCATCACGAGGCCGCGCTTGCCCGCCATCAAACCCGTCGCATCTGCCATTTCCACCGCCCCGATCCAGAGCGGGCGCTTCCCAAGACGCGCCCAGAGCGGCCTCCTATGGCACAAGCCTATCCTGCACCGCAAGAAGCCGCGCTCACCCTGCTACCGCATCGGGAATCGATCCGGACCGTTCGGAGACCCAAATTGGGCATTCACGGCCGGCGGGTCCGCGGGGCGGGACGGAATGGCGGACCGGCGTTCGGCGCGGGCCGGGACGGCCTTGGCGATGAAGCGGGTTACACGGCCGCGCCGCAATGGTAAGGGCAGGGACGAGGTCCACCGGAACCCCCGCTCATGCCGAGCCGTCCCGCACCGCCGTCCTCCGACCTGCTTGCCCGTTTCGCCGCCATCGTCGGCGGGCGCCATGCCCTGACGGCTCCTGATGTGACCCGTCCCTACCTGATCGAATGGCGCGATCGCTACGAGGGCGCCTCTCCCATGGTGCTGCGGCCCGGCTCCACGGCCGAGGTGGCGGCGATCCTGAAGCTCGCCAGCGAGACCGGCACACCGATCGTGCCGCAGGGCGGCAATACCGGCCTGGTCGGCGGACAGGTTCCCGACGAGAGCGGGACCGAGATCGTGCTTTCGCTCGGCCGGCTCGACCGCATCCGCGCCGTCGATCCGGCGGCCAGCACCATGACGGCCGAAGCCGGCGTGATCCTCGATCGCATCCACGACGCCGCCGATGCGGCCGACCGCCTGTTTCCCCTGACGCTCGGCAGCCAGGGCAGTTGCACCATCGGCGGCAATCTCTCCTCCAATGCCGGCGGCACCGCGGTGCTCGCCTACGGCAATGCGCGCGACATGGTGCTCGGCCTGGAGGTGGTGCTGCCGACCGGCGAGATCGTCGAGGGCTTGCGGGCGCTGCGCAAGGACAATGCCGGCTACGACCTGAAGCAGCTCTTCCTCGGCACCGAGGGCACGCTCGGCGTGATCACCGCAGCGGTCCTGAAGCTCTGGGCGAAGCCGAAGGCGCAGGAGGTGGCGGTCGCCGGGGTCGCAACGCCGGCCGACGCGCTCGCCGCTCTCGGGCTCGCCAAGACCCGCGCCGGCGCTCAATTGACCGCTTTCGAGATCATGCCGCGCCAGCTGGTCGAATTCTGCCTCCGCCATCAGCCGGGCAGCCGGGATCCGCTGTCGACCCCAGCGCCCTGGTATCTCCTCGTCGAGGTCTCGGTCGGCACCGGTCCGGCGGAAGCGCACGCCCTGATGGAGGCGGTCCTGGAGGACGGGCTTGCCGCCGGTCTGATCGAGGATGCGACCATCGCCCAGTCGGTCGCCCAGGCGAAGGACTTCTGGCGCATGCGCCACGGCATGTCGGAGGTGCAGAAGCACGAGGGCGGCTCGATCAAGCACGACGTGTCGCTGCCGCTTTCCGCCCTGCCGGAGTTCCTCACCCGCGCGACCGAGGCCGTCGAGCGGCTGGTTCCCGGCTGCCGGCCGGTCCCGTTTGGCCATCTCGGCGACGGCAACATCCACTTCAACGTCAGCCAGCCGGTCGGTGCCGACAAGGCGGCTTTCCTGGCCGGCTGGGAGGCGATGAACGCGGTCGTCCACGGGATCGTCACCGAACTCGGCGGCTCGATCGCGGCCGAGCATGGCGTCGGCCGCATGAAGCGGGAGATGCTCGCCGGCGTGCGCAGTCCGGTCGAGATGATGCTGATGCGCCGTCTCAAGGCGACCCTCGATCCGGCGGGAATCCTCAACCCCGGCAAGGTGGTGTGACGGCGCCCGGCGGCTCTACAGGAGATCGAGCTGGCCGCCCGCGGCCTTGCCGCCGGCGGCCTTCTTGCGGGGCGCGGCCCGCCGGGCCGGTTTCGGCACGCCGGCCGGCCCGGCCGGATCCGGTGCCTGCGTCCGTTCCCGCGCCTCTGCGGCGGTCTCATGGGGCGGCGCGGCCGGCGGCAGCAGGGGTTCGGTCAGCGGCAACAGCAGACGCTCGTCGTCGTTGACGACCTTGTTGACCCGCTCGGAGACCGGCACGGCCTCGAAATAGTCGTCGGCGACCGGGGCGATCAGGCGCATCGCCTCGGCCACGTCGACATGCATCGTGTCGATCCAGGCGGCATGATGCTGCGGCCCGACCACGGCCGGCATGCGGTCGTGGATCGCCGCGATGGCGCGGTTGGCCGGCACGGTCAGGATGCAGGCGGTGTCGATCTCCGAGCCGTCCTTCGACGACCAGGTCTCCCACAGCCCCGCAAAGGCGGTCAGTCCGCCATGGCGCGGGCGGATGAAGAAGGGCTGCTTGCCGGCCGGCGTGCGCCGCCACTCGTAGAAGCCGCTGGCCGGGACGAGGCAGCGCCGGTGGCGCATGGCGGCCCGGAACGACGGCTTGGTCGCGGCCGTCTCGGCGCGGGCATTGATGATCAGCGAGAAGGCCTTCGGATCGGCCACCCAGCCGGGCAGGAAGCCCCAGCGGGCGAGCAGGAATTTCGGCGCCGCCCCGGGCCCGGTCACGATCGCGATCGGCTGCGTCGGCGCGATGTTGAAGCGCGGCGGAAAGTTCGGCTGCTCGGCATAGCGGAACAGCGCGCGCACTTCCTCGGGCGTGGCGGTCAGGACGAAGCGTCCGCACATGTCAGATCTCCTTCGACGGTCAGTCTAACCCGCAAATGCGGACGGCGCGCGCCGTGCGCCAATTTGCCGGGAAACTCCGTGTTCCGAAGAGCCTTGCAGGAGAGGACGGACCGATTGAACGCCGGAGGGGGTGTTTGCCGGAACCACAGCGTTTCCGGACGGCTTGACCATCGATGACGCTGCGTCTGGTTAAGAAAATTGGAAACATTGCGGGCCATAGTCGTCGGAAGGCCGGAAAGGCGCGGGGGTTGGGGACATGCAAGCGGCATTGATGGAGAGCGACGACGTCGATCGAGACCGTCTCAGCCCCGAAAAGCTCGCCGCTGCCAACATCAACCCGACGACACGTCTCGCAACCGACTATCTCAACCACTACAACAACGCGGTGATGCTGCTGGACATCCTCCCGGCGATGCCGGAATGCGCCGCGGAAATCGAGGCCTGGCAGCCGATCGCCTACGAGGATTATTTTTCCCATTCGCATTTCCGCGAGCGCGATCTGGCGATCTCGGCCTATCGCCGCGCCGATCCGCTGGTCCGCCGCGCCTTCGACGCCGCGGTCAGCGAACTCGACACCGCCATGTTGGAGACCCGCCACCTGGTGCTGTCGGGCAATCCTTCGGATCCCGCCATGGCGGCGGAACTGCACCGTCAGCAGCGCGAGTATCTGCAGCCGCTGATCGCGCGTACGTCCGCCATCGTCAACGGCGCCGGCGCGCTGCGCGAGGCCGACCTGGATGTCGATGCCGCCCAGAATTCGGTCGACGAACTCTTTCCGTGACGGGCGGTCCGGAGCGCGACAGGCGCCGCCGCCTTGCCTATCCTCGCCGCATGACCGAATCCACGACGGACACTCTCGCCCAACTCAACCGCCCCCTTCTCGGCGTCAGCGTCTCCGTCTGGCATGGCGACAAGGTTCTGCTGATCCGCCGCGGCCGCGATCCGGGACGCGGATTGTGGGCGCCGGTCGGCGGCAAGGTGGCGCTCGGCGAGCGGCTGGCCGAGGCTGCGCTGCGCGAGGTGCGCGAGGAAACCGGTGTGGAATGCCGGCTGACGCCGCTGTCCGACCTGCGCGAGATGATCTGGCCGGCCCGCGACGGTCGTCCGGCCAGCCATGTCGTGCTCGCTGTCTACGGCGCCGAATGGATCTCCGGCGAGCCGGTTGCCGGCGACGACGCCGAGGTGGCGGCCTGGTTCGCGCCGGCCGATTTCGACAGCCTTGCGATGGTGCCGGGCACGGTGCCCTACATTCTCGCCACCCGCCGACTGATCGGTGGCGGGACGCCTTGAAAATCGGCTAGAAGGGCAATCGCAAGACGGGCAGCCCAGGAGCGGCGCGGCATGACGGTTTTGGATCCGGTTTCGAGCGGCGCGGCATGACGGGATCGCGGCCGGTTGGGAGCGACGCGCCGGGGCCGGCGCCGAGGGCGCTGGCCTTGATGCTGGCCGCGGGTCTCGCCGTATCGTCCCTTGCCGCCGTGCCGGCCCGTGCCCTGCCGGGCGATCCGCCCTATGCCGAATCGCTGATGCGACTGGCCGAGATCCTGGGCGGTCTGCATCACCTGCGACCGCTGTGCGGCGCGCCGGACGGTCAGATCTGGCGGCAGAAGATGTCGGCCCTGATCCAGGCCCAGGATCCGACCCCGGAAGACCGCAAACGGCTGGTCGAGCGCTTCAATCAGAGCTACCGCTCGCTGGCCGAAATCCACCGAACCTGCACCCCGGCGGCGATCGAGATCATTGACCGCTATCTGGCCGAAGGGGGACGCCTGACGCGGGACATCGTCTCGCGCTACGGCCGGCCTTGACGGGGGCCGCCGAGCTGTGACCTGCCGAGTTTATCAACCGAAATTAACCATTCCTTGAGAAACTTTAATACTCGTTAACGTTGGCGTGAGGTTAACCGCGCCATGGAAATTTCGCCATGCTACCAATTCCGTCGGGGATAGGACCGGGCGCAGGACGCGCCCTGGATGGGACGACATCATGCTCGACGAGCGGAAGGCCGACGAGGTCGAAACGACAGTCGCCGACAAGAAGCGCGCGGCCTACGAGATCGTGGCCGATGCCATGGCGGAGGCCGAGGCGGAGGGGATCGAATACGAGATCGTCACCCAGGCGGCGCTGTTTGCCGTGCTGACGGAGCTGGTCGGGCACTATGGCGAGGCCGCCGTGGCGGCCCTGGCCGGGCGTCTCTCCGACCGGATCATGGCCGGTGAATATACCCTGGTGCGCCCGCTGCAATAACCGGCGCGCCAACCGCAATGCCGAACGCGGTCAGGCGAGCCCGAGTGCCGACCAGGCCAGCCGTGCGAGGATCGCCGCACCGAAGAGAATCAGCACGCCGCCGGCACCCTGGTTGATTCGCTCAAGGCCGCGATCGGTCAGCTTGTCTCGGACCACCGAGACCAGCGAGGCGACGAAGAACCACCAGCCGCAGCCCCCGGCGAGGACGCCGAGCACCAGCAGCGTCGCGCCGAGATAGTCGCCGGGCGCGGGGGCGAGATCGCCGAGAGAGCCGAACACGGCGATGAAGCCGAGCACCGTGGCCGGATTGGTCACCGTCATGCCGAACGAGGTCAGAGCGGTCGAGAGCACGCCGTCGCGCGCGCTGCCGCCGGCGGCCAGATGCGGGTGCATGCGCATGATCCGGATGCCGAAGACGATCAGCACCAGGCCGCCGACCAGTTGGAAGAGCGAGGAATAGCCCGCGATGAAGGCGGCCGTGGCGGTGAAGCCGTAGGCGGCCAGTGCGGCGAACAGGCCGTCGGCGAAGACGGCGCCGATGCCGGCGGCGAGACCGGCCAGAAAGCCACGCCGGAAGGCGAGCTGGATGCACATGATGTTGACGGGGCCGATCGGCGCGGAGAACAGGATGCCGATCCCGATGCCTTTGACCACCAACCAGATATCGATCACCCGCGCCTCACGTTCCGTCGCCCGTGAAGAGTTAGAACAAGGCGCGCGGGTCGACAACCGTTCCCGACCGTTTGCGGTTCCCGAATACCGGCCGGCTCCGGCGCAGGGCGACGGCGGCGATCCCGGCCGACCGTCCGATGGCGGCGCTGTCGAATCGGAAGCCGCCGGAAGCGATGGGCCCCGGCGGCTTCCTGATCGTTCGTCACGGGTGGGCGCCTGCTGTTCATGAGCCGGACGGCTTGGTCCGGCGCGACCGCACCCGGAGGGGAATGGCGTCTAGCGCTCGACCATCCGGACCGGCTCGGCGGCGTCCGCGTTGGCACCAACGCGTTCGACACGGACCTTGGCCAGGCCGCTGGCGATGAAGCCGAGCTGGGAGGCGGCGCCCCGGCTCACGTCGATGATGCGGCCACGGACGTAGGGTCCGCGATCGTTGATCCGCAGCATCACGGTCTTGCCGTTGTTGAGATTGGTCACCTTGACCCGCGATCCGAGCGGGTAGGAGCGATGGGCGGCGGTCATGGCGTTCTGATTGAAGCGCTCGCCCGAGGCGGTCGGTCCGCCATGCAGGCGGCCGCCATAGAAGGAGGCGATGCCGACACCTTCGGCAGACGCCGGGTTGCCCGTGACTGCCGAGAGGCCGAGGCCCAGCAAGGCGGCAGCGAAGGGCGTGCCACGCGTGAGGCGCGGCGAGACTGTGCAATTCATCATGGTTTGGTTCTCCAGGTTTGGTTGCGGGGTCGCGTGCCCCGATGCCGTGTCCTTTGGTCTCCTGGTTGGGGGGCGACCGCGTGCGGCCCGTAAGGCGGTCCGACGGTCGTGCTGGGTCCGGTGGCGGCCGACTGCGCGTCGGGCCGGCACGGCGGATGCTGGTCATGCGAAGTCCGGCACCGGGCGGGGCAAGACCCGTCGGGCTGGGGCCGGAACCGAGGCGTCAGTGACGCGGGGCGCCGGTGCGGCGCCGGGGCCGCACGAGGCGGCGGGTGGACAGCGCTGTTGCATGTCCGCCACAGAGGACCCGACTTGTCGGGCCGCCGACGCCATCGGCGCCGGAAACGAGGAGTTCGAGACGACCTGCAATGCGCCGATCTGGGCCCGAGGGCAGGAACGGGTCCGGCTGGAACTCAGCCGGCAATGCCAGATACGCATTACAAATCATTCACTTACTCACTCTTTTGCACTTCACTTGCGAAAGCCACCATATTCGCGACTGTGACCAGAATGGGGCGCGCTTGTCCGCGCTGCCCCGGGGTGCTACTCAGCCACCCGTCGCAATCGGCCTCACGGCGACTCGATTCCGTGTGGTCCGGGCCCGTAGCTCAACGGTTAGAGCTGGCCGCTCATAACGGTCTGGTTGCTGGTTCGAATCCGGCCGGGCCCACCATTCAGCACTGGCACGACAGCCGCGCACGCGCCGGCCGGACCTATGCCCGGTCCGGCGACACATCCTTGCGATATCGGAGAAAAGTGCCGGGGCGCGGCCGGCGGCGCTGTGCCGCGCCGCCGATTCCGTCCCGGCTTTCGGCGCCTCAGGCCGGCGTGCCGAAATGCCGTTGCAGCGCGGTCAGAGCCGCCTGCACACCGCCGTCGCCGATCGGGATCCCGAGGGTCTTCAGTGCAACTTCCGTAGCCCCGAGCGTGCCGAGCACCATCGGCGCATTCGCATAGCCCATATGGGCAATGCGGAAGGCCCGGCCGGTCAGATCGCCAATGCCGGAGCCGAGCACGACGCCGGCATTGTGCCGCGTGAAATCCCGCAGGCGCTGCGGATCGAAGCCGGGCGTCAAGATGGTCGTCACCGCCGGCGACCGCTCGGCCGGGGCCAGCACGTTGAACTCGAGCGCGCCGCCCTCCGCCCAGACCGCCACGGCCGCCTGGACGGCCGACGCCAGGCCGAGATGACGGGCCCAGACCCGTTCCAACCCTTCCTCGAACAGCAGGCCGAGCGAAGCCTCCAGGCCGAACAGCATGTGCTCGGGCGCGGTGCCGCAGAATTTCCGGTAGTTCTCGGGCAGGTCGCGCGCCGACCAGTCCCAATAGGCGGTGCGCAGTCCGGCCGTCCGGTGCGCGGCCTTGGCCTTCGGGCTGGCGGCCACGAAGGACAGGCCGGGCGTCATCATCAGCCCCTTCTGCGAGCAGGTGACCGAGACGTCGATCGCCCAGCGGTCCATCTCGTATTCCATGCAGCCGACCGAGGCGATGCCGTCGACCATGAACAGCGCCGGATGGCCGGCCGCGTCGATCGCGGCCCGGATCGCCGGGATGTCGTTGACCACGCCCGAGGCGGTGTCGATCTGGACGACCAGGATGGCCTTGATCGTATGCAGCGTGTCGGCCTTGAGCCGGGCCTCGACGGCGGCCGGGTCGACCGCCTTGCGCCAGTCGCCCGGCAGCACCTCGATCGTGAGCCCGAGGAACTCGCCCTGGTCGCCCCAGCCGCGCGCGAAGCGCCCGCTCTCCAGGACCAGCACATGGTCGCCGCGCGACAGCGTGTTGGTCAGCGCGGCCTCCCAGGCGCCGTGCCCGTTGGCGATATAGATGTAGGTCGAGCCCTCCGTCCGGAACACGGCCTTCAGGGTTTCCAGGCAATGGCCGGTCGTCGCCAGCAATTCGTCGGCATAAATGTCGACCGCCGGCCGATGCATCGCCTGCAGGACCACGTCGGGCACGTTGGTCGGACCCGGAATGGACAGGAACTCGCGGCCGCGGGCGAGCGGGACGGGCGCGGCTTTCGGTCGGGCCGGAGCCGGTCCGCCGCTCTTCGAGACATGATCCTGGTACATGGGAGGCTGTGTTTTCCGGGTTTTCGGGGCCGGCCGGACCCGCTACGTCCCGAACCGGCCGGTTTGAAAGTCGTATTATGCGTCGAACCGGCGTCCGGCACCAGAACCGAACGCCTTTTGGGAGCCATGCCGGGATGGCGAGGCCGTCGGCGGCCGGCGACGTTCATGTCGCATTTCTGGGGGGTGCGGTCGCATATCCCGCGGTCCCGCGGTGCGTTGGCGACTGATACTGCGCGCATGACCTCGGTCCGAGGCCGCAGGAGACGGGTTCCATGAACGAGATGAGGCGGCGTCGCGAGGGCGGACGGGCGCGTCAGACGGGGCCGGCGAGGCTGCCGCAATTGCCGCCCCAGCGCGTGGTCAATCCCTATCCGCCGATGGAAATCCTGTCCGCCGACCAGGTCGAGACGATCCATCTGACCTCGATGCGCATCCTGGAAGAGCTCGGCATCGAGATGATGTCGCCGCGCGCGCTGTCGATCTTCGAGGCGGCCGGCGCCAAGGTCGACCACGCCACCATGACCGTACGCATCGACCGCGGCCTCGTCGACCGGGCGCTCGCCACCGCCCCGGCGCGCTTCACGCTGACGCCGCGCAACCCGGACAAGCAGGTCTATTTCGGCGACAACGTGATCAATTTCGGCCTCGTCGCGGGGCCGCCCAACGTGCACGACCGCGAGCGCGGCCGGCGGTCGGGCAATTTTGCCGACTATTGCGACTTCACCCGGCTGGCGCAGCATTTCAACACGCTGCACCTGCTCGGCAACCAGGTCTGCGCGCCGATCGAGCTGCCGGCCAATTCGCGCCATCTCGATACCTATCGCGCCAACCTGACGCTGTCCGACCTCGTCTATCACTGCTCGGCGATCGGTGCCGGCCGGGCGATCGACGGCATCCGCATGATGGCGATCACGCGCGGCCTGACGCTCGACCAGATGAAGACCGATCCGTCGGTCCTGACCATCATCTCGGTCAACAGCCCGCGCCGGTTCGACGACGCCATGTCGGAAGGTCTGATGGCCATGGCGGAGCATGGCCAGGCGACCGTGATCACGCCGTTCACGCTGATGGGCGCCATGGCGCCGGTCTCGCTCGCCGGGGCGCTGGCGCAGCAGAACGCCGAGGCGCTGGCCGGCATCGTGCTGACCCAGCTGGTCAATCCCGGTGCGCCGGTGATCTACGGCGCCTTCACGTCGAATGTCGACATGCGTTCCGGCGCGCCGGCCTTCGGCACGCCGGAAAATGCCAAGGCCAATGTGATCGGCGGCCAGTTCGCCCGCCGGTACCGGCTGCCCTACCGCTCGACCAACGGCAATGCCTCCAATGCCGCCGACGCCCAGGCGGTCTACGAGACCGAGATGGCGCTCTGGGGCGCGGTGCTCGGCCACACCAATCTGCTCTATCATGCCGCCGGCTGGCTGGAGGGCGGGCTGACCGCCTCGTTCGAGAAGCTGGTGCTCGATATCGAGATGCTGCAGCACATGATCGAATTCCTGAAGCCGGTCCCGGTCGACGACGGCGAACTGGCCTTCGACGCCATCGCGGGCGTGCCGACCGGCGGCCATTTCTTCGGCTCGCCGCACACCATGGGCCGCTACGAGACGGCCTTCTACCGGCCGCTCGTCTCCAACTGGCAGAACTACGAGAACTGGCAGATCGGCGGGGGCAAGGACGCGACCGAGCGGGCGACCGACATCTGGAAGCGGGCGCTCGCCGAATATGAGGAACCGCCGATGGATCCGGCGATCCGCGAGGAACTCGACGCCTATGTGACGACCCGCCGCCAGGCGATCGGCAACGACGAGCCGTGAGCCGAGCCGCCTGGCTGTTGCTCCGCCTTCCTCTTCATCCGGACCCGATGACCCGATGACCGACGTCCGACCCGATCCGAAATCCGTCGCCGGCAAGGCTGTGCCGCCCGCCGAGACGACCGATCTGCTGGTCATCGGCGCCGGCCCGGCCGGTCTCGCTGCCGCCATTGAGGCCGCCCAGGCCGGCATCGGCGTCATCCTGGTCGACGAGCATCCGGTCGGCCTGGAGGTGATGGGCGACGAGGTGCCGCTGCATTTCGGCCAGGCCATGACCGGCGCGGTGCGCAATCGCAACGCCATGATGGAGGCGGTACTGGCCGCCACGCCGGAGATCGAGGCCGCGGTCGAGGCCGGCGTCGATGTCCGCCTCGGCACGGCGGCCTGGGGGCTCTATGCCAACGGACCGGGGCTCGCCTGGCTACCCGGCACGCTGGTCGGCGTCGCGGCCGACGGCGCCGCGCATCTGATCGGGGCCAGGAAGGTGATCGTGGCGGCCGGGCGGCGCGACATGGGCCTCGCCTTTCCGGGCTGGGAACTGCCCGGCGTCGTCGGCGCGACGGCGGCGCTGACGCTGGCCCGGCGCTACCAGGCGCTGGCGCCGCGCCGCGTCGTCTGGCTCGGGTCCACGTCGGAGGCGCTGGTCGCCGCGCTCGACCTGCGGGCGGCCGGCGTCGAAATCGCGGCGGTGGTCGACTGCGCGGCCGCGCCGGTCGGGGCGCCCGATCTCGTCGCCGCACTCGCCGCCGGCGGCACGGAAATCCTGGCCGGCCATGCCGTCCGCCGTGCGGAGGGCAGCGATCGGGTCGCCTCGGTGACGGTGGTTCCGGTCGACGCCACCGGCGCCGATGCGGGACCCGCGCGCACCATCGCCTGCGACGGCGCCGTGCTGGCCGTCGCGGCGGTGCCGGTCGTCGACCTGCTCGACGCGGCCGGGTGCCGGATCGGCTTCGATCCCGCCCGCGGCGGCCATGTGCCGGTCGTCGATGCCGACCAGCGGACCTCGATCGCGGACATCCATGCGGTCGGCGACTGCGCCGGCGTCTGGCCCGCCAAGGCGCGCGATCCCGAGATCGCGCGGGCCGAGGGCCGTCGCGCCGCGCGGGCCGCGGTCGCCGGTCTGGGCGGCATGGCCACCGGTCTGGGCGCCACGGCCGCCGGCCTGGGCACCACGGTCGCGCCGGTGGCACACGCATCCGGGCCGGAGGCGCCCGAGACCGATCCCTCCGCCTACCGCATCGCCTGGGTGGCGGCGAACGTCGTGCATGCCGTGCGCGACTGCACGGTCTGCCAATGCGAGGAGGTCACCGCCCGGGAGATCCTGGAGGTCCGTCCGCCACGCTATCTCGAGGCCGCAGCGGATGCCCGCAACGACCGATCGCTTGCTGCCCTGCTCGGTGACGGCCCGCCGGATCCCGACCAGGTCAAGCGTCTGACGCGCGCCGGCATGGGGCCGTGCCAGGGGCGCCGCTGCCGCGAGCAGGTCGCCGCGCTGCTGGCGATCGGCGGGGCCGTGCCGCTCGATCGCATCCGGCTGGCCAATCATCGCGCGCCGGTGCGCCCGCTGTCGCTGGCCGTGCTCGGCAGCCTGCCGGAGCACCCCGATCAGGCGGCGCATTGGGACAGCTGGTTCGGCATGAAGGGCCAGTGGCGGCCCTTCTGGGAGGTTCCGCCGCAATTCCGGGTCGGCGACGATGCGGCCGGTCCGCAGGTCAGCGAATGAGGGGCGCCATGGAGGACATCCGCAAGGCCGCCGTGGTGGTCATCGGCGGCGGCGTCACGGGTCTGTCAGCCGGCTGGTGGCTCGCGCGCGACGGCGTCGACGTGGTCGTGGTTGAGAAGGGCACGCTCGGCGCCGAGGCCTCGGGCCGCAACGGCGGCGGCTGCTCGCACCATCACTCGCCGCTGTTCCGGGAAGAGCAGCGGCTCTGGCCGTTGATGGACGACCTGCTCGGCTATCCGACCGAGTTCCGCCCCAACCGCGTCCGCCTGGCACGCAGCGACGAACAGATGGTGCTCTACGGGCGCGCGCTCGACAACGCCGCCGCGCAGGGCTTCCGCTCCGAAGTGCTCGACGCCCGTCAGGCGCAGGAGCTGGTGCCGCTCGCCGGCGACGGCATCGTCGGCGGCTACTATTATGCCTTCGGCGGCCATGCCAATCCGCACCGAACCCTGCAGGGCTATGCCTGGGCGATGCAGGATCACGGCGGCATGCTGCTGCAGAACTGCGCCGTCACCGGTTTCCGCCGGGCGGGCGGACGGGTCGTCGCGGTGGAGACCGACCGGGGCGCGATCGCCTGCGACCGGGTCGTGATCGCGGCCGGGCCGCATACCGGCCGGCTCGCCGCGCTGCTCGGCGCCGACATTCCGCTCGCGGTCGCCCGGGCCGAGATGATCGTCACCGAGGCCCTGCCGCTGATGCCGCTCGGCGGCGTCGACGGCAACGGTCTCTACGGCCGCCAGACGCTGCGCGGCAATCTCGCCTATGGCGGCGGCCCGCATGAGTGGCTCGACCTGCCGGTTGAGGGCGCGCCGGCCAAGCCCTCGACGCCGCTCGCCGGCAACATCGCCCGGCGCGTGGCCGAACTGCTGCCCAAGGCCGCCCATGCGCGCGTGATCCGCTCCTGGGCAGGCGTGATCGAGAACACCCCCGACGGCCGCCCGATCATCGACCGGCTGCCCGAGGTCGACAATGTGGTCGTCGCGACCCTGTCGAGCGTCGGCTTCGGCCTGTCGCCGGCGAGCGGCCGGGCGATCCGCGACCTCGTCGTCGAGCGTGCCTGCAGCTTCGCCGATCTGTCGACCTTCCGCCTTGACCGCTTCGCCACGCTGGAGCCGGACTGGCGCGAACGGCTCGGCTGGCTGTCGGCGGAGGCTTTCGCGCAGCGGGCGGGGGCCGCTTCCTAGAACGCCCGGATCGGTCGTATTTCTGGTGTCGGTGTCGAATTTCTGATAGATTGTCCGCACGCCATGGACATGGGTGGGGAACGATGGCCGCCGACACCGACACGAAAGTGATCGCCCTCCTGCTGGTCGAGGGCGTCGCGATGATGAGCCTCGCCTCGGCGATCGAGCCGCTGCGCTCGGCCAACCGGCTGCTCGGGCGGGAGGCTTGGCGCTGGCGGCTGATCAGCCTCGGCGGCCGGCCGATTTCGGCCTCGAACGGCATCCCGCTGCCGAGCGAACCGGCCGAGCAGATCCAGCCCGATCCCGACATGCTGTTCGTCTGCGGCGGCCTGCGCATCCAGCTGGAGGACGAGCGCGCCTATCTGGCGCTACTCCGCAAGGCGGCGCGCACCGGCATTACGATCGGCTCGCTCTCGACCGGCTCCTATCTGCTCGCCCGCGCCGGGCTCCTCGACGGCTACCGCTGCACCATCCACTGGGAGAACCGTCCGGCCTTCCAGGAGGAGTTCCCGCATCTCGACTGCACCGACAAGATCTACGAGATCGACCGTGACCGGCTGACCTGCTCGGGCGGTGCCGCCGCCATGGACCTGATGCTGCATCTGATCCAGCAGCGCCACGGCGCCGATCTCGCCCGCCGGGTGGCCAACCAGTTCCATCACGAGCGCATCCGCAACGAGCGCGACAACCAGCATGGCGGGCGGCTGGAGCGGCTCGCCGGCCTGCCGGCCCCGCTGCGAACGGCGGTGACGCTGATGAACGACCATACCGAGGACATGCTGGCCATCCCGGCCATCGCCCGCCGGGCCGGCGTCACGGCGCGCCAGTTGGAGCGGCTGTTCCTGCGCTACTGCGAGATGACGCCGACCCGCTACTATCTCGCGCTCCGGCTCGACCGCGCCCGCGAACTGCTGCTCTACAGCGAGCGCCCGATCTTCGAGATCGCGGTCGCCACCGGCTTCACCTCGGCCTCGCATTTCAGCCATTGGTTCAAGCGCATCCACGGCGAGCGCCCGTCGGAGATGCGCTCGGCCCGACAGGCCCGCGACGACGGGGCACCCCCGCCGGGCCCTCATCCCTGAGGTCGAATTTCTGGCCCCTCGTGTCGTTTCTCTGACGCCCGCGCCGTGCCGGCTGACTGACACTTCTCCCCGGAAACAGCGGATTTCGGGGGGCTCCAGCATGGAGACGTTCGCCTTCATCCTGGCGAACCTGCCGGTGATCGGGCAGCGCATGCTCGAGCACGTCTCGCTGGTCGCCGTCTCGGTCGGGGTGGCGATCGCGACCGGCGTGCCGATCGGCATCGCCATCACGCAAAGCCGCACCGCCGCCGACCGCGTGCTCTATGTCGCCGCGGTCGTGATGACCATCCCGTCGATCGCGCTGTTCGGCATCCTGATCCCGATCCTGTCGACGATCGGGCAGGGCATCGGCTATCTGCCGGCGGTGATCGCGCTGATCCTCTATGCGCAGCTGCCGATCATCCGCAACACCTACACGGCGATCATGAATGTCGACCCGGCGCTGCGCGAGGCGGCGCGCGGCATGGGCATGACCACCTTCGACCGCCTGCGCCGGGTCGAGATCCCCGTCGCCCTGCCGGTGATCGTCAACGGCATCCGCAACGCCGTCGTGCTGAACATCGCGATCGCCGCCATCGCGACCTATATCGGCGCCGGCGGGCTCGGCACCTTCATCTCGCGCGGCATCTCGCAGACCGACATCCGTCAGCTCCTGACTGGGGCGATGGCCGTCAGCCTGCTGGCGATCCTGGCCGATCTGGCGCTGCTCGGCGCGCAGCGGCTGATGACCTCCCCGGGATTGAGGCCGCGATGATCCGACTGGAACAGGTCTCCAAGCAATTCGGCCCCGTGACCGCGGTCGACCGGGTCGATATGGACGTCCCGGCGGGCGCGGTCTGCGTGCTGCTCGGCCCGTCCGGCTGCGGCAAGACCACCACCATGCGCATGATCAACCGGCTGATCGAGCCGACCTCCGGCCGCATCCTGGTCGACGGACGCGACACCGCCACGGTCGACCAGGTCTCGCTGCGCCGCTCGATCGGCTATGTCATCCAGCAGATCGGCCTGTTCCCGAACATGACGGTCGAGGACAATATCTGTGTCGTCCCCGATCTCCTCGGCTGGCCGCGGGCGAAATCGCGCAAGCGCGCGGCCGAACTGCTCGATCTGGTCAATCTCGATCCCGGCATCTTCCTGAAGCGCTATCCGAAGGAACTCTCCGGCGGCCAGGCGCAGCGTGTCGGCGTCGTCCGGGCGCTCGCCGCCGATCCGCCCGTGCTCCTGATGGACGAGCCCTTCGGGGCGATCGACCCGATCAACCGCGAGGTGATCCAGGACGAGTTCATGAAGCTCCAGGCGGAGCTCAAGAAGACCGTCGTCTTCGTCAGTCACGACATCGACGAGGCGGTCAAGATGGCGACGCGCATCGCCATCTTCCGCGATGGCCGGCTGATCCAGTACGACTCGCCCGACCGCCTGCTCGCCCATCCGATCGACGCCTTCGTGGCCGAGTTCGTCGGCACCGACCGCACCTTGAAGCGGCTGCGCCTGATCCGGGTCGCCGAGGCGATGATGGCCGACCCGCCGCGCGTCACTGCCGAGGACACGCTCGACACCGCCGTCGGCCGGATGCAGGAGCACGGCCATGTCGCCATCGTGATGGTCGGGCCGCAGGGCCGCGCGCGCGGCGTGGTGCGGCTCGATGCGGTCCGTCAGGCGAAGGGGCTGGTCGGCGAGCACCAGGAGCCGCTGCCCGGCGTCGTCAACGTCAAGGACGACCTGCGCGCCGCCGTCTCGCAGATGTTCACCCACGGCGTGACCTGGCTCGCCTGCGTCGACGACGACGGCTTCTATCGCGGCTACGTCACCCAGACCGGCATCACGCGCATGCTCGGCGCGACCTCGGGAGAGCGGTGACATGCGCGCGGGCGGGCTCGGCGGTCTGGCGCGCTTCGCCTTCGTGGCCGGGGTCTTCGCGCTCGGCGCCTGGCTGCAGGCGCGCGGCACGCTGCCGTCGATCCTGCAGCATCGTGGCGACGTGATCTATCTCGCCCGCCAGCATCTGGTGCTGGCGGCGATCTCCGGCGCGATGGCGATCGCGGTCGGCGTGCCGCTCGGCATCCTGCTGACGCGCGAACGCTTCGCCTCCGTCGCCGGGATCGTCACCCAGATCGTCAATCTGGGCACCACCATCCCGACGCTCGCGCTGATCGCGCTGGCCATGTCGGTACTCGGCATCGGCGCGCCACCGGCGGTGTTCGCGCTGTTCGTGCTGACGCTGCTGCCGGTTCTGCTCAACACCGTCGCCGGCCTCAACGCCGTGCCGGCGCCGCTGGTCGATGCGGCGCGTGGCATGGGCATGACGCCGGGCCAGATCCTGCGCCGGGTCGAGCTGCCCAATGCCGTCTTCGTCATCCTGGCCGGCATCCGCACCGCGCTCGCCATCAATATCGGCACCGTTCCGCTGGCCTTCCTGATCGGGGCCGGCGGGCTCGGCGAGCTGATCTTCACCGGCATCGATCTGATGGAGCCCGGGATGCTGCTGGCCGGGGCGATCCCGACGGCGCTTCTCGCCGTCGCCGTCGATTTCCTGATCGGCCAGATCCAGTTCTGGTTCGTGCCGAGGGGCGTCAACCCGCTGCGCTGATCCCGCTCAAGAACCGCAACTGAGGCGGCTCTGCCGCCCGAAAGAGAAACCGCGGCAGCGCCGCCGTCCGCAAGAGCAACCGGAGACCCGACCATGCTGAAACGCAGCCTTCTCGCCTTCGCCTGCGCCGCGCTCGCCGTCCTGGCCGTGCCGCGCGATGCCGCCGCCCAGACCGTGGTGGTCGGCGGCAAGAACTTCACCGAGCAGCAGATCATGTCGGAGATGACGACGCAGCTCCTGCGCGCCAAGGGCTTCACGGTCGACAAGCGCGCCGGCCTCGGCACAGCGCCGCTGCGCCAGGCCCAGGAGGCCGGCCAGATCGACCTCTATTGGGAATATACCGGCACCTCGCTGATCAACTTCAACAAGGTCACCGACAAGCTCGACGCCGCCCAGACCTACGCCAAGGTCAAGGAACTCGACGCCGCCAAGGGCCTGGTCTGGCTGCAGCCGTCCAAGGCCAACAACACCTACGCGCTCGCCATGCGCAAGGACGACGCGGCCACCAAGGGCATCAAGTCGTTGTCGGACCTGGCCGCCAAGGTCAAGGGCGGCGCCGGCTACAAGTTCGGCTGCAACGCGGAATTCTATTCGCGCGCCGACGGCCTGACGCCGCTGCAGAAGACCTACGACTTCGAGTTCGGGCGCGACAACGTGGTTCGCATGGATACCGGCCTCGTCTATCAGGCCCTGCGCGACGCCCAGGTCGAGGTCGGCCTCGTCTTCGCCACCGACGGCCGGGTGCCGGCCTTCAACTTCGTCATCCTGACCGACGACAAGGGCTACTTCCCGACCTATGCGATGACCCCGGTCGTCCGCAAGGAGACGCTCGACAAGAACCCGAAGCTCGCCGAGATCCTGAACGCCCTGTCGGCCAAGCTCGACGATGCCACCATGGCCAAGCTCAACGCCTCCGTCGACGTCGAGAAGAAAACCATCGAGGACGTCGCCACCGGCTTCCTCAAGGCGCAGTCGCTGATCTGACCGTCATTCGAGATGGGCGGGCGGTGGTCCGAGGGCGAGGTTTGAGGCCTGACCGGAAGCCTTGGGCCGGACTGCGGCATCGACCCCCTCATCCGGCCTTCGGCCACCTTCTCCCCCCTCCGGAGGGAGAAGGGGATAACCCGTTGATGGAATATACGAAACAGTCCCAGATCCGAACCCCCGGCTCCTTCCCCTTCTCCCCCCGGGAGAAGGTGCCCGAAGGGCGGATGAGGGCCGCGGACTGGCGTGCCCTGATGGACCGCCGGTCCGAAGGCGGGGGGTGGGGCCGGACCGGATGATCGCGCTGGAAATCGGGGATCGGTCCTTTACCCGACGATGGTCCTGGCCGGGGTTGCCGGCGCGTCGGCGGCCTCGAGCACCAGGTCGCGCAGGTGGTCGACGGCGTGGGCCAGGCCGGTGCCGAGCGCCAGCACGGTGTTCTCGATCAGATGCGCGCGGACCGGGCCGAGATGGGCGGTCGAACTGCGGTATTTCTCGACGATCTCGGTGGAGTCGAGCGGATTGAGCGGGCCGCCGCGGGCGACCGTCCAGGGCGATGTCACGGTCCGGCCGTCGCGGGTGGTCAGGGTGACGACGGCGAAGCGCTCGGCCGGAAAGCGGGCCTCGATTTCGGGATCGACGACGAGGCGGATGCGCTCGGACAGCGCCAGCACGGCCGCGTCGGTCAGTCCGGCCCCGACGATCTCGTCGGCGCCGACCCGGCCGCGCAGAATCGCTGAGGCGAGCGGGAAGGGCAGGCTGTATTGGGCCTCTTCGGTGGTCGCGGGCCGAGCACTGGCCAGCCGGATGGCTGCCGCGAAGCTGCGCACCTCGACATCGGCGACATCCGCGCCGGTGAGGCCGTGTTCCCGCATCAGGCCGCGCGCCGCCTCGATCGACGGCTGCGCCCAGCGGCAGACCGGATAGGGCTTGAAATACTGCTCCTCGATCGTCCAGCGCCGGCCGAGATCGGCCCAGAGTGCGGCCTGTTCGGACGCCTCCAGGGTGATCGCCGGGGCGCCGGTGAAGCCGTCGGCGGCCAGGAAGGCGGCCGAGACGCCGGCGAGCGCGCCCCAGCCGGAGCCGTCCTTGACCATGGTCGGGAAGTCGATGCAGCGCATCATCTGGCTGCGCGGCCCGTGATACTCGGCGATGCCGAGCGCCTCGCGCGTCGCCGCGTTGGAGAGGCCGAGCAGGCGCGCGCCGAGGGCCGCGCAGGCGATCGCATTCCAGGCACCGGAGGTGTGGTAGTCGCAGGCCGAGGCATGCAGGGCGATGCCGGCCCGGGTCGCGATCTCGTAGCCGAGCACGATCGCGGTCAGGAGTTCGCGGTCGTCGATGGTCAGGCCGCCGGCATCCCAATAGGCCAGGATGGCCGGCAGGATGGCGACGCCGGCATGGCCCTTGGTCAGGGCATGGCCGTCATGGGCATCGTAGCTGTCGATCAGCGAAGCACCCGCGAAGGCGGCGCCGACCTCCGAGGCCCGGCGCCCGTCGAACAGCAGGCGCGCGCCGCGGCCCTCGCCCGGGCCGAACTGGCGGACGGCATGGTTGAGCACGATGCGGGCGAGATCGGTCTTGCGGCCGGCCGCGGCCACGCCGATCAGGTCGAGCAGGCAGCGCTGCGCCGCCGACCGGACCGCCGGCGGCAGGTCGTCGAAGGACAGCGCATGGATGAATTCGACGACCGGCATCGGCGCATCTCTCCTTGAGGGCGGGCATTGGCCCGGGTGCCCGCCGGTCGGCGGCGGCCGGGGACGCGGGATCGTGGGCGACGGGCGCGACGGCGCGCAGTCGCCGGCTCGTGACAGTTTCGGGCGGAAAGCGGGAACGCGGCAGCATCCCGGCGACATGGTGGGCGAGATAAGCGACCTGCCGGGACCCGTAACGGTGAGGCAACCGTCGGATCGGTCGGAGCGCCTGCACGTGGCCTTGAAGGTTCGCCGGAGGTCCCGTCCTGAGGGCCCGCCCCGGCGGGCGCGTGCCCGGGCGGCTTGCCCGGGCAACTTGCCTGCGATCAGGCCGGGTCGGCGTCCGCCGCGATCCCGTGCGAAACCGCATGGCCTTCCAGGAGCGGCCGGCAGCGGGTCAGTTCGGCGCCCATCACCTCCAGGAAAGCCCGGATGCGGGCGGCGTGGCGCAGGTCGGGATGGGTCAGGAGCCAAAGATCGGTCGCGAAGGCCTCGATCGGCGGCCCGAGCCGGAGGAGACCGGGCCGCAGGTCGCCGACGAAGCAGGGCAGGTGGCCGATGCCGAGGCCCGCCTCGACCGCCTCGGCGAGGCCGAGCACGCTGTCGACGCGGCAGGCGAGGCGCTCCGGCGCCACCTGCTCGCGGGCATGGCGCACCGCCGCGATGGCGCCGAGCGCGTCGCCGAGCGCGACCCAGTCGCGGTCCGCAAGCCGCGCCGCGGCAACCGGTCCCGGTTCGGGGAAATCCTGCGCCCTGCCATAGAGCGCCCAGGCGATCCGGCCGATCCGGCGCCCGACCAGGGTTTCGGGCGGGCGGTCGGTCGCCCGGATGGCGACGTCGGAATCGCGCCGCGACAGATCGAGCGCCCGGTTGCCGATGACGATGTCGAGCCGGATGCGCGGATAGCGTCGGCGGAACACGGCGAAGAGCGGCGTCAGCAGGTGGATCAGCAGGGAATCGTTGGTGGTGACGCGCAACTCGCCGCTCGGGTCCGGCGCGCGCCCTGCGATCCGGCGCGTCAGGGCCGTGATCTCCTCGTCCATGCGCAGGGCCAGCCCGACGACTTCCTCGCCCGCCGCCGTGACCGCGTAGCCGGTGCGGATGCGATCGAACAGGCGCAGGCCGAGCACCCGCTCGATCTGGTTCAGCCGGCGGAACACCGTGGAATGGTCGATGCCGAGGCTCGCCGCCGCGGCCGGCAGGGCGCGCGCCTCGGCGATCGCCTTGATCACGCGGAAATCGTCCCAGGCGAGAGACTTGGCGGTGTCCGGCACGGCCGCGCTCCGACGCTTTCCATGACGCAATAGGAATTGCTATTCGGCGATCCTAGCATTGCATCGGTGCAATCGAAAAGGCATGCGCAGACGGCCGGGGATGCCTATCTGTGGAGCCATCAAGGCACCCGGTTGTGGCCGGGTCGAGGAGGTTCCGCCATGACACACGGCATCCATCACGTCACCGCCATCGCCGGCCCGGCGCGCCGCAATCTCGATTTCTACACGCGCGTGCTCGGCCAGCGGCTGGTCAAGAAGACCGTCAATTTCGACGATCCCGGCACCTATCACTTCTATTTCGGCGACACGGTCGGCCAACCCGGCACGATCCTGACCTTCTTCCCCTGGGCCAACGTGGCGCCGGGCCGGCTCGGCCTCGGCGAGACGCAGGAGACCGCCTACCGCATCCCGGCCCGTTCGCTCGGCTGGTGGACGCAGCGCTTCATCGAGGCCGGCGTGCCGCATGAGGCGCCGGAGAAGCGCTTCGGCGAGACCGTGCTGCCGTTCCGCGATCCCGACGGCATGCGCCTGGCGCTCGTCGCCGTGCCGGGCGCGGAGGCTGAACCGGCCTGGGACGGCTCGGAAGTGCCGGCCGAACACGCCCTGCGCGGCTTCCACGGCGTGACGCTGCTGCTGGATCGCAGCGAGCCGACCGCCGCGATCCTGACCGACGTGCTCGGCTTCGAGGCCGGCGGCCAGGAGGGCAACCTGACGCGCACCATCGCGCCCGGGGCCGTCCAGGGCGGCATCGTCGATCTCAAGGCGGTCGGCGGGTTCCTGCCGGCCCGGCCGGGTGGCGGCTCGGTGCATCACGTCGCCTTCCGGGCGGCGGACGATGCCGAGCAGGAGGCTATGGTCGCGCGGCTCGCCGAGAACCACGGCATCCGCACCACCGAGCAGCGCGACCGCAACTACTTCCGCTCGGTCTATTTCCGCGAGCCGGGCGGGGTCCTGTTCGAGATCGCGACCGATCAGCCCGGCTTTGCCGTCGACGAAGCCGCCGACGCGCTCGGCACGGCCTTGAAGCTGCCCGCGGGTCTGGAGCGTCACCGCGACCGCATCGAGGCCGTGCTGCCGGACCTGACGCCGGAAACCGTCTGACGGCCACGACGATCGAGCCCTCACGCGATCCGGCCATCGCGTGAGGGAATCATCCTGCGCTGCAACGATCGCCCGGCCGGCGCCTGATCCTCGGGCGCCGGCCGGGCGTTGCCGTGTCTGCCCTCAGGAGGCCGAGCGCGCGTCGCGCCATTCCAGCGCGGCCTTGAGGCCCTGGTCGCGGCGGATGCGGTCGAATTCGGCCCGTTCGGGGCCGCCCGACCCCTCGATATAGATGTCCAGCTCCAGCGCGGCGGCGAGCGCCGCCCGGAGCCCCATGGCGTCGAAGCTGCGATTGATGGCGAGCTTGGTCAGCCGCACAGCCGCCGGGGCCGCCGCCGCCATGCTCTCGGCGATGGCGATCGCCCGGTCGAACTCCTCTCCGTCCGGCACCACGTGGTTGACGATGCCGAGCGCCAGTGCGCGGGCAGCGTCGAGCCGGTCGTCGCCGGTCAGCAGCAGTTCCTTGGCGGCCTTGGGGCCGGCGATCCAGGGCAGCAGCAGCGCGACCGCGCCGGAGCCGAACTTGACCTCCGGGGCGCCGAAGCGCGTCGAGGCGGCCGCCACCGTCACGTCGCAGGCCAGCGACAGTTCGAAGGCGCCGCCGATGCAGTAGCCGTGTACGGCCGCGATGGTCGGCTTCGGGCAGTCCCAGAAGCCCATGATGAAGTCGAAATCGGCCTCCAGCATCCGCCGCCAGTCCGGCAGGGTGCGGCTGCCGGCCGTGGCGGCGCCGGCCTTCAGGTCGAAGCCGGCCGAGAAGGCCCGGCCGCTGCCGCGCACCACGATGGCCAGAATGCGGTCGTCGGCGCCGAGCGCCTTCAGGGCCGCCATGGTCTCGTCGACCAGGACGCCGTCGAAGGCATTCAGCACCTTCGGGCGGTTGAAGGTCAGGACGGCGATGCGGCCGCGGATGTCGACCTCGATGGTCTCATAGCTCAAGGGTCTTCCTCCCGGAATGGATCACCCGATGCCGAGGCGATCGAGCGCGCGATAGAGCGTGATGGTGGCGGTGACGCCGAGCGCCTTGAAGGCATGGAACGGGATCGGCCGGATCGGCGTCGGCGGCAGGATCGGCTCGGCGCGCGGGTCGCGGTCGAGCCGGGCCAACTCGATGCCCATGGCCGTCTGCAGGCCGATGCCGCGGCCCTGGCAGCCGATCGCGATGGTCAGTCCCGGTTCCGGCCGGTGCAGGCGCGGCATGAAGTCGGGATGGATCGCGACCCGGCCGCCCCAGCGATGGGTGACCGGGATGCCGTCGAGCGCCGGGAACAGCTTGCGCAGGTCGCGCACGATATGCGCCCAGTCGGCCTCCGGCCCCGGCTCGCGATAGGGGCCGCGGCCGCCGAGCAGCAGCCGGCCGTCGCGGTCGAGCCGCCAGTAGCGGATGATGCGGCGGGTATCGGACAGCACCTCGCCGCCGGGCAGCAGCGTCGGGCGCAGGGCGGGCGGGATCGGCGCGGTGGCGATCTGCAGCGAGTTGGCCGCCACTACCGAGGGGGCGAGGCCCGGCACCAGGCGGTCCGAATAGGCATTGGTGGCGATGATCACGCGCTGCGCCCGGATGCGGCGGCCCGAGGCGGTGGTCGCCGTCCAGCCGAGGCCGTGCCGCTCCAGGCCGGTGACGCGCTGGCCGGCATGCAGGCGCGCGCCCTGGGCGAGCGCGACGCGCGCCAGTTCGCGGGCATAGGAGAGCGGCTGCAACGCGCCGGCGCGCCGGTCGACGAAGGCGCCGCGATAGATGTCGGTCCCGGCGATGGCGGCCACGCCGGCGCGGTCGAGGAGGTCGACCGGGGCACCGCGCCCTTGCCAGTCGGCGGCGCGGCGCTGGGCGCGTTCGAGTGCGGCCTCGGAATGGAGCGCCTGCACCCAGGCCGTGCGCCGGGCCTCGCAGGCGAGGCCGTGGCGTTCGACGAGGCCGAAGACAGCGTCGGCCGTCGCCCCGGCGAAGCGCGCGATGCGGGCGCCGGTCTCCGCGCCGAACATCGCCTCCAGCTCGCCCGGATCGTATTTCAGGCCCGGAATGATCTGCCCGCCATTGCGGCCCGACGCGCCCCAGCCGGGCGCCTCGGCATCGAGCAGAATCGCGTCGGTGCCGGCCTCGGCGAGGTGCAGCGCGGCCGTCAGGCCGAGATAGCCGCCGCCGACGATCAGGACCTCGGCAACCCCGTCGGTGAGGAGCGGCGCCAGGCGCGGGGCGGGGACGGCCGTCTCCTCCCAGACGTTTCGGGCCGGAATCGGGAGTGCCATGGCGGTCATGCGCCTTTCAGTAGCTCGGCGGCGTGATCGCCCAGATCACCTCCGCCTCCTCGTTGCCGGGGTTGCGGTAGCGGTGCGGCAGGTGGCTCGGGAAGCCGAAGCTGTCGCCGGCTTCGAGCAGGAAAATCTTGCCGTCGATCCACAGTTCGAGCGAGCCGCGCAGGACCACGCCCGCCTCCTCGCCGGTATGCGTATAGGGCGCGTCGCCGGAGGACGAGCCGGGCGGGAAGCGGCTGGCGAGCAGTTCCAGCTGCCCGGCCAGCGACGGGCTGAGCAGTTCGTCGACGATGCCGGCCGAGTAGTCGAGCCGGCGGCGGCGGTTGCGGCGCACGACCAGGTCGCGTTCCTCCGGCGGCACCTCGCCGGCATCGAAGAACCAGCTGATGGTCACCCCGAGCGCGCGGCTGATCGCGTGCAGGGTGTTGATCGACGGCGTCGACATGTCCCGTTCGATGAGGCTCAGATAGCCGACCGACACGCCGCACTTCTCGGCCAGCACCGCGAGCGTGTAGCCGCGCGCCTTCCTGAGCGTCCGGATCTCGCCGCCGATCCGCCGTTCGGACGGCTCCGCGGTGGCGGCTTCGGGCGGCGATTCGGCCGGCGCGGGGCGACCGGCGCGGCGCAGTCTGTGGGCTTCCATAATTTTCTCTCGGTAAAAATTTGGTCTCGTTTTTTTAGCTTGACAAAAATAGTAAGGGGAAGCCCTTAATTTGTAAACCGGACAAGGAGCGGTCTCACATGGCGGCACGCTACGACGCGATCGTGATCGGCGCGGGACACAACGGACTGACCTGCGCCAGCTATCTGGCCCGGGCCGGGCTGAAGACGCTGGTCTTGGAGCGCCGGCCGGTCATCGGCGGCGCGGCGGTGACCGAGGAGATCATCCCCGGCTTCAAGTTCTCGGTCTTCAGCTACCTGATGAGCCTGCTGCATCCGAAGGTCATCGCCGATCTGGAACTCCGGCGCTTCGGCTTCGAGGTGCTGCCGGCCTCCGACATGTTCGGGCCGCTGCCGGGCGGCAATCACATCCTGTTCAGCGATTCCATGGAGAAGACGCAGAAGAGCTTCGCGCGCTTCTCCCGCAAGGATGCCGAGATCTATCCGGAATTCGATAAATATCTGATGGAATCGGTCGCGATCGTCCGCAAGATCCTGCTGGAAACCCCGCCCGATCCGACCTGCCGGGACTGGAAGTCGTTCAAGCAGACCGCCTCGTTCCTGTGGAAATACCGGAAAGTCGGCGGCAAACTGTTCCGGCTGATCGACCTCTTCACGATGAGTGCGGACGACTACCTGTCGGAGTGGTTCGAATCCTCCGAGGTGAAGGCGGTCCTGGCCTACTATTGCGGCATCGGCACTTTGGCCGGGCCAAAAAGTCCGGGCTCCGCCTACGTGATCACCCATCACGTCATGGGCGAGCATGCCGGCGCGGGCGGCTGGGGCTTCGTGCGCGGCGGCATGGGCACCATCACCCAGGCGATCGCGGCCTCGGGGCGCGAGAAGGGGCTCGAGATCCGCACCGAGGCCGAGGTGGTGGCGATCGACACGGCGAACGGCCGGGCGACCGGCGTCACGCTCGCCGACGGCACCCGCTACGAGGCCGGCATCGTGGCGAGCAACGTCTCCGCCAAGCTGACCTTCCTGAAATTCCTGCCCAAATCCGCGCTGCCGTCGGAATTCGTGCGCGATGTCGAGAGCTACCGGACCTATTCGGGCGCCTTCAAGATCAACATCGCCTGCGAGCGGCTGCCGCAATACACGGCCTTCGATCCCGCCGTCTGCGGCTTCGAATATCCGAGCTACACCCATATCGGACCGACCATTGAATATCTGGAGAAGGCCTATGACGACGCCAAATACGGGCGCTGGTCGGCCGATCCCTTCATCACGCCGGTGACACCGAGCTTCGTCGACAAGACCGTCGCGCCGCCCGGCAAGCATGTCGTCCACCTGTTCGGCGGCCACGCCCCCTACAAGCTCGCCGAGGGCGACTGGGAGACGCGCAAGGACGAATTCGTCCGCAACGCGCTGCGCGTGGTCGACGAGCATGCGCCCGGCTTCTCGGACGGCATCATCGGCATGCAGGTGCTGACCCCGCCGGACATCGAGCGGATCATCGGCTCGCCGCACGGCCATATCTTCCACGGCGAACTGCAGATCGACCAACTGTTCTGGTCGCGGCCCGCGCCGCATTACGCCGACTACCGCAGCCCGATCGCCGGGCTCTATCAATGCGGCGCCTCGGCCCATCCGGGCGGCGGCGTCGGCGCGGTGGTCGGCCACAATGCGGCGCGCGAGATCCTGAAGGATCTCGGCAAATGAGCGGCGCGGGCGGGACCGGAAAGGGGGCGGCGGCGGCGCTGATGGCGCCGGCCCTGGTCGTCGTCGCGGTCGTCTTTCTGGCTCCGCTCGTCCGCCTCTTCGCCATGAGCTTCGAGGCCAAGGCCGGGCCGCTCGCCGCCTATCTCGAAGTCCTCGGCGATCCGATCTACCGCCATGTCTTCGTCAACACCTTCGTGGTCTCCGCGACCGTGACGGCGGTGGCGATCGCGATCGCCTATCCGACCGCCTTCGCGCTGACCCGGATCGGCCCCGCCTGGCGAACGCTCTTGTTCGCCTGCGTGCTGTTCCCGCTCTGGATCAGCGTGCTGGTCCGGACCTTCTCGTGGATGCTGCTTCTGGAGCGCAACGGGCCGATCAACCGCGTCCTGGTCGGCTCCGGCCTGATCGACCAGCCGCTGTCGCTGCTCTTCAACCGCACCGGCGTGCTGATCGGCATGGTCCAGGTGCTGCTGCCCTATGCGGTGCTGCCGATCTATGCCGCGGTGCTGCGCATCGATCCGGCGCTGATCCGGGCGAGCGAGGGGCTCGGCGCCTCGCGGCTGCGCACCTTCCTGTCGGTCCTGCTGCCGCTGTCCATGCGCGGTGTGGCGACGGCGGCGACCTTCGTATTCCTGCTCGCGCTCGGCTTCTTCATCACTCCGGCGCTGCTCGGCGGGCCGGCCAGCATGACGCTGTCCATGCTGATCGACAGCCTGGTCAACGAGCGGCTCGACTGGCCGCTGGCGGCGGCCGCCTCGATGGTCCTGATGGTCGCCGCCCTGATCGTCGTCGGCCTGGCCGGGCGCTTCGTCTCGGTGCGCGCGATCGCGGAGGCGCATCGATGAGCGGGCGCGTCTGGCTCTATGGTTTCGTCGCCCTGACGGCGGCCTATCTGGTGCTGCCGATCATGGCGGTCGTGCCGGCCGCCTTCAGCGCGCAGAGCTTCATCAAGCTGCCGCCCGAGGCCTGGTCGCTGCGCTGGTGGACGGCCTTCGCGGCCGATGCGAGCTGGCGGCGCACGCTGGTGACGAGCCTTCAGGTTGCCGCCCTGACCACGGTCGTCGCGGCCGTCGCCGGCACCGCCGCCGCGCTCGGCATCGACCGCTGCGGCCCGCGCCTGAAGCTGCTGTTCGGCGCCCTGTTCCTCGGCCCGGTGGTGACGCCGGTGATCGTGATCGCGGTGGCGCTCTATGCCATGGCGCGGGCGGCCGGACTGGTCGGAACCCTGACCGCCCTGGTGCTCGCCCATACCATGCTGGCGCTGCCCTATGTGGTGCTCAATGTCGGCGTCTCGCTCGGCGGGCTCGACCGGCGCCTGCTGCAGGCCGCGGCCGGGCTCGGGGCCGGCCCCTGGCGCATCTTCCGCACCGTGACGCTGCCGCTGATCGCGCCGGGCGTCATCGGCGGCGCGGTCTTCGCCTTCGTGACCTCGTTCGACGAGGTCGTCCTGTCGATCTTCCTGTCCGGGCCGACGGTGAAGACCCTGCCGGTGCGCATCTGGGAGGAGATCCGGGTGGAATACACGCCGCTCGTCGCCGTCGCCGCGACCATCATGCTGACACTCGCCCTGCTCGCCGCGCTGGTCAGCCGGCTGATGACGCGGAGGGCCGCCGCATGAGCACGGTCCGCTTCGAGGGCATCGCCCGCCATTTCGGCCCGGTCCGCGCGCTGCTGCCGACCGATCTCGCCATCCCGCAGGGCGAGTTCCTGACCCTGCTCGGCCCGTCGGGCTCCGGCAAGACGACGCTGCTCAACATCTGCGCCGGCTATCTGGAGCCGAGCGCGGGTCGGCTGATCGTCGACGGGCGCGACGTGACGGCCGCGCCGCCGCGCCTGCGCAACATGGGCATGGTGTTCCAGAACTACGCGCTCTTCCCGCATATGACGGTTGCCGAGAACGTCGCCTACGGGCTCAAGGTGCGCAACGTGCCGCGCGCCGAGCTTCGGCGGCGGGTCGACGAGGCCCTGCGCCTCGTCCGGCTGGAGGGCTATGGCGGGCGCGCCATCCGGCAGCTGTCCGGCGGCCAGCAGCAGCGCGTCGCGCTCGCCCGCGCCATGGTGATCGAGCCGGCCATCCTGCTGATGGACGAGCCGCTCGGCGCGCTCGACCGCCAGCTGCGCAAGGAGGTGCAGCTGGAGATCCGCCGCCTGCATCTCGCCCGGCCGCGCACCTCCATCTACGTGACGCACGACCAGGAGGAGGCGCTGGTCATGTCCGACCGGATCGCGGTCATGCGCGGCGGGCGGATCGTGCAGATCGGTTCGGGCGCGGACCTCTACGAGCGCCCAGTCGACACCTTCGTGGCGCGGTTCCTGGGCGAATCCAACCTGATCGAGGGCCGCGTCGCGGCGATCGCGGACGGCCGCGCTCGGCTCGCCGTGCCGGGGCTTTCCGCAGAGATCGAGGGCCGCGCCGCGGCCGGGCTCGAGGTCGGAGCCGCAGCCTCGGCGCTGATCCGGCCGGAGGCGATCCGCGCCACGGCGGGCGGCATCGAGGCCGGCGTGATCGAGCGGGTCTATCTCGGCGAGATCACCGCCCTGCGTCTGCGCCTCGACGGCGGTCACGAGGTCTGGTCGCGCCGCTTCGCCGGCGAGGTGCCGGCCGGCGATCGCATCGCCATCGGCTGGGACGCCGCCGCCGTCTCGATCCTGCCACCCGCGGAGGCGGCGTGACGGGAGGGGCGGCGCCGGTCGCGTAACGGACAAGCCGGCGGGTGCCGCCGGCGCGTGAGACCGGCTTCGGCCGGACGAAACCGAGAAGAGCGGCAGAAGCCGCCGGAGACGTTGGATGCGGCTGGCATCGCCGGGGGCTTCGCCGCCGGCGGTATCGACCGCCAGATCGGTCAACGCGGCGGGTGCCGCCTGAACGGGAGGTAGAAATGCTGACGAGACGCAGATTGCTGTCCATCGGTGCCGCCGGCCTGGCGGCCGGGCCGGCGTTCCTCGCCGGGCGCGCCGCGGCGCAGGGCCGGCCATTGACCTTCTGCTCGTGGGGCGGTGCGCTCAGCGAGCTGGAGAAGACCGCGCTGCTCGACCCCTTCGCCAAGG
The DNA here is from genome assembly GCF_018729455.1 of Prosthecodimorpha staleyi. Taxonomy (NCBI): domain Bacteria; kingdom Pseudomonadati; phylum Pseudomonadota; class Alphaproteobacteria; order Hyphomicrobiales; family Ancalomicrobiaceae; genus Prosthecodimorpha; species Prosthecodimorpha staleyi. The sequence goes on along the minus strand of NZ_JAHHZF010000002.1, from coordinate 235,858 downwards.
CCAAGGGCATCGAGATCGCGCATGCCTCGCCGACCAACTATGCCAAGATCAAGTCGATGGTCGAAGCCGGCGCACCGGAATGGGACATCGTCGATGTCGGCGGCCGCTTCGTGACCCAGGGCAAGGACCTGCTCGAACCGCTCGACATGTCGCTGATCCCCAACGCCAAGGCGCTCGATCCGGGCTGGGTGACCCCGAAGGGCATCTTCACCTCGACCGGCGCCACCGTGATCGCCTGGAACACCAGCGCCTTCCCGGCCGACAAGGGCCCGAAGAGCTGGAAGGACTTCTGGGACGTGAAGGCCTTCCCGGGCGCCCGCGGCCTCTACAAGCAGTTCTACTACAACTACGAAGCCGCCCTGCTCGCCGCCGGCGTGGCGCGCAAGGACGTGTTCCCGGTCACCGACGACAAGATCAAGCTGGCCTTCGACAAGCTGCGCGAGATCAAGCCGCATGTGAAGGTGTGGTGGAATGCCGGCGCCCAGCCGCCGCAGCTCCTGTCGAGCGGCGAACTGGCGATGTCCTCGGCCTGGTCCGGCCGCATCCTGGCCGGCATCAAGGAGAAGGCACCGATCGCGATGACCTACGAGGACGGCATCGCCTGGGGCAATGCCTGGGTGGTGCTGAAGGGCACGCCGCATCTGAAGGCCTGCATGGAGGCGATCAACTACGCCATCTCGGAAGAGGCGCAGTCGCGGCTGCTCGATGCCGGCACCTACGGACCGGCGCTGGGTTCGGCCTCGGCCAAGGCGAGCGAGGCGCAGCGCAAGATTCTGGTCACCGCGCCGGAGAATGCCAAGAACATGCTGATCCTCGACGAGGAGCAGGCGGCGGCCTACTCGGCCAAATACGAGGCCGACTGGAACCGCTTCCAGCTCGGCGGCTGATCGCCGGGCGCGCCTGATCGCCGGACAAGCAAGAATCCCCTGCGTCGACGATCAGATCGATCCCCGCAGGGCCCGATCGCTCCGGCCGGCAGCCCGCGCCGCCGACGCCTTCCGGCCTGCAATCTCGCGGGGGCCGTCGCAAGACGGCTCCCGCGAGACCACCACCCGTTCCCGCATCCTCCCGGACCCGCCATGACCGACCATCGACTGACGCCGCTTCTGGCGCCGCGCTCGATCGCCTATGTGGGCGCGAGCGGCCGGCCGAACACGCCCGGCCACGACATGCTGCGCACCAACCGGCGCGGCGGCTTTGCCGGCACCGTCTGGGGCGTCAATCCCAACTATCGGGAGATCGAGGGCTTCGCCTGCGTGCCGACGCTCGCCGACCTGCCCGCGGCGCCCGATCTCGCTGTGCTGTCGGTGCGCAACGACCGGCTCGAGGCGACGCTTGCCGAGGCGATCGCGGTCGGCGCCCGTTCGGCGGTGATCTTCGCCTCCGGCTATCTCGAAGGCGACCGCGACCCGCCGCTCGCCGCCCGTCTCGCCGCCATGGCGCGCGAGGCCGGACTGCCGATCTGCGGTGGCAACTGCATGGGCTACTACAACGATCTCGACGCGACCTGGGTCTGCGGCTTCCCAAGCCCGCGCGAGCGGCGGCCGGGCGGCATCGCCTTCATCGCCCATTCCGGCAGCGTGTTCGGCGCGCTCGCCCATAACGACCCGCGCCTCAGCTACGCGCTCGCCATCTCGCCCGGCCAGGAGCTGGTCACCGGCATCGCCGACTACATGGACTATTGCCTGTCGCGCCCCGAGGTGAAGGTCATCGGCCTGTTCATGGAGACGGCGCGCGATCCGGACGGCTTCGCGGCGGCGCTCGCCAAGGCGGCAGACCGCAACGTGCCGGTCGTCGTGCTGAAGGCCGGCCGCACCGAGGCGGCGGCCGCGGCGGCGCTGACCCATACCGGCGCGCTGGCCGGCAACGATACCGGCTACCAGGCCCTGTTCGACCGCCACGGCGCCATCCGGGTCGAGACGCTCGACGAACTCGCCTGCACGCTGATGCTGATGTCGACCGGCCGACGCGCGGCTGCGGGCAAGCTGGTCTCGATCCATGATTCCGGCGGCGAGCGCGAACTGATCATCGATCTCGCCGATCGCGCCGGCGTCGCCTTCGCGGAAATCGCTGCGGAGACCAAGGCGGCGATCGCGACCCGGCTCGATCCGGGCCTGGAGGCCGCCAATCCGCTCGACGCCTGGGGCACCGGCGCCGATTTCGTGCCGCAGTTCGAGGCCTGCCTGACCGCCCTGATCGACGACGACGAAGCCGCGCTCGGCCTCTTCTGTGCCGATATTCGCGACAACTACTATCTGAGCGAGGGCTTCGCCACGGCCGCCATGGCGGCAGCGACGAAGACGACGAAGCCGGTCGCCTTCGTGACCAACTACACGCAGGTCAACCATCGCGACCTGTCGCTGCGCCTCGCCGAGGCCGGCGTGCCGGTGCTCGACGGCACCCTCAACGCGCTCGCCGCCGTGCGTGGCGCGCTCGCCTACCGGGATTTCCTCGCCCGCCCGGCCGATCCCGCGCCGGTCCTCGACGGCACGCCGGCCGACCGCCGCGACCGGGTCAGCGCCCGTCTCGCCGCCTCGGCCGACGAAAGCGCCGCGCTCGACATCCTCGCCCTCTACGGCATCCCGGTCGCCGAGAATGCGGTCGTCGCCACCGAGGCCGACGCGGTCGCGGCGGCAGCACGGATCGGCTATCCGGTCGTGCTTAAAACGGCGGTCGACGGCATCCTGCACAAGTCCGATGCCGGCGGCGTCAAGCTCGGCCTGAAGGACGAGGCGGCGGTGCGCGCCGCCTGGACCGATCTCGCCAATCGGCTCGGGCCGCGCGCGACGGTCGCCCGCATGATCCCGCCCGGCGTCGAGGTCAGCCTCGGGCTCGTGCGCGATCCGCAATTCGGTCCGATCGTCACGGTCGGCGCCGGCGGCGTGCTGATCGAACTCCTCGCCGACCGTCAGGCGGCGTTGGCGCCCTTCGGCCCGGCGACGGCGCGGCGCCTGCTCGACCGGCTCGCCATCCGCCGGCTGCTCGACGGCTATCGCGGCGGGCCGGCGGTCGACCTCGACCACCTCGCCGGCATTCTCGCCCGCTTCTCCGTGCTCGCGCTTGAGACCGATGGTCTCGTCGCCGAGATGGACGTCAATCCGCTCGTCTGCGGCGCCGGCATCGTGGCGGTCGACGGGCTCGTCATTCCCGCCTCAGGAGGTCACTGATGGACCTGTCGCTCAGCGCCGCCGAACTCGCCTGGAAGGAAAAGGCGCGCGCCTTCGCCGAGACCTGGCTGTTCCCGAACGAACTGGAACTCGAGCTGACCGGCAGCCTGCCGCGCGCCACCAAGGACCGGCTGCGCGCGGCCGTGGTCGAAAGCGGCCTCAACGGCATCAACCACACCCGCGAGGTCGGCGGCCAGGGCTGCACCCAGCTTGAACAGACGATCATCAACGAGGAACTGGGGCGGGCAACCGGTGCGCTCTGGGCCGTCGTCTGGCATCCGGCCCTGCCGCTGCGCGACGGCTCGCCCGACCAGATCCGAGACTTCCTGACGCCGAGCTGCCTCGGCCGCCGCCGCGCCTGCGTCGCCATCACCGAGCCCGATGCCGGCTCCGATACCGGCCGCATCGTCACCCGCGCGGAGCGGCACGGCGACCGCTTCCGCCTCACGGGCGAGAAATGGTTCGTCACCACGGGCGACGAGGCCGACTATGTCATCGTGCATGCCCTCGTTGACGGCGATCCGGACAAGCCGACCCTGTTCCTGGTCGACAAGGACACGCCCGGCCTGACCATCCAGCGCGAGCCGAAATTCACCCACACCTATGTGTTCGGCCATCCGGAATTCCGCTTCGAGGGCGTCGAGGTCGGCGCCGACCGCATCCTCGGCGGCATCGGGCAGGGGCTCGACCTGACCAAGGAATGGTTCGTCGAGGCCCGCCTGCAGATCGCCGCCAACTGCATCGGCGCGGCGACCCGGGCCTTCGAGGAGGCGAGCCGCTGGGCCAACCGGCGCGTCGCCTTCGGCAGGCCGATCCGCCAGCACCAGGCGATCGACTTCATGCTCGCCGACATGGCCGTGGAGATCATGGCCACCAAGAGCCTCGTCTACCGCGTCGCCTGGGGCATCGATCACGGCATCGACCGCAAGATCACCCACGCCCATGCCAGCGCCATCAAGCTGCAGGCCTCCGAGATGGCCGGCCGGGTCACCGACAAGGCCGTCCAGATCCTCGGCGGCCGCGGCTACATGCGCGAGAACCCGGTCGAACGCCTGAACCGCGACGTCCGCGTCGACCGCATCTGGGAGGGCACCTCCGAGATCCAGCGCCTGATCATCGGCGGCCAGATCGCCAAGCGCGGCCCGGGCATTTTCTCCGGCTGGCCGGGCGACAATTCGGGGGCGTGATCGGGGCGGGCCGGGGGCGGCGGGGCGGCACATCGCGGTCGATATCGACGGGCCACTCCTGATGGTTCGTCCGACTTCCGGAGACATCTCGGACAGAGCCAGAGCGCAGGCGATCCCGAACGCGTTCCCCAAGCGCCGACCTGGATCAAGCACCTCTTCGTCGATGGCGTCTATGATCGGCCGTACCTGATGGACAAGGCCGCCTATCTAGACGTCGTCTTCGAGATCATCCGCCGCAACGAGGAGAAGGCATACTTCCCCGGCCTGCCGCGTCGCTGGGTGGTCGAGCGCAGCTTCGGCTGGTTGAACCGCTGGCGACGCCTGGTGCGCGACTACGAACGCCACATCGACGTTTCCATCGCCATAATCCACGTCGCCATGGGCGGTATGCTCATCTGGCGAACCGCTCATCGATAAGTTTCGATTCGAAGGAGGGCGTCGCACTCTGGCGCATCTTTGGTGATTGAAAGTTCGATAACAAGCGCCTCTTGACCAAGCTTGCGCGGGAAATATAATAAAATTGCGAAGTATGGGAGGGTTGTATGGTGACTCTAAAATTTTCCGCATGTATGATCGCAATCGCTTTGGGGTGCTCTCAATCTTATGCTGCGGATAACAGGGAGTCTTATTTCAAGTCCTCTATTCAAGTTAGCGCGACCACACCATGGGTGGATACTGGAATTGATATTCCTTCGGACAAGACGTTTTATCTTGTTGCTGATGGGATGGTTGCCTGGGCTTCAAATGCATATGCTTCACCAAAAGGTGTTGGGTACTATCTCAACAAACAAGAGTTGCTTTTACCGGGCGGGACCCCGTATTCACTGATCTGCCGGATTGGGTCCGAAAAGCCGTTTTATGTTGGGGACTTCATGAGTGGAATGGTTACGCTTCGTTCGCCAGGGCGTTTGTACTGCGGTATTAATGAGGCGAACGGGAGTATTACGAATTAAAATGATAACTCAGGCGCATGGAGTCTTACAATAATTTACCCAAAGAAGTAGTGGATTCTGATGGTAGTTCGAGTGGTATTTATTCTCGAATACTGATCTACGGACCATTATCTGATTTCTACATCGATTTGATGATGGCGCGCGCACGTATGCTGGACTTTGAGGTGTCCGGCATCCAAGGTGCCCGCTCAGCAAGGAGAGTTGCCACCTGAATGGCGGTTATGTACATAGTAAAGGTGTGCTTTCTGCATCTCTTCGCTGAGGAGAGCCACCTTTCGCACCCGCCCCGCCGCACCCGTCCTGAACAACTGCAGGGGCTTAGAATAATGTTCCGATCTAGCTTATCGGCGCTGGTTTAGTTGCGCTGGCTGGGAAGAATTCTGGTCCTGGGCGATGGTCGCTGTCAGCCTCTCCATCTGCATCACGATCAAGCCCGTTCGGCGCGGCCTCGTCCCGGTCAGAGAGAGGTGGTTCGACAAATTCGGGTGATGGTGTGAGTGAATTTCTTGGCCGAGAGCCGGACGCAAAAGCCTGCTAACGCGTGAGTGGGCGTCCGTCCGACATGGCCGGAGGGATGAGCGGCCCCAGGCGCGCCCACTCTGCGTCCCTCCGATCGCTGGGAAGGCGTCGGCCGTCCCGCCGATGGATCTCCGTCTTCTCTGCCGTACCATCCCAAATTCCGATCCGTTCGCTTCGAAGCCGGTGAGACCTGCGACCCTACGCAGCGCAACGGACGTTTGGATCGTCCCGAAAGCCCTCAGCCCTGCGCGGCGATCTCCTGGGCGAGGCGGGCGAGGTAGGCGTATTCGGTCGAGGCCTCGCCCTCCCACCAGATGGCGCAGAGATGGTGTGCGGGGATCGGCGGGTCGGCCTCAAGGACGCGGAGCGACAGGTCCGGGCCGGACAGTTCGATCATCTCGCGCGGGAGGAGCGCGGCGCCGGTGCCGGCACTGGCGAGCCGCGCGATCACGGTCAGCGGGTTGCAGGTGTTCAGCCGCTGCGGCCTGAGGCCATGGGCGGCGAACCACAGGTGGATGGTGGTGAACAGGCCGGAGGGCGGCCCGTTGGTGAAGATCGGCAGGCCGACCAGGCTTTCCGGGGTCGCGGTCTCACCCTCGAACTTCATGCGCTCGCCGATTACCCAGACGAGGTCGATCGGCCAGAGCGGGGCGATCGTGATGCGCTCGTGCACGCGCGGCTGCGACAGGAAGGCGATGTCGATCGCCCGGTCGAGCAGCAATTGCTCCAGCCGCGTGCTGAAATCGACCGTCACGTCGACCTGCAGCCCGGGATGGCGCAGCGCGAGCGCGGCGAGCAGATTGGGCAGGATGCGGGCGGCGAAGCTGTCGGCGGCGCCGATCCTGAGCGGCCCCAGATCCGGCAGCGCGCCCTTGGAGCGGCGCTGGACATGTTCGGCATGGGTCAGCAGCCGTTCGACATCGGTGTAGATCGCCGCCCCGAGCGCGGTCCGGACCGGCCGGTAGCCCGATCGGTCGAACAGGTCGCCGCCGAGGATCCGCTCCAGCTCCTTGACGCGCAGGCTGACGGTCGGTTGCGACAGGTTGAGATGCTGGGCCGCGGCGCGAAAGCCGCCGAGCCGGGCGACCCAGTAGAAGGCTTCGGCCTGCCCGAACGAGTAGCGCATTCCAACATGATAGTGGATCGCTATCATGTTTCAATGAGAACTCATTTTCACGCTGGCGAGGGCGGTGTTAGCGTTTTGGTCATGAGGCCGGGCGAGGCATCCGGATCGGGTGTCGCGACGCGACGGAGGGAGCCGACCATGACGGAATTCACGTTGGATCGCCGCAAGTTCCTCGCCGGCGGCGCGGCCGGCGGCCTCGCCGCCCTGCTGCCGATCGATCTGCTGCACGCCCAGCCGAACAACGGCAAGACGCTCACCGTCGTGCTGCCGAGCAATCCGATCACGGTCGATCCGATCAACCAGCTTAATCATGATGCCATGGTGCTCGGGCAGACGGTGTTCGAGAACCTGGTCGAGTACGACATCGACGGCGTCCTGAAGCCGCAGCTCGCCAAGGCGCTGCCGACCATCTCGGCCGACAAGAAGACCTACGTCTTCGAACTGCGCGACGACGTCACGTTCCAGAACGGCAAGAAGATGACTGCCGAGGACGTGAAATACAGCTTCGACTATCTGCTCGATGCCAACAACAAGGCGGCGCGGCGCTCGCTGTTCACGCGCATCACCAAGGTCACGGTGCTGGAGCCCTACCGGGTCCAGTTCGACCTGTCCGAGCCCTATGGGCCGTGGCTCTACTTCCTGACCAAGTATATGGGCATCTTCCCCGTAGGCTCCCGGCAAGAGCACGGCGACGCCTATTTCAAGTCGAGCCCGAAGGGCGTGGGCACCGGTTTCGGCATCTTCGAGGACTGGAAGCCCAACGATTCCATCACCTTCGTCAAGAATCCGAACTACTGGCGCAAGGGCCTGCCGCATTGGGACCGGCTGGTCGTCAAGATGATCCCCGAGGATGCGACCCGGGTCGCCTATCTGCTCACCGGCCAGGTCGACGTGATCTCCGCGCCGCCGCCACGCGAGTTCAACAAGCTGAAGACCCTGCCGGGCGTGACCGGCGCCTCGCGTCCGACGCTCGGCGGCGCGCTTCTGATGTACACCAACACCCTGAAGCCGCCGCTCGACGACGTGAACTTCCGCAAGGCGATCTCTTGCGCGATCGACCGCAAGACCATCGGCGACAAGGTCTATTACGGCCTGCTCGATCCGTCCTCGGTGCCCGCACCGCCGCGCGGCTGGTGGTACAACGCCGAGGCCGACAAGGAGCTCGGCTACGACCTCGAGCGCGCCAAGGCCTATCTGGCCAAGTCGAAATATCCGACCGGCGCGGAGATCGACCTGTCCATCCAGGCCGAGCCCTACCTGCTCGACACCAAGGATGCGGCCATCTTCGTGCAGGCCCAACTCGCCAAGATCGGCATCAAGGTCAATCTGAAGGTCTACGAATTCTCGGTTCTGATCCAGCAGGCGATCCGCGGCGAGCACCAGATGGCCCTGCAGGTGTTCATGTCGCCGGGCGAGCCGAGCTACATCCTGCAGGTCTGCCTGACGCCCGACCAGGTCCTGTCCAAGAGCACCGGCTACAACAATCCGGAGCTCAACGGCCTGCTCGCCAAGGCCTTCGCGGAGACCGACCAGGACAAGCTCAAGGAAATCTACGGCGCGATCCAGACGATCGTCGCCCGCGATGCGCCGATCGGGGTGCTCGGCTATGTCCACGCCGCCAATCTGTGGCGGCCGTCGGTCGAGAACTTCAAGGTCAACCAGGGCCTGACCATTTCGGTCGGCGAGGTGAAGGTCTGACCGGCGCGATGGCCCTCCTTCGTGCCGTCGCCGGCCGCATCCTGGCCTCGCTCGGGACGCTCCTGATCGTCGGCCTCGCCCTCTTCGTGCTGACCCGGTCCGGCCCCAGTTCGCCGGCCCGGATCGTGCTCGGGGTCGATGCGACGGGCGACCAGATCCGCGATTTCGAGCGGACCAACGGTCTCGACCGGTCGCTCCTCGCCCAGTATGGCGATTGGCTGGCCCAGGTGGGGCGCGGCGAATTCGGCCGCTCCTTCGTGACCGGCCGGGACGTGGCGGCGGAGATCGTCAATGCGCTGCCGGTGACGCTGTCGATCGTGCTGACCGCCTTTGCGATCGCGGTCCTGTTCGGGGTCGCGCTCGGCACCGTGGCGGCACTGCGGCCGGGCGGGGTGGTCGACCGGCTGACCCGCTTCGGCACCGTGATCGGTCTGTCGATCCCGGCCTTCTGGCTCTCGATCCTGATGATCCGTGTCTTCGCCGTCGACCTGCGCTGGCTGCCGCCCGGCGGCTATGCGCCACTTTCGGCCGGGCTCGGCACCCATCTCCAGTTCGTCGTCATGCCGGCCCTGTCGCTCGCCGTCTATTACGTCGCGGTGCTCGCCCGCATGACCCAGGCGAGCCTGCAGGAGACCCTGCGCAGCGATTATGTCCGCACGGCCCGGGCCATGGGCCTGCCGCGCCGCAAGGTCGTCGTCTACGCGCTCGTCAACGCGCTGCCGCCCGTCGTCAATCTCGCCGCCCTGTCGTTCGGCTACATGTTCGGTTGGGCGCTGATCATCGAACAGGTCTTCAACGTGCCCGGTCTGTCGCGCGCCCTCCTCAACGCCATTTCGCAGCGCGATTTCCTGCTGCTGCAGGGCATCGTCTTCCTGTTCACGGCCGTCTTCATCCTCGCCAACCTGGCCGCCGACCTCATCAACCGCCTGCTCGATCCCCGCCAGAGGACCGCCGCATGACGAAGCTCCGCCAGGCGCTCGCGATCGTCGACTGGTCCGGCTGGCTCGGCGCCGTCATCGTGGTCGCCATGGTCGGCGCCGCCATCCTGGCGCCGTGGATCGCGCCCTTCGACCCGGTCGCGGTCAATATCGAGGACCGGCTGACCGCCCCCGACGCAGTGCATTGGCTCGGCACCGACCAGGCCGGCCGCGATGTCTTCAGCCGCATCGTCTACGGCGCGCGCGCCTCGCTTGCCGTCGGCATCGGCGCGGTGCTGATCGGCGGGCTGATCGGCGTCTCGGCCGGCATCTTCGCCGCCTACAAGGGCGGCCTCGCCGAACTGGCGGTGATGCGCATCGTCGACGCCGTCGCGTCGATCCCGCTCCTGGTCTGGGCGATCGCCATCGTCGGCGTGCTCGGCGTCGGGCCGGTCCAGGTCGGGCCGCTCCTCTTGCCCAACGAGGCCAAGATCATTCTGCTGGTCGGCTGCCTGTTCTCGCCGGTCTTCGCCCGCGTCACCCATGCGGTCGCCAAGCGGGTGGTGACGGCCGATTTCGTCAAGGCGCGCTGGCTGCAGGGCGCCGGCCACTGGACGATCGTCACCGGCGACGTGCTGCCGAACTGCCTGTCGCCGATCATCGTCCAGGCGACGCTGTTGGTCGCGATCGGCATCGTCGTGGAGGCCTCGGTCAGCTTCGTCGGGCTCGGCGTGCAACCGCCCGCGGCGAGTTGGGGCACCATGCTGTCGGATGCGCGCAACGCGATCTATTCGGGCGAATGGTGGCTGCCGGTGTTTCCGGGTCTCGCCATCTCGATCACGGTGATCGGCTTCAACCTCCTCGGCGATGCGGTGCGCGACCTGTTTGATCCGCGCAGCGAGGCAAGGACCCTGGTGGCATGACCGCGCCCCTGCTCGACATCCAGGATCTGCGGGTCGGCTTCCGGGCCGGCGGGCGGCGCATGATCGAGGCCGTGCGCGGCGTCAGCCTGGCGGTTCGGCCCGGCGAGGCGGTCGGCATCGTCGGCGAGAGCGGCTCGGGCAAGAGCCTCGGCATGCTGGCGGTGATGCGGCTCCTGGCCGGCGGCGCCCGCATCACCGGCGGCCGCATCCTGTTCGACGGCGAGGATCTCGCCGCCGCGCCGGAACGCCGGATGGCGGCGCTGCGCGGTCGCGACATCGCCATGGTGTTCCAGGACCCGCAAAGCTCGCTCAACCCGGCGCTCAGCATCGGCCGCCAGATCGTCGACGTGGTCGTCGCACACCAGGCCGTGTCGCGCTCCCGGGCGGCCGAGATCGCCGTCGATGCGCTCGAGCGCGTCGGCATCCGCGACGCCTCCGCGCGGCTCGGCGCCTTTCCGCACGAATTCTCCGGCGGCATGCGCCAGCGCGTGCTGATCGCCATGGCGATCGCCTGCCGGCCGCGCCTGCTGATCGCCGACGAGCCGACCACCGCGCTCGATGTCACCGTGCAGGCCCAGATCGTCGACCTGATCGCCGAGCTCCGGCGCGATCTCGGGCTGGCGGTCGTGTTCATCTCGCACAATCTGCAGCTGGTCGCCGAGATCGTCGACCGGGTCGTGGTCATGTATGGCGGCAAGCTGGTCGAGGATGCCGATATCTTCGCGATCGAGGACGCGCCGCGCCATCCCTATACGCGGCTGCTCAAGGCCTGCGTGCCGACCCTGACGGCCCCGCCCGGGCCGCTCTTCGCCATCGAGGGCGCGCCGCCGCGGCTCGGCGCCATGCCGCCCGGCTGCCCCTTCGCCCCGCGCTGCCCGCGCGCTCTGCCCCGCTGCGCCGCCGAGATGCCGCCGTTGGAGGCCGAATTGCCGCCGCCGACGGCCAAGGACGGGCGCCGACTCGCCTGCTGGAACCCGCAATGAGCGCGCCGATCCTCAGCCTGTCCGGCGTGACCAAGAGCTATCCGCGCGGCGGCATGCTCGGCTCCCTGTTCGGCGCGCGCGAGCCGGTGCTGGCGCTCGACGACGTGTCGCTCGACGTGATGGCCGGCGACGTTGTCGGCATCGTCGGCGAAAGCGGCTCGGGCAAGTCGACGCTGGCGCAGCTCGCCGTCGGGCTGACCCGGCCGACGGCCGGCACGATCCGGCTCGGCGGCGAGGATCTCGGGCTCCTGATGCGCGACCATGCCGGTCCCTGGCGGCGTCGCATCCAGATGGCGTTCCAGGATTCCTCCAGCGCGCTCAATCCGCGCAAGTCGGTCGGCCGCTGCCTCGACGAGACGCTGGCGCTGGCCGGCGTCGACAGGGCGGCGAGGACCGGGGAGGCGGCGGCGCTACTCGGCCGGGTCGGTCTCGGCGCCGAGATGCTGCCGCGCCTGCCGCACGAGCTGTCCGGCGGCCAGCGCCAGCGCGTCGGCCTCGCCCGCGCCCTGGCCATGAAACCCGACGTGCTGATCGCCGACGAGCCGGTCTCCGCGCTCGACGTGTCGCTGCAGGCCCAGGTGATCAACCTGCTCGGCCGGCTGACCGGCGAACTCGGCCTGACGCTGCTCTTCATCAGCCACGACCTCGCCCTCGTCCGCGCCCTGTGCCGCCGCGTGATCGTCATGCGCAAGGGCCGGATCGTCGAGGAGGGGCCGTGCCTGCAGGTGCTCGAAGCCCCCCGCCACGACTATACGCGGCTGCTCCTGTCCGCGGTGCCCAAGGGCATCGAGGGACGGCGCCGGCCGCCGGACCGAACCTCGAACCCCGAGTTCCCCCGCCCATGAGCCAGCCCCAACCCAGCGCGCACCGCTACCGGATCGGCATCGATATCGGCGGCACCTTCACGGATGTGGTGGTCGCCCGCGACGACGGCCTGATCGAGACCCGCAAGGTGCCGTCGACCCCCGACGACTACAGCCGCGGCATCGCGGTGGCGCTGGCGCGCCTGATCGACGATCTGGCCACCACGCCGGACCGGATCGTCGGCATCGTCCATGCGACCACGGTCGCCACCAACGCCATCCTGGAGTTCAAGGGCGCCCGCACCGGCCTCCTGACCACGGCCGGATTCCGCGATGTGCTGGAGATGCGCCGCCTGCGCATCCCCGTGCTCTACGACCTGCAATATGACAAGCCGAAGCCGCTCGTGCCGCGTCATCTGCGGCTCGAAGTGCCGGAGCGCATGGCGGCGGACGGCAGCGTCCGCGTGCCGCTCGACCGGGCCGCCGTGCTGGCCGCCGCGGAGCGGTTCCGCGCGGAAGGCGTCGAGGCGGTCGCGGTCAGCTTCCTGCACGCGCACACCAACCCGGCCCACGAGATCGAGGCCGAGGCGATCCTGCGCGAGGCACTCGGCGCCGGCGTCTATCTCTGCCGCGGCTCGGAAATTCTCCCCGAAATCCGCGAATACGAGCGTACCAGCACGGTGGTGGTGAACGCCTATATCGGGCCGGTGGTGCACAACTACGCGGTCGCCCTGACGGCCCGGCTGGCCTCGATCGGCATCCATTGCCCGATCGAGATGATGCATTCCGGCGGCGGCATCATGCGGCTGGAATCGGCGGTCCGGCGCGCGGCTTCGCTGGTCGAATCCGGACCGGCGGCGGGCGTCGTCGCCTGCGCCCGGCTCGGCTCGCGCAACGCGGAAAGCCTGATCAGCTTCGACATGGGCGGCACCACCGCCAAGGCGGCGCTGATCGAGGACGGCGAGCCGGCGCGCACGACCGAATACGAGGTCGGCGCGGGCATCAACCTCTCCTCCAAGCTGGTCAAGGGCGGCGGCTATCCGATCAAGATGCCGTTCATCGACGTGTCGGAGATCGGCGCCGGCGGCGGCAGCCTGGTCCGGCTCGACCGCATGAACCAGGTGACCGTCGGTCCGCAGAGCGCGGGCGCCTATCCGGGCCCGGTCTGCTACGGGCTCGGCGGCCGCGAGGCGACGCTGACCGACGCCTTCGTCACGCTCGGCTACATAAACGACGTGGCGCTGGCCGGCGGCAGCTTCCCGATCGATGCGGAGGCCGGCCGGGCCGCACTCGCTGACCAGATCGCCCGGCCGCTCGGGCTCGATCTCGTCCGCACGGCGCGCGGCGTCCTGACCCTGGCGGTGACCACCATGACCCGGGCCGTCAAGGCGGTCTCGACCTATCGCGGCCGCGATCCGCGTCAGGCGACGCTGGTCGCCTTCGGCGGCAACGGGCCGGTGGTCGCCACCGAGGTGGCGCGCGCGCTCGGCATCCGCCGCGTGATCGTGCCGCGCGCCGCCGGCGTGTTCAGCGCGCTCGGCCTGCTGCGCTCCGATGTCGAGCAGGAATTCGTCCGCCCCTCCGGCCGCCGGCCGGGCGAGATGGATGCGGCGGGGCTTGCCGACCTCTTCGCAACGCTCGCCGCCGATGCCGAACGGCAACTCCGGGCCGAGGGCTACGACCTGACCGGCGCGGTCGTCCGCCGCTTCGCCGATCTGCGCTACGTCGGGCAGGCCTACGAACTGACCGTGCCGGCCGACCATCTCGATCTCGCCGGCCTCGCCGAACGGTTCCACCAGGAGCACGAGCGCACCTACGGTCATCGCTCGATGCGCGACCCGGTCCATCTGGTCAACGCCCGGCTGATGATCCGCCTGCCGCTGCGCGCGGCTCGCGGCTGGTTCGCCGCGCCCGGCCCCGTCGCGCATGCCGACCGGCGCATCGCCTTCGCGGATCCGGGCGGCGGGGCGGGGGCCTCGGAGCCGGGCCTCGTCGCCGTGATCGGCCGTTCCGATCTCGACGAGGCGCCGCGCGCCGGTCCCTTCGTGGTCGAGGATTATGACTGCACCTGCGTCGTGGCGCCCGGGCAGACCGCCCGGCTCGACGCGGTCGGCAATATCGAGATCGCCCTGGAGGCCGCATGAGTGCCGCATCGATCGACCCGATCACCCTGGAGGTGATCCGCAACGCGCTCGCCTCGACCGCCGACGAGATGGCGCTGATCGTGATGCGCAGCGCCTATTCGCCCGTGGTGCGCGACATCATGGATTATTCGACCGCGCTCTGCGATGCGCAGGGCCGCGTCATCGCGCAAGGTTTGACCCTGCCGATCCAGCTCTGCTCCTTCCCGCGCATCATGCGCTACGTGCAGGAGCGCTTCGGCGCGGATCTCCATCCCGGCGACATCCTGATCGCCAACGATCCCTACGGCTCCGGCGGCCAGCATCTGCCCGACATCTACATCCTGAAGCCGATCTTCGTCGACGGTGCGCTGGCCGGCTTCGCCGCAACGGTCGCCCACCACACCGACATCGGCGGCATCGTGCCCGGCTCGGTCGCGATCTATGCGACTGAGATCCAGCAGGAAGGCCTGCGCCTGCCGCTGGTCAAGATCTACGAGAAGGGCCGGCCCGTCGACGCGGTCATGCGCATCCTGGAGGCCAATACGCGCTCGCCGGTCGAGGTGCTCGGCGACATCCGCGCCCAGATCGCCGCCTGCCACGTCGCCGAGGAGGGGCTGACGGCGCTGGTCCGACGCTACGGCGCGGGCCCGCTCGCCGCCTATATCGAGGCTCTGCACGACCACGCCGAGGCGCTGATGCGCGAAACCATCCGCGCCCTGCCGGACGGGGTCTATCGCGCCGTCGACTATATCGACGGCTTCGGCGAGACGCCCGTGCCGCTGCCGATCGCCGTCACCGTGACGGTGGCGGGCGACCGGCTCGACATCGACTTCACCGGCACCGCCGACCAGGTCGCGGCGGCCATCAACTGCCCGATCTCGCTGCCGGAATCGGCGAGCTTCTGCGCGGTGCGCTGCCTGTCGCGCCAGGACATCCCGAATTGCGAGGGCTACCTGCGTCCGATCACGGTCAGCGCGCCGGAGGGCTGCCTGGTCAATCCGCGCTACCCGGCCGCCTGCGGCGCGCGCGGCGTGGTCGGCTACCGGGTCTTCGACGCGATCATGCAGGCGCTGGCGCAGGTGGTGCCCGAGCGGGCGATCGGCGGATCGGAGGGCGGGCCCTATCTGCTCGCCGCCGGCGGCATCCATCACGGCCGGCCCTATGTGCTGAACGAGATGGTGGTCGGCACCTGGGGGGCGCGCGCCGGCAAGGACGGCATCGAGGGCATCTCGAACCCGGCGGCGAACATCTCCAACCAGCCGGTCGAAATGATCGAGACCGACATGCCGGTCGAGGTGCTGGGCTACGGACTGGTGGCGGATTCCGGCGGGCCGGGCGAGTTCCGCGGCGGTCTCGCCTTCGTGCGCGAATTCCGCTTCCTGGCCGATACCCGCTTCACGCTGCGCGGCGACCGGCGCGACCATCCGCCCTACGGGCTGGAGGGCGGCGCGGCGGGTGCGCCCTCGGCCCATATCCTGGTCCGCCCCGACGGCGGCGAACGCAGCCTGCCGACCATGCCGATGGAGAGCTTTCCGGCGCGCGCCGGCGATATCTTCCGCCTCGTCGGGGCCGGTGGCGGCGGCTATGGCGATCCCTTGCGGCGTGCGCCCGAGCGCGTCGCCGACGACCTGCGCGAGGGCAAGGTCTCGCGTGCCGGGGCCGAACGGGACTACGGTGTCGTCTTCTGCGCCGACGGCGCGACGGTCGATCCGGCCGCCACCCGCGCCCGGCGCGACCAACTGGCCGGGAGCCGCGCGTGACCCCATCGGTATCCGACACCATGATCGGCGCGGCTGCGCTCAACCGTGACCTCGTCGATGTCGCCGGCGGCCGGACCCGGCTGGAGACGCCGGCGGCCGTGCTCGACCTCGACCTGTTCGAGGCCAACATGGCGCGCATGGGCGCGGCCTGCGCGGCGGCGGGCGTGGCGCTTCGGCCGCATGCCAAGTCGCACAAATGCGCCGAAATCGCCCGCCGCCAGATCGCCGCCGGCGCGCTCGGTGTCTGCTGCGCCAAGCCCGGCGAACTGCTCGCCTTGCACGCGGCCGGCATCGACGACCTGCTCCTGTCCGCTCCGGTCGCCAGTGCCCGCAAGATCGATGCGCTCGCCCGTGCGGCAGCGGCCGGCGCCCGCATCGACCTCGTCGTCGAGCGGCCGGACCTCGCCCAGGCTTATGCCGCAGCGGCCCGCCGCCACGGCACTCGCTTCGGCGCGCTGGTCGACCTCGATACCGGGCTGAAGCGCAGCGGCGTCGCCGATCCGGCGGCCGCGGTAGCGATCGCGACCGCGATCGCCGCGGAGGACACGCTGGTCTACCGCGGCGTGCAGGCCTATCACGGCCGGATGCAGCATATCGACGGCTTCGCCGAACGGCGCGCGGTCGGCACGGACGTGAACGGCGTGCTGGCGGCGCTGATCGAGGCGCTGGCCGCGGCCGGCTTCGCGCCGCCCATCGTCAGCGGCGGCGGCACGGGAAGTTTCGCCATCGACGGGGCGGCCGGCATCCTGACCGAGATCCAGGCCGGGTCCTATGTGTTCATGGACGAGGGCTATGCCTCGGTCGACAGCACCGGCGCGGGCCGTTCGGATTTCGCGCCGGCCCTGCGCATCGCCGTGACGGTGATCGGCCATTCCTCCGCCGGCTTCGCCATCACGGACGGCGGCAGCAAGAGCTTCGCGCTCGACGGGCCGGCGCCGCGCGTGTTCCTCGACGGCCGCGAGATCGGCCGGATCGAATGGTGCGGCGACGAGTTCGGCCGCATCCTGCCGGCGAACAGCGGCGCGCCGCTTGCCGTCGGCACCGTGGTCGAGTGCACCGTCCCGCATTGCGACCCGACCATCAACCTGCACGACTGGCTGCATGTCTGCCAGGGCGACCGGCTCGTCGCGCAGTGGCCGGTCGAGGCGCGCGGCCGCTCGGACTGACATCTCTTGGTCAGACATCGTCAGGCGTAGACCGGCAGGGCACGCAGGCGCGGCACGGCGAAATCGACGAAAGCGCGCACCTTGGCGGCGACGAGCCGCGCCTCGGGATAGATCAGGTGGACAGGCAGGGGCGGCGGCTCGAAACTCTCCAGGAGCAAAGTCAGCCGGCCGTCGCGAAGGGCGTCGGCGATCTGATAGGAGAGCACGGCGGTCACCCCTCGGCCGTCGATGGCCGACTCGATGGCGGCCTCCGCGCCGTTCACCGTCAGCCGGGGCTGAACCGGGACCGTGATCGCGCCGGCCGGCGTCGCGAAGCTCCATCCCCGGGCGTCGTGGATCTGCCCGAAATGGATCACCGGGAGCGCGGCGAGATCCTCGGGATGACGGATCGGCGGATGCGCGGCCAGAAAGGCCGGGCTGGCGCAGAGCACGCGGCGGATATGTCCGATCCGCGTCGTGATCAGGCTCGAATCCGGCAGATGCCCGATCCGGATCGCGGCATCGACGCCTTCGTCGATCAGATTGACGACCCGGTCGAGCAGCATCAGCCGGCCCTGCACGGTCGGATGCAGGTCCAGGAAGGCATCCAGGACCGGCCGCACGTGGCGGCGCCCGAACACCAGAGGACCCGTCACGGTCAGCACGCCGCGCGGAACCGCCCGCTCGCCGGCGGCCAGAGCCGTGGCTTCGTCGAAATCCGCCAGGATCCGCCGGCAGCTGTCGAGGAAGCGTTCGCCGGCTTCGGTCGGGCCTGAACTGCGCGTGGTCCGCCGGATGAGACGGGCGCCGACCTCCTCCTCCAGAAAGGCGATGGCCCGCGTCACCGCGGCCGGAGATCGGCCGAGACGGCGCGCCGCGGCGGCCAATCCGCCGTCGTCGACCGTTCGCACAAAGGCCCGCATGGCATCGATCCGGTCCATCGGAACTCCATTATTGCAGAATTCGGTGCGTCATCTTCCATATTATGCCCATTCTACGCAATACCGGTCCGAACTATCTCTGGGCCACGGGCGTCCCGCCGGACCCCGATATCCCTGGAGACCTGCCATGAATGCCGTTGTCCCCCTCGATCCCCAGTCCGCCGACGGCAAGGTCGCCGATCTGCTGGGCGCCGTTGCCAAGAGCCTCGGTGCTGTGCCGAACCTGTTCCGCGTCGCCGCGCAGTCGCCGGCCGCGCTCGAGGGTCTGCTCGCGCTGTCGACGGCCCTGCGCACCGGCCGGCTGTCCGGCCGCACCCGCGAGGCGCTCGCCCTGACGGTCGCGGAACTGAACGGCTGCGACTACTGCCTGTCCGCGCATGCGCTGCTCGGCAAGGGAGCCGGCTTGACCGATACCGACATCGACGCGGCCCGTCACGGCCGGTCCTCCGATGCCGAACGGCAGGCCGCGCTCGACCTCGCTGCCGCGGTGGTGCGGACGCGTGGCCGCGTCGCCGAAGCCGACCTGTCGCGTGCCCGTCAGGCCGGGCTGGATGACGGCCGCATCGTCGAGATCGTCGCTCAGGTCGCGCTCAACACCTTCACCAACTACCTGAACCTGGTCGCCCGCACCGAGATCGACTTCCCGGTCGTGAAGACGCTGCCCCGGCAGGCGGCCTGATCCCCCGATCCGCCGCCGCATCCGGCAAGGCCGCTCCGGCGGCGGATCGCAACAGCGGAGGATGCTCCATGATCCCGTCAACCTGCGATGTGGCCTTCACCCCGTCGGTCAAGGCCGAACAGGCGCGCCGCGGCTCGCGCCGGCACTATGCGGACTACGAGGCGCGCGGCGGCTTCGAGGCCGATCTGTCGAGCTTTCCGTGCGCCTTCCTGGAGCGGATCGACACCGCCTTCCTCGGCACCGTCAACGCCGACGGCCAGCCCTATATTCAGCATCGCGGCGGGCCGCGCGGCTTCATCCGCATCCTCGACGATGCGACCTTGGCCTTCGCCGAACGGCGCGGGAACCGGCAATATATCTCGACCGGCAATCTCGCCGACAATCCGAAGGCCTTCCTGTTCCTGATCGACTACGAGACGCGTTCGCGCATCAAGGTCTGGGGGCGGGCGCGCTTCACCGACGACATCGCCGCGCATGCGCAGGCGCTCGGCATCGATCCGGACGATTTGGATATCGAACGGGTCCTGATCTTCGAGGTCGTCGCCTGGGAGGCGAATTGCCCGAAGTATATTCCCCGCAAGCTGGACGCCGGGGCGGTGATGACCGCCGTCGAGGCGCTGCGGGCGCGGATCGGCACGCTGGAGGCGGAGAACCGGCACCTGGCCAGCCTGCTGGCGCTGCAATCGTGATCCGGGCGCGCGCTTACCGGGCGCCCGGCGACGGTCAGTGGGCGGGCGCCTGGAGGGTCGCCAGGACATAGGCGAGATAGACGGCCACCAGCAGGCCGCCCCGCCAGCGGTCGAGCATGTTGGAGCGGGGCGGAAAGACGAGCGCCAGCGAGACCATGCCGAGCCCGAGCGGGATCGCGGCCGATGCCGGCGATACGGTGATCGGGGCGATGCCGGCCGCCACACCGACGACGAACAGCCCGTTGAAGATGTTGCTGCCGAGGATCGTGCCGAGGCCGACCTCGTCATGCCCGCGCAGGCGGGAGATGATCGCCGTGGCCAGTTCGGGGACGGAGGTGCCGATGGCCACGATGGTGGCCCCGATGACGAACTCGCTGAGACCGAAGGTCGCCGCGATGCCTGTCGCCCCGTAGACGATCAACCGGCCGGCCAGGATCAGAAGGCCGAGACCGACGGCGCTTTCGACGACCGCGCGTCCAAGCTTGGTTTCGCCAAGGACCTGCGGGGCGGCGGATCGTGCCTTGCGCACTTCGAACAGGACGGCGACCAGCCAGGCGAAGAAGGCGAGCAGCAGGAAGGCGGCGTCGAGGCGCGAGAGCGTGCCGTCATAAAGCAGGGCGCCGATCAGCACCGACACGGTCAGCGCCGCCGGAAAATCCCGCTTGAGGACCGATCGGTCGACCCGCAGGGGTGCGATCAGAATGGCGAGCGCGAGGATCAGGGCGACGTTCACGACATTGCTGCCGAGGGCGTCGCCCAGTGAGATCTCCGGCGTCCCGTCCAGGGCTGAGGCGATGGCGACCGTCAGTTCCGGGCTCGATGTGGCAAAGGCCGCGATGGTCGCCGCCACGATGCCCGGCGGGATGCGCGCCGCGATCGAGAGCCCGACCGTGCCGCGCACGAACAGTTCGCCTCCCAGGCCGGCGCAGATCAATCCCGCCAGCAGAGCACCGTAAGTGAGCATCGTTCCTCCTGATCTGTCCTTCGGCGCCGGACCCGTCCGGCTGGAAAAGGAAAGCGCGCCTGCGGCCGCCGATCACGCGATGACCCGCCCGGATTGGCGCATCGCGTGCCGATCGGGCCGGCGGCGGACCTCTCCCGGTCGAACCGGCCTTGGGGCGGATGCGGGATGCGTGGCCCGGCCGGCCGGCGGCACGTCCGTGTTCCGGGCGGTCTGCGCGCTCAACTGTCGGCCTTTGCTTCGGCGGTCGGGTCCGCGTCCTCGGACCCGTCGCGGGTCGGGCCGAGATAGCGGCCGAAGATCCAGCCCTGGCGTGTGCCGCCCGCCTCCTGCACGAAGGCCCAGGTGCCGCGCCGGCGAAGCACCATCACCTCCGCCCCGCGATCGAAGCGCAGCAGGACCTGGCCCCGGAGGCTCGGCGCGGTCCGCAGCGCGACCCGGTCGGCGGTCACGGAGTGTGCGCCTTGACGGCCGCCGCCGTCGTTCTCGGCTGCGGCGGGGCGGCGCTCGGCCGTTGCGACGGCGACCGGTCGGTGCGCCATGCGCCAGGGACCCGGCACATAGTCCGGATCCACCTCGACGGTGCTCCAGTCGAAGCCGGACAGTTCGGTTTCCGCGGCGCGCGGGGGCGGCGGGTCGGCCGTCTGCAGGGCGGATGCCAATCCGGCGACCAGTCCGATCGCGCAAAGCGCGCGCAACCATCCCCAATCCATGCCGCCCGCCTCCTCGCAATGCCGGCCCGGACGCCTGAGCCGACCGGCCGTCGATCATCCGTTCCGCCCATCCAGGCGGACGCCGATTCTGTGGTCGCCATGGTGGCATGGTGCCCGTCAGGAATCAGTCATGAACTTGCCGACGGCCGGCCGCGAGGCGCATCGCGGTTTCCAGGAACGCCCCTGAGCGAAAGTCGGCCGGAAAGCGAAAATACGGGATTTCCCTGGCGGGAGACTGGCGCTAGCATGCCGGCACGATGCAGCGATACTCAATATATTCACTGGTACGCAACGCGCTGACCCACCATGAGGAGTGGCAGCGCGCGTGGCGCAGCCCGCCGCTGAAGCCGTGCTACCAGATCGTCATCGTCGGCGCCGGCGGTCACGGTCTGTCGACCGCCTACCATCTCGCCAAGGAACATGGGCTGACCGATGTCGCCGTGCTCGAAAAGGGCTGGCTCGGCGGCGGCAACACGGCGCGCAATACCCACACGATCCGCTCGAACTACATCCGCGACGTCAGCATCCGCTTCCACGATGTCTCGGTGAAGCTCTACGAGCAGATGTCGCGCGAACTGAACTTCAACATCCTGTTCAGCCAGCGCAGCATGATCGACCTGATCCAGAGCTTCGGCAAGCTGCGCGACCTGCGCCGGCGCTCGCTCGCCATGGCACTGCACGGGCCGCGATATCAGCTGATCTCGGTCGACGAGCTGCAGCGGCGCATTCCCGCCATGGGCTCGCTCGACCGCGTCCGCCTGCCGCCGCTCGCCGGCATGGTGCATCCGGAAGCCGCCATGGCGCGGCATGATGCGGTCGCGTGGTCCTATGCGCGCGCCGCCGATGCGCGCGGCGTCGAGATCCACCAGCATACCGAGGTGACCGGCTTCACCCGCGGCCCCGACGGCGCCGTCACCGGGGTCGAGACCAACCGCGGCACGGTCCGCGCCGACATCGTTGCGCTCGCCACCGCCGGCAGCACCAGCGACGTGGCCCGGCGTGCAGGCCTGTCGCTGCCGCTGGTCACCCGCAACCTCCAGGCCTTCGTGTCCGAGCCGGTCAAGCCGCTGATCGACGTGATCGTCAACTGCCCGGATGTCGGCCTCTATCTGATGCAGTCCGACAAGGGCGAGATCGTCATCGGCGGCGGCACGGATCCCTATCCGTCCTATCGGCAGGGCAGCCACTTCGCCACCTTCGAGGACACGGTGGCCTCGCTGGTCGAGCTGTTCCCGCGCTTCAAGGCCTTGAAGATGCTGCGCCAATGGGGCGGGGCGATCGAGTTCGCCTATGACGCCAGCCCGATCATCTCGAAGACCGACCTGCCCGGGCTCCTGGTCAGCACCGGCTGGTATGGCGGCTTCAAGTCGATCCCGGTCGGCGGCCTGACCTTCGCGCATCTGATCGCCACCGGCACCCCCCATCCGCTGGCCGAAGCCTTCGGGCTCGACCGCTTCACCGGCCTGAAGTTCCTGCTCGAGGCGGGAACCGTGGCGCAACGCTGATCCGGAGGCCGGCCGATGCTGCTCATCCCCTGTCCCTGGTGCGGCCCGCGGCCGGAGGGCGAATTCGTCAATCTCGGCGAGGCCGTGCCGCCGCGCCCCGCCGACCCTGCAGCGCTCGCCGACGGCGAGTGGGTCGACACGCTGGTCATGCGCGCCAATCTGCGCGGGCCGCATGCCGAGCGCTGGTGGCACCAGCGCAGCTGCGGGCGCATCTTCGCCATCGAGCGTGACACGCTGACCCACGCCCTCCACCCGCTCGATCCGGAGGCCCGCCCGTGACGGCGACGCGCCTTCCCGCCGGCGGGCTGATCGACCGTTCGCGTCCGATCGCCTTCCGCTTCGACGGCATGGCCCTGTCCGGCTATGCGGGCGATACGCTCGCCGCCGCGCTGCTTGCCAGCGATGTCGCCGTGGTCGGCCGGAGCTTCAAGCTGCACCGGCCGCGCGGCGTCTTCGGCGCCGGCATCGACGATCCCAACACCACCGTCAGCCGACTCGCCCCGCGCCCCGCCACCAACCTGCGCGCCACCACCACGCCGATCGAGGAAGGCGCCGCGTATCGCAGCGTCGGCACCTGGCCGAATGCGCGCCGCGATCTCGGCGCGGTCGCGGGTGCCTTCGGCCGCCTGCTGCCGGCCGGCTTCTACTACAAGACCTTCATGGCGCCGAACTGGCACCTGTTCGAGCCCTTCATCCGCGCCGCAGCCGGGCTCGGCCGCGTGCCGGAAGACGCCTGGGAGCCGGTCTCGGAAAGCCGCTTCGGGGATTGCGACCTGCTCGTGGTCGGCGCCGGCCCGGCCGGCCTCGCCGCGGCGCTGGCCGGTGCGCGCGCCGGGCTCCGCACCATCCTGGCCGACGACGGCGAGTGGCCCGGCGGCAGGCTCCTGGACGAAGGCCCGGCGGCGCGCGCCTGGATCGACGCGACGGTCGCGGAACTCGACAGCCTCCACACTCTGCGCCGGATGCCGCGATCGACCGTCTGGGGCCATCACGAGCAGGGCTTCGTCTCGCTCCTGGAGCGCGCGCCGGCCGACGCGCCGGATCTCGACTTCCGCCACTGGAAGCTGCGCGCCGGCGCGATCGTGGTCGCCGCCGGCGCCTTCGAGCGGTCGATCGCCTTCGCCGACAACGATCGCCCCGGCGTGATGCTGGCCTCGGCCGCAGCGCACTATCTCGGCCGATACGCGGTGCGGCCGGGCGCCGACGTCCTGGTCTTCGCCAACAACGATGCCGGCTACGGCCCGGCCTTCGCCCTGGCCGCGGCCGGTGCGAAGGTCCGCATCGCGGACGCACGCGACACGATCGACGCGACGCTCGCCCGCTCGGCGGCTTCGGCGGGGATCGATCTCAGAGCCGGCAGCGCGGTCGAACGCGCGCTCGGACGATCCCGCGTCGCCGGCGCCATCCTGAAGGGACCGGGCGGCCGGATCGAGCAGGTCGCCTGCGATCTGATCGCGGTTGCCGGTGGCTGGAATCCGGCCTTCCATCTTGCCTCGCACTCCCGGCGCGTGCGCTCGGTCTGGAACGAGGCGCTGGCGACCTTCACGGCCGGGGACTGCCCCTCCGACATCGTCGTCGTCGGCGCCGCGCGCGGCAGCTTCGCGACGGAAGATTGCGTGCGCGAGGGCTGGCAGGCCGCGGCCGCCATCGCCGCCGGTCTCGGCCGCACGGCCGGCCCCGTCGCCCCGCCGGAGGGCATGGAGGCGCCGGTGGCGCGTGCGGTCGCACCGCTGTTCTTGGTGCCGCCGGCGAAGCCCGGCGCCAAGCTGTTCGTCGATCTCGCCAACGACGTGACCACGGCCGATCTCGGCCTCGCTCTGCGCGAGGGCTACCGGTCGATCGAACTGGTCAAGCGCTACACCACCGCCGGCATGGGCATCGACCAGGGCAAGACCGGCAATGTCTCGGTCATCGCCGTGGTCGGCGCCCTGACCGGGGCGGCGCCCGGCGATGTCGGCACCACCACCTTCCGCCCGCCCTATGCGCCGGTCGAGTTCGGCGCCATCGCGGGCGCACGCGCCGAGGCGCGGCTCTATCCCTGGCGCAACACGCCGCTCGCCGACTGGCATCTCGCCGCCGGCGCGGTCATGTACGAGGCCGGCCTGCGCTGGCAGCGGCCGGGCTACTATCCGCGCGCCGGGGAGGACTACCGCGCTGCCGCCGCGCGCGAGGCCCGCGTGGTGCGCGAGGCGGTCGGCGTCTATGACGGCACCCCGCTCGGCCGCTTCCGCCTCAAGGGCCCGGACGTGCCGGCCCTGCTCGATCTCGTCTATGTCAACGACTTCGCCAGCCTCGCGCCCGGCCGCGGCCGCTACGGCATCATGCTGACCGACGACGGGCTGATCCTCGACGACGGCGTCACGTTCCGGCTCGACGAAACCCACTGGCTGCTGCATTCCTCGACCGGCGCGGCCGACCGGGTGCATCTGCATCTCGAACAGATCCTGCAGGTTCACCGGCCGGACTGGCGCGTGTCGCTGATCCCGGTCCCCTCGCAATGGGCCAATGCCACGCTGTGCGGGCCGCGCGCCCGCGACGTGCTGGCCGCCCTGCAGCCGGATTTCGACATCGCCCCCGCCGCGCTGCCCTTCATGGCGACCGTCGAGGGCCGCGTCGGCGGGCTGCCGGTGCGCGTCTGCCGGGTCAGTTGGACCGGCGAACTGAGTTTCGAGCTGAACACCCCGGCCCGCCACGCCGTCGAACTCTGGCAGCGGATCATGGCCGCGGGGGCGCCTTTCGGCATCACGCCGGTCGGCTCGGAGGCGAACCACATCCTGCGCGTCGAGGCCGGCTACATCTCGACCGGCCACGAGGTCGACGGCACCGCGGACGTGATCGATCTCGGCCTCGGCGGCATGGTCTCGAAACGCAAGACGGACTTCATCGGCAAGCGCTCGATGGAGCTGCGCCGCCGGCTCGATCCGGAGCGCTTCGAACTGGTCGGGCTGCTGCCGGCCGATCCGGCCCGGCTGGTGCCGGAGGGCGCGCCGCTGACGCCCGGCGGCGCGAAGACCGACCAGGAGGGTTTCGTCTCCGCCTGCGTCGCGAGCGTCGCGCTCGGCCGCGTCGTCGGGCTCGGGCTCCTGAAGCGCGGGCGCGCGCGGCTCGGCGAGACGGTTCATGTCCGCGTCCGCGACGAGATCGTGCCGCTGACGGTTGTGCCGCCTGTGTTCCACGATGCCGACCGGGCGAGGGTCAAGTCATGAACGGCCTGCGTTATCCGGTCACGATCGAACGCCTGCCGCCGCTGGCCGTCTTCGAGGCGCGCGGGCCGGAGGCCGAACTGTCCGCGGCGGTTGCGGCGGCCGGTCTGCCCTGGCCGGCGGCGCTGCATGAATACACGCTCGGCGCGGACGGGCTCGACCTCGTCCGCCTGGGCCCGACGCGCTGTCTGGTGATCGGCCCGTCGCAGGCGCAGGCCGCCGGCGTCGCGCGCCTCGCCGCTGCCTTCGACGACCAGCCGACCGCCGACGCGGTCGATGTCTCCGACATGCTGACCGGCCTCGCGGTGACCGGGTCGGGCGCCGAGGACGTGCTGCGCCAGGGCGCGCCGCTCGATCTGGATGCGACCCGGTTTCCGGCCCGCCGGATGACCGGAACCGAGCTCTGGGGCGTGACGGTCCTTCTCGGTCGCCTGCCCCTGCCGGCCGGCGGGTTCCGCATTCTGGTCGACATCGCCTTCGCGGCCTTCATCGAGGAATGGCTGTCGGTCGCCTCCGGCGCGCCGTCGGTCCACCGACCCGGGACCATGGCGCGGCCGCCGGCCCGCCTCCGGCCCAGCCCCTGAGCCTGCCCCCGAGCGTGAAGGACCCCGGCATGCGCGCGATCGACATGCACTCCCACTATTACGGCGGCCTGGTCGACGACCTCCTGAAGCGCGACCGCCGGCCCTTCGTGTCGCGCAACGCGGCCGGCCGGCTGGTGCTCAACGCCATGACCGCCTCGACCGAGATGTCGGACGGCTATACCGACATCCCCGCGCGCCTCGCCTGGATGGACCGGAACCGTATCGCCAAGCAGCTGATGACCTTTCCGGGCGCGCTCGGCGTCGATGTCATGCCGGCGGCCGAGATCGCACCGGCGATCCTGTCCTACAACGATCACCTGGCCGGGCTCTGCGCCGGCTCCGGCGGGCGCTTCGCGGGCCTCGCCGGCCTGCCGCTCGACGACATGGCTGAGGCCGCCGCTGAGATGCGCCGCATCCGGCACGAGCTGCGCCTGCCGGGCGTGATCCTGCCGGGGAACTATTTCCTGTCGATCGAGGCCGTCCGCCGCCTCGCGCCGGTCTTCGATGCGGCCGCCGGGACCGGCGCGCTGGTCATGATCCATCCGGGCCTGATGCCCGGCGAGGCGCCGCCGGAACCCTATCCGGACACCAGCGTCTACCGCGCCTCCGTCCTGAACCTGCAGGCGAGCCTCGCCCAGATGGGCATGACGGTGCTGGCCGGCAAGCTCGCCGAGGCCTGGCCGTCGATCACCTTCCATCTGGTCAATCTCGGCGGCACGCTGCCCTTCGTGCTGGAGCGCCTGGAGGCCGTCGCGCTGTCGCGCCCGCCGCACGAACCCTTCCCGCGCGAGAGCCTGCGTGGCATGGTCTACGATTGCGCGTCGCTCGGCCCGCGCGCGCTGGAACTGGCCGTCCGCACCTTCGGCGCCGACCGCGTCATGCTCGGCACCGACTACCCGATCTTCTCGCCCGACCAGGTCGCCGACACGGTCGAGGCCGCCCATCTGACTGACGCCGAGAAGGACATGATCCTCGCCGGCACGGCGTCCCGCATCCTCGATCGCTTGCGCTGACGGCCGAAGCGCCGGCATGTCGATCATCGCCCGCGGTTCGGATGGCCGCGGTCACCCCCGCCAGGCCCCGGCATCGGCCGGATCGAACCGTTCGATCGGGTCGGCCGTCCGGCATCGGCCGGGACGGGCCTCCCGCGGGACCTCGAGCGTGGCGATTGGGGGATTTTCGAAACGAACCGGAAACGAAACCTCTGCTTTCGAAAAAAGTTGAACCGGTTGTCAGATTCTCCTTGCATTGCTGCGGCGCACCATTACATTAGCGCTTGTCAGGGCCTTGCCCTGGCAGCCCTCCTTGGGCGTTTCCTCCCTAGACTTGGGCCGCTGACCTCCGTCAGCGGCCTTTTTTCTTGTGCAGTGCACGGTTTCGAATTTGGCGCTGCACCCGGCCCTGCGCGAAGGTCAACGTCGTCTGGAGCCCATGGCAGCCGCCGGGTCGACGATCCTGCCGGCGCGGTCACCGATTTGCGGTTCGCAGCGTCGGCGTCTTGATCAGCACGGTCGTCCGGTTTTCGGGATCGTGGCGGGCGATGGTCACCGACGGGGCCTTGGGGGCCGCGATGCGCTTCAGGCATTCGGCCGGGATATAGGGCCAGGTCGAGCGGCCGCAGCGGTCGTCGAGGCGGGCCTGCTTGATGCCGCGGGTCGGCGCTTCGATCGGCATCGGCTCGGCAGCCGGGGCGGGGCTCGCGGCCGGGGTTGCCGGTACCGGGTCGGCCGCCGTGCGGGTGATGGCCATGCCGACGGCGGCACCGGCGAGAAGCGAGACGAGGGCAATGGCGGCAAAGCGGGCGGCGGACATCGGCGAGGCTCCTGGACTCCGTCGCGAGGCGGTCCGGCTCAGGACCTTCGGGAGCGTGGCTCTTGCCCCCGTCGCGACGTGACCCTTATGCCCAACCGGCATTTCCGGCTGACCACGCGGCACGCGAATCGTGTTTCGTTTCGTTTTCGCCGCGCGCGCGGCACGAAACACAAAGGACGCCGCGTTTCAGAACGCGGCGTCCTCGAAATCCATCATGGTGCGGGCCCCGGCCATGATCTGCGCCGACAGGGCGCCGGTGCGCGGCAGGATGCGCTCCATGAAGAAGCGCGCGGTCGCCACCTTGGCGCGATAGTAGCCGTCCGGATCGGTCTCGCCCAGATGCGGCAGGCTGACCTCGGCGGTTCGCGCCCACAGATAGGCGAGGGCGGTCAGGCCGAACAGGTGCAGATATTCGCTCGCCGCGGCGCCGGCCTCCTCCGGCCGGGACAGGCCGCGCCGGGCGATGGTGGCGGTCGCCTGCTGCAGCCGGCCGAAGGCCTTGGCGAGCGGGCCGACGAAGGCGGCGAGCTCCGGATCGGCAGCGTGGGCGTCGATATAGTCGGCGACCGGGTGGAAAAAGCGGCGCAGATAGCGGCCGGCATGGGCCGGCATCTTGCGGCCGACCAGATCCAGCGCCTGGATGCCGTTGGTGCCCTCGTAGATCTGCGCGATCCGGGCATCGCGGACATGCTGCTCCTGGCCGTGCTCGCGGATATAGCCGTGACCGCCGAAGACCTGGACGCCGAGATTGGTCGTCTCGAAACCGAGATCGGTGAGCAAGGCCTTGACGACCGGTGTGACCAACTGGACGAAATCGTCCGCCGCCCGGCGTTCCGACGGGTCGGGGTGGTGCCTGGCATCGTCGAGTGCGCGCGCGGCCCACAGCGCCAGCGCGCGGCAGCCCTCGACATGGGCGCGCGCCGTCAGGAGCATGCGCCGCACGTCGGGATGCACCAGGATCGGGTCGGCCGGCCGCTCGGGCGCCTTGGCGCCGGCGAGCGAACGGCCCTGCAGACGGTCGCGCGCATAGGCGACGGCATTCTGGTAGGAGACCTCGCCGAGCCCGAGCCCCTGCACGCCGACCGCCAGCCGTTCGGCATTCATCATGGCGAACATGGCGCGCATGCCCTTGTGCGGCTCGCCGACCAGCCAGCCGGTGGCGCCGTCGAAATTCATCAGGCAGGTCGACGAGGCGCGGATGCCCATCTTGTGCTCGATCGACCCGCAGGCGACCGCGTTGCGCAGGCCCGGACGCCCGTCCTCGGCCGGCAGGTATTTCGGCACCACGAACAGGCTGATCCCGGCCGTGCCCTTCGGCGCACCGGGCAGGCGCGCCAGCACCAGGTGGACGATATTCTCGGTCAGGTCGTGCTCGCCGGCCGAGATGAAGATCTTGGTGCCGAAGAGCGCATGGGAGCCGTCCTCGCGCGGTTCCGCGGAGGTCCGGATCAGGCCGAGATCGGTGCCGCAATGCGGCTCGGTCAGGCACATGGTGCCCGACCAGGTGCCGTCGACCAGCTTCGGCAGGTAGCGCGCCTTGATCTCTTCGGAGGCATATCCGTGCAGGGCCACATAGGCGCCGTGGCTCAGGCCCGGATAGGTGCCGAAGGAGAGATTGGCCGAGCACATCATCTCCTGGAACAGGGTCGCGACGGTCGCCGGCGCGCCCTGGCCGCCATAGGCCGGATCGCAGGCGAGCGAGGTCCAGCCGCCGTCGCGGAAGAGGCGATAGGCCTCGGCGAAGCCGTCGGGGGTGGCGACCGTGCCGTTCTCGAACCGGCAGCCCTCTTCGTCGCCGGACCGGTTGAGCGGGAACAGCACCGTCTCGCAGAGCCGCGCCGCCTCGTCCAGTATGGCGTCGGTCAAGGTGCGGTCGAAGGTCTCCAGGCCGGGCAGCGCGGCGAGGCCGTCGCCGTCCATCAGTTCGTAGAGCACGAAGCGCATGTCGCGCAGCGGCGCCTTGTAGATCGGCATCGCGGGTCCCTTCCGTCAGTTCCGGAGCGGCTTGCCGGTCTCCAGCATGTGTTCGACGCGGGCCAGCGTGCCCGGCGTCCTGAGCAGGCGCATGAAGACGCGGCGCTCCAGGGCGAGCACGTCGTCCTCGCCGAGCGGCTGCAGGAGGTCGGTCTCGCCGCCGGACAGCACCTCCGCGAGCCCTCCGGCGACCACGATGTCATGCGGCGTCGCCTTGCCGAGCCGGGCGAACTGGGCGACCGCCATCTCCATCGCCGTGCGGCCGGTGGGGCCGGGCAGGATGTAGTCCGGCGGCACCGGCGTGGCGAAATCCTCGGCGAGCCGCAGCGCCATCGCCTTGGCGTCGGCGAGCAGGCGGTAGCGGTTCATGGTGATGCCGTCGCGCGGCCTGAGATAAAGCAGGTCGCCGGCGTCGGCCGCGGACTTCGAGACGGTCGCGGTGGAGACGATCTCGAACACCTTCATCGGCCCGGGCATCGGCCCGCGCGGCTGCTTCGGCGTCGCCTGCCAGCGGGCCAGCATCTCCTTGCAGCCGCCCCAGCCCGGCACCACGCCCACGCCGGCCTCGACGAGGCCCATATAGGTCTCGGCATGGGCCTGGACGGCGTGGCAATGCAGTAGGATCTCGCAGCCGCCGCCGAGCGCCATGCCGGAGGGCGCGCCGACGACCGGGAAGGGCGCATATTTCAACGCCTTGAAGGCCTCCTGTCCGGCCGCGACCAGCTTTTCGATCTCGCCCCAGGCCGCGATGTTGGCGGCGAACAGGGCGAGGCCGAGATTGGCGCCGACCGAGAAGTTGCTGCCCTCGTTGTAGATGACCAGGGCGCGGAACCGCTCGGCTACCACCGGCACGGCCTGGACGATCAGGTCCATCACGTCCGGATCGAGCGTGTTCATCTTGGCGGTGAATTCCAGGCAGGCGACGCCGTCGCCGACATCCCAGAGCGCGGCCGAGCCGTTCTTCAGGACCGGTTCGCCGGCGCGCTTCACGTCGGCCAGCATGATCACGCCGGCGGGGCGGGCCAGGTCGCGATACTGCCCGTCGAGCCCGAGCACCTGGCGGATGCCGCCCTCGACCCGGTAGAAGCTGCGGCCGGCGGCGATCCTCAGGATCGGGGCGACCGGCAGCCCGTCCTCCGCGATCAGGGCCGCGAAGCGGTCGACGCCGATGCGGTCGATCAGCTCGAACGGGCCTTCCTTCCAGTTGTAGCCGAGCCGCATGGCCTCGTCGATCGCGTCGACCTCGTCGGAGGCGTCGCCGACGAGAAGCGCCGCATAGGCGAGCGTCGAAGCCATCACGGCGCGGGCGTAACGGCCGTGCTGGCCGGGATGGCGCATCAGCGCTTCCATCGAGCGGCCGGCTTCCTCGATCGCCGGCACGCGCGCGGGCCGTTCGGGTCGGTAATCGCCGGTGGCGAGGTCGACCGCCTCCTTGACCTTGCCGCGCTCGCGGTTGAGCCGGTAGAAGCCGCCCTTGCCCTTGCGGCCGGTATAGCCGGCGCGGATCATCGCCTCGACAGTGGCGACCGGGCGGTTGACCCTATGGAACAGGTCGTCGGGGGCGAGCGCGCCGGCCATCGAGCCGATGACATGCGGCATCAGGTCGAGGCCGACGAGATCGATCAGGGCGAAGATGCCGGTCTTCGGAATGCCGAAGGGCCGGCCGATCAGCGCGTCGGCATCCTCGACCGCAAGCCCGCGCTCGGCCGCCTCGGCGACCCCGACGGCGAGCCAGAAGATGCCGAGCCGGTTGGCGATGAAGCCCGGACGGTCCTTGCAGCGGACCACGCTCTTGCCGAGCACCAGGTCGGCGAAGGCGGTGACGGCGTCGAGCGCGTCGGGGCGGGTATCGGCCCCGCCGACCACTTCGAGCAGGCGCATGTAGCGCGGCGGGTTGAAGAAATGGGTGATGACGAAGTCGCGCCGGAAGGCGGCCGACTGGCTCTCGACCAGGCGCGCCAGCGGGATCGTCGAGGTGTTCGAGGAGACGAGGCTGGTCGGCTTGCGCAGCGCGTCGATCCGCTCGTAGAGCGCCTGCTTCACGTCGAGCCGCTCGACCACGGCCTCGATGATCAGGTCGCAATCGGCGATCAGGCCGAGATCGTCGTCGATATTGCCGGCCGTCACCAGCTTGGCCGCGGCCTTGGACATGAACGGCGCCGGCTCGGTCTTCAGCATGCGGTCGATGGCGCCGCGCGCGATGGCGCTGCGGTCATCCCCATCCTTGGCGACGATGTCGAGCAGGACCACCGGCAGACCGGCATTGGCGACATGGGCGGCGATCGACGCGCCCATGACGCCGGCGCCGATCACGGCGACACGGCGGATGTCCTCGATCATCACAGCGCCTCCAGGACCGTGGCGATGCCCTGGCCGCCGCCGACGCATTGGGTGGCGAGCGCATAGCGGCCGCCCTCGCGCTTCATGAGCGCCGCCGCCTTGCCGACGATGCGCGCACCGGTCGCCCCGAGCGGATGGCCGAGCGCGATGGCCCCGCCGTCGATATTGACCTTGTGCGTCTCCAGGCCGAGATCGGCGATGCAGGCGAGCGCCTGGCTGGCGAAGGCTTCGTTGAGCTCGACCACGTCCATGTCGCGCACCGTCAGGCCGGCGCGCTGCAGCGCCTTGCGGGTCGCCTCTACCGGCCCCATGCCCATGATCTCGGGCGCGCAACCCGACACCGCGACCGCGCGGATCGCCGCCAATGGGGTCAGCCCGTGCCGGAGGGCGAAATCCTCCGTGGTGACCAGCACGGCGGCGGCGCCGTCGGTCAGCGGCGAGGAGGTGCCGGCGGTGACCGAACCGCTCTGGTCGAAGGCCGGCTTCAGGGCGGCGAGCGTGTCCGGCGTCGTCTCCGGGCGGATACAGCCGTCCTCGGCGATCTGGCCGTCGCGCGTGTCGATCGCCGCGATCTCGTCGTCGAAGCGGCCGGCGGCCTGGGCCTGGCCGGCGCGGCGGTGCGACAGGACCGCGAAGGTCTCCTGCATGGCGCGCGGGATCTGCCAGCGGCGGGCGACATTCTCGGCCGTCTCGCCCATGCTCATGTAGAGGCCGGGCACATCGCGGGCGAGCGCCGGGTTGGGCATCGGGTTGAAGCCCATGATCGGCACGCGCGACATGCTCTCCACGCCGCCGCAGACGAAAGCCTCGCCGGCGCCGAGCGCGATCGCGCCGGCCGCGGAATGGACCGACTGCATCGACGAGCCGCAGAAGCGGTTGATGGTCGCGCCGGCGACCGAGACCGGCAGGCCGGCCATCACGGCAACGATGCGGGCGATGTTCAGCCCCTGCTCGGCCTCCGGGAAGGCGCAGCCGACCAGCACGTCCTCGACCGCGTCGGCCGGAATGCCGGTCCGCTCGATCAGCGCGCGGATCACCGCCGCCATCAGGTCGTCGGCGCGCACGGAGGCGAGCGCCCCGCGCCGGGCCGGCGTGAAGGGCGACCGCACATAGCCGGCGATCACTGCTCTCGTCATGTCCTGGTCTCCCCGCGGCCGGGCGCTGCGTCGCGACGGCCGTCTGTCTCAACCCCGCCGCCGGCGGCCAGACGGGCATCCGCCTTGGCCTGTTCCTCGGCGACCAGTTCCTTCTTGGAGAGCTTGCCGATCATGGTCTTCGGCAGGCTCGCCCGGATTTCGATCTCGCGCGGCAGTTCGATGCGCGAGAGATAGTCGGTCAGGAATTCGGCCAGTTCGGCGGGCGTCGCCGCAGCGCCGTCCTTCAGCTTGACGAAGGCCTTCGGGGCCTGGCCGCGATAGCCGTCGGGGATGCCGATCGCGATCGCCTCGGCGACGGCGGGATGCTGGTAGAGCGCCTCTTCGATGGCGCGCGGATAGACGTTGAACCCCGAACACAGGATCACGTCCTTGATGCGGTCGACGATGAAGGTGTAGCCGTCCTCGTCCATGTAGCCGATGTCGCCGGTCCTGAGCGCCCGGCCGTGGAACACGTCCTTGGTCTCGTCGGGTCGCTGCCAGTAGCCGGCCATCACCTGCGGGCCGATCACGCAGATCTCGCCCTTCTCGCCGACCGGCAGCGGCCGGCCGTCCTCCGGCGCGCGGATCTCGATCCGGGTGCCTTCCAGCGGCAGGCCGATCGAGCCGGGCTTGCCGGGCAGGTCGAGCGGGTTGACGGCGACCACCGGCGAGGCCTCGGTCAGGCCGTAACCCTCGACCAGCCGGCAGCCGGACAGGTGCTCGAATTCGCGCATCACCTCGGCGGGCAGCGGCGCGCCGCCGGAGATGCAGTAGCGCAGGCTGCCGAAATCGACATGGCCCTTGGCGGCGGCGGCGTTCAGGGCCGTGTAGATGGTCGGCACGCCGGGGAACAGCGTCGGCTTCTTCTTGCGGATCGTGGCGATGACTTGGGCGAGGTCGAAGCGCGGCAGGAGGATCATCTCGCAGCCGATCCGGACCGCCAGCAGCATGCCGACCGCCATCGCGAAGCAATGGAACAGCGGCAGCGCCATCAGCATCCGCTCCTCGCCGGGCCGGGCCCCGGGCACGACGCGGCGCAGCTGCTCGGTCTGCGCGGACAGATTGGCGTGGGTCAGCATGGCGCCCTTCGGGACGCCCGTGGTACCGCCCGTATATTGCAGCACCGCGACATCCGCACCCGGATCGATGGTCACCGGCGCGGCGCCGGGCGAGGCGATCAGCCGCTCGAACGGGACGTGGTCGGCATCCTGCGGCGGATGCGCGATCTCCTTGCGCTTGACGATCGGGAACAGCAGGCGCTGCGGAAAGGGCAAGGCGGCGGCCAGCCGGCAGACGACGATCTTTTCCAGCCCGCCCGGTCCGAGCAGGGCGGCGACCTTAGGATAGATCAGGTTCAGGTCGACCGTCACCATGATGGTGGTGCCCGAATCGACGACCTGGTGCTTCAGCTCGCGCTCGACATAGAGCGGATTGAAATTGACCACCGTGCCGCCGGCCTTGAGGACCGCGAAATAGCAGACGACCGAGTAGGGGGTGTTGGGCAGGCACAAGCCGACGCGCACGCCGCGCCGGACGCCCAGAGCCTGGAAGCCGCGCGTGGCCCGGTCGACCAGCGCGCCGATTTCCGCGAAACTCCAGCGCCGGCCGAGAAAATCCACCGCCGGCCGCGGCCCGAACCGGGCGACCGCCTCGTCAAGAGCCGCCTGCACCGGACCGGGTTCGATGCCGAGATCGTCGAACCCCCGTCCCGCGCCGGATTGCATGCCGCCTCCCTCGTTCATGGTCCCAAGTCCGCCGTCTGCCGGGCGGTTCACCTGACCATGGAACGTGAGCCCCGTCCGGGCAAGACCTTTGACCGGTTGACGTTTCGTCATCTGGGGACGGAGGCGCCCGTGATGCGGGCAGAGGGGCATGGCGGCGCCCGCGCCGGGCGCCCCGCAAGCCGTCTCAGTGCTCGGCGGCCGCCAGCACGGCCTCGACGCGGATTTCCTCGGTCAGGCGGGCCTTGAGGGCGGAGAATTCCGGGCTGGTCTTCACCGTGTAATGGCGCGGATGCGGCAGGTCGACCTTGATGTCGGCCTTGATGCGGCCGGGGCGGGCGCTCATCACGATGACGCGCGAGGCGAGGAAGATCGCCTCCTCGATGTCGTGGGTGACGAACATCACGGTTTTCTGCTCGCGCTCCCAAATGCCGAGCAGCAATTCCTGCATCAGCCCGCGGGTCTGGTTGTCGAGCGCGCCGAAGGGCTCGTCCAGGAGCAGGATCTCCGGATCGTTGGCGAGCGCGCGGGCGATGGCCGTGCGCTGCTGCATGCCGCCCGACAGTTGCTTCGGATAGTGGTGCTCGAAGCCGCGCAGGCCGACCTTCTCGACATATTCGGCGACGATTCGGGCCTGCTCGGTCTTGGCGACGCGCTTCTCCTCCAGCCCGAAGGCGATGTTCTCGGCGACCGTCAGCCACGGGAACAGCGTGTAGGACTGGAACACCATGCCGCGATCGGGGCCCGGCCGGGTGACGGCGCGGCCGTCGAGCAGCACGCGGCCCGAGGTCGGATGGTCGAGGCCCGCCACGATCCGCAGCAGGGTCGACTTGCCGCAACCCGACGGTCCGAGCACGGTGATGAAGTCGTTCGGCGCCACCGCCAGGGTCGTCGGCTGCAGGGCGGTGACCGGCTTGCCGCCGCGCACGCCGGGGAAGACGCGCCCGACGCCCTCGATGCTGAGCTTGCTCATGCGAATTTCCACGGGAAGAGGGTGCGGTTGACCGCCTTGAACAGGAAGTCGGACACCAGCCCAATCAGGCCGATCACGATGATGCCGAAGATGATCTGGCCGGTGGCGAGCAGCGACTGGCTGTCGACGATCATGTGGCCGATGCCCGAGGACGAGCCGATCAGCTCGGCCACGATCACGTAGGTCCAGGCCCAGCCGAGCACCAGCCGCAGGATCTCGGCGATCTCGGGCGCATTGGCGGGCATCATGACGCGCCGGACGATGCCGGCATCGCGGGCGCCGAGCGTATAGGCGGCCTCGACCAGGTCGCGCCGGGTCGAGCCGACCGCGACGGCGACCATCAGGACGATCTGGAACACCGAGCCGATGAAGATGACCAGGAGCTTCTGCAGCTCGCCGATGCCGGCCCACAGGATCAGGAGCGGGATGAAGGCCGAGGCCGGAAGGTAGCGGGCGAAGGAGACGAAGGGCTCGAAGAAGGCCTCGACCGGCTTGTAGGCACCCATCAGGATGCCGAGCGGCACGGCGACCAGCGCGGCCAGGATGAAGCCGCCGACGACCCGCCAGATGGTCATGCCGATATCGGTCATGAAGCCGAACTTGGCGATCAGGGTCCAGCCGTCGTTCACCATGGTCAGCGGATCGGCCAGGAAGGTCTTCGAGACGAAACCGCCGAAGGTCGCGAAGGACCAGCCGGCGACGAAGACGACGAAGAAGGCGATGCCGAGCACGATCCGGAGCCAGGGGGAGACGGGTTCGAGCGGTCTCATTCAGCACCCATGGTGGAGGCGGGAGGGGGCGGTTCGGACGAACGGCCCGGGTTCGGGAAAGCACGGCGGCCCGGCTCGGGCGGCCGTATTTGGTCAGGTGTCCGCGGCCAGAATGTCGCGCGCCAGTGCCGCCCAGGGTGCGGGCGACCAGGCCGCCCGTGCCGCTCCGGAGGTCGATGGCAGGACATGCACGACGGCGCCGGCGATCCGCCCCGTCTGCCGCCCGTAGATGAGCCGTTCGGACGGACAATCGAGTGCGGCGGCGGCCGCGCGCTTGCCGTTGAAGGCCAGCCGGGCCGGCGCGGCCTCCCCGATGGCCTCGACGAGGCCCGCCACGTCGAAGTCGCCGGCCCGGATACTGGCATCGGGGCCGGCGGTGGTCTTGCAGAGGTCGGTCAGGCCGATGCCGTACCGCCAGACCGTCTCGAACCGAAGCGGGTCGAAATCCGGCGGCACCAGGCCGAGGCCGGCCAGCATCGGCCAGAAGCGGTTGCCCGGGCCGGCATAGTAGGCGCCGGCCGCGGCCGATCGCGTGCCCGGGCGGGTGCCGCAGAACACGACCTTCAGGCCGGGCCGCAGCACATCGGCGAGCACCGCCACCGGATCGACCCTGCCCGTATCACTGGATGAAGCGGGTATCGATGATCGTCTTGATGTCCGGCTTGGACTTGATGATACCGACTTCGAGCAGCAGGTTGGCAGCTTCTTCCGAGAAGGTCAGGATGTCGCCGGAGAAGAACTTCTGGTTGGCGGCCTTGTCCTGCCAGCGCAGGTATTTGGCAGACGAGGCGAACTGGTCGCCGGTCTGCTTCACGTCCGCGCCCATGATTTCATAGGACTTGGCCGGCTCCTTCTCGATCATGGCGACCGCTTCGAAGTAGCTGTCTGCCAGCGCCTTGGCGACCTTCTGGTTGTCGTCCAGGAATTTCGGCGTGCAGCCGAAGGTGTCCATGATCATCGGATAGTCGAGCGTGGTGGCGATGATCTTGCCGGCGTCGGGCTTGCCGCGGACACTGGAGAGATAGGGCTCGTAGGTCATCGCGGCATCGTTCTGGCCGGCCAGGAAGGCCTGCGCGGCCGGGCCAGGCTCGAGATTGACGACGGTCACGTCTTTTACACTGAGGCCGTTCTTCTTGAGGAACCAGGCCAGCGTGAAATAGGGCGCGGTGCCGGGGGCGGACGCGGCGACGGTCTTGCCCTTGAGCTCCTTGATCGAGCCGATCGCATTGCGCACGACCATGCCGTCGGCGC
The DNA here is from genome assembly GCF_018729455.1 of Prosthecodimorpha staleyi. NCBI lineage: Bacteria > Pseudomonadati > Pseudomonadota > Alphaproteobacteria > Hyphomicrobiales > Ancalomicrobiaceae > Prosthecodimorpha > Prosthecodimorpha staleyi. The sequence goes on along the minus strand of NZ_JAHHZF010000002.1, from coordinate 197,302 downwards.
CGTAGGACTTGTCGAGCTGGAAGATCTGCTTGGCGGCGACGCCGGCGGCGTTCCACACGATCCAGGTCTCGACCGTGGTGGCGGCGCACTGGATCGCCCCGGAGGCGAGCGCCAGATGGCGGTCCTTCTGCGGGATCTTGGTCAGCGTGACATCGAGGCCGTTCTTCTTGAAGATGCCGGCCTCCTTGGCCAGCGTCAGCGGCGCGAAGCCGGTCCAGCCGCTGAAGCCGATCGCCACCTTGGTCTCCTGGGCGGAAACGGGTGCGGCGGGACCGAGAAGGGCGGCGCCGAGAGCGGCGACGGCCGAGAAGGCGAGCGCGAATTTCATGGGGGAACCTCCCGAGAGGAATGGCTGCCCGGATATCACCACGCCGTGATGCGTCCTGTCAAATGTATAGACATAATCATCCTGCCCGGATTGCAGGCAGGATGCGCGGGACGGCAGATCTGTCCACAGGTGCGACAGCGCGAACGGACCCGCCGCCCCGGTCGCCCGTCAGCCGTTGGCGGCGTTGACGATGCCGGCGGAGAGCTCCGGCCGCTTGTTGAGGGTCTGGAACACGACGCAATAGCGCTCGGTCAGCTTCAGGAGCGTGTCGATCTTCTCCTGCGGCGCGTCGGTATCGACCTCGAAGGTGAGCCGGATCGCCTCGAAGCCGACCGGGGCGTCCTTGGCGACGCCGAGCGTGCCGCGGAAATCGAGATCGCCCTCGGCGACCACCTGCGCGGAGCGCAGCGGGATTTCGAGCGCGGTGGCGACCGCCTTCAGCGTCACGCCGGCGCAGGCGACCAGCGCCTCCAGGAGCATGTCGCCGGAGCACAGCTCCTGGCCGGAGCCGCCGGTCGCCGGATGCAGTCCGGCGATGGCCAGCGCGCGGCCGGTCTCGACCTTGCAGGCGAGATGCTGGTCGTCGACCGAGCCCCGCGCCTTCAGGGTGATGCGGGCATCGCCCGGCTCGGACTTGTAGCGGTCCTTGATCGGGGCCTGCATGGCCCTCAGTTCGTTGGCGTCCATGGTTTCCTCCTCGGGTTCTCAAATGGCGGCGGCCGGCGCGATCTCCTCGCCGCGCGGGCGCGTCGACAGGGTGTCGTCGAGCGAGCGCAGGATGCGCCGCTTGGCCTCTTCGAATTCGGGCGCCAGCCGGTCGCGCGGGCGGGGCAGGGCGACGCGCGTCTCCGCGGCGATGCGGCCGGGCTTCGGCTGCATCACCACGATCCGGTCGGCCAGCACCAGCGCCTCCTCGATGTCGTGGGTGACCAGCACCATGGTCGGCCGGCTTTCCGCCCAGAGGTCCAGGAGATGGTCCTGCAGGTCGGCGCGCGTGAAGGCGTCGAGCGCCGAGAAGGGCTCGTCGAGCAGGAGCACGCTCGGCCGGGCGACCAGCGCGCGGGCAATGGCGACGCGCTGCGCCTGGCCGCCGGACAGTTCGCGCGGCCAGCGCCGGGCGTAGTCGGCGAGGCCGACCTTGGCCAGCACGGCGGCGATCCGGGCCTCGCGCTCGGCACGCGGCAGATGGACGATGCCGAAGCCGACATTGTCGGCGACATCGAGCCAGGGCAGCAGGCGCGGCTCCTGGAAGATGATGCCGACGGCAGGATGCGGCTCGGCGATCGCCGCGCCGTCGACCAGAATGCGGCCTTCGCTCGCCCGGTCGAGCCCGGAGACGAGGCGCAGCAGCGTGCTCTTGCCGCAGCCCGAGCCGCCGACCACGGCCAGAATCTCGCCAGCCTCCAGGGTCAGCCCGATCCGCTCCAGTGCGCGCGTGCCGTTGGGATAGACCCGGCCGACGCCGTCGATGGTCAGCATGGCTCAGTCCTCCCGGCGGAAATTGTCCTGCCAGCGCAGGAAGGGGGCGGAGCCGGCGGCGACCAGGCCGTCGGTGATCTTGCCGAGAATGGCGAAGCACAGGATGGCGGCGACGATCTGGTCCGGCTTGCCGAGCTGCTGGCCATCGACCAGGAGATAGCCGAGCCCCTCCGAGGCGCCCATGAATTCGGCCGCCACGACGAACATCCAGCCGAGGCCGAGGCCCGAGCGCAGCGCCAGCACATAGGCGGGCAGGATCGCGGGCAGCAGGATGCGCCGGACCAGCGCCGGCCCGGTGAGGCGGAACACGCGCCCGACCTCGACGATCTTGCGGTCGACCGACAGGATCGCGCCCATCACGCCGAGATAGACGGGGAAGAACACGCCGACCGCGATCAGCGCGACCTTGGATTCCTCGAAGATGCCGAGCCAGAGGATGAACAGCGGCACCCAGGCGATCGACGGGATCGAGCGCAGGCCCTGCAGCGTCGGGTCGATCAGCCGGCGCACCAGCGTCGAATAGCCCGCGATCGCGCCGGCGAGCGTGCCCGCCGCCACGCCGAGGCCGAAGCCGGCCGCAACCCGCAGGCTGGTCACGGCGACGTGGCGGGAGAGTTCGCCGGAGGCGGCCAATTCCCAGAGCGTGGCGAAGACGCGCGACGGCGGCGGCATCAGCCGGCCGGTGGCGAAGCCGAACCGGACCGCGGCCTCCCAGCCGATGGCGAGCAGGATCGGCAGGATCAAGCCGATCACGAAGCGTGGCGCCGGTATGAGGCGCGGTCCGCCGTCGCTCGCCGGCGCCACCGTGGTCTCCACCGCACTCATTCCCGCTCCCCCCTCGCGAGCGCGGGGCGCGCCTCCCGGTCCTCCCCGGCAGGCACGCCCCGCAGCATGATTCCGACGTTTCCGGACTTACTGACCGAACTGGCCGAAGCGTTCGTCGATCAGGTCGGCGACGACCTTCTTCACATCCACATCGGCCTTTATGACGCCCGCCTCCTGAAGGGCAAGCCCCGCGGCGAGGATCGAGTCGCGCTGCGGCGCGCCGATGCGCGAATGGGTCAGTTCCGTACGCTCCAGCTGTTTGGCGATCACTGCGTCGGGCAGCTTGGTGGCGGCCACCAGGCTGGCGGTCAGGGTCGCCTTGTCGGCGAGTGCGATGGCGCGCGCCTTCTCATAGGCCGCGAGCACGCGGGCGACGATCTGCGGATGGGCCTGGGCGAAGTCCTCGCGGGTGTTGAGGATGCCCCAGGTGTTGGCTTCCGGCTTGCGGAAGAACAGCTTCGCGCCGGCTTCGACCTCCGCGGAGGCCATGATCGGGTCGAGGCCCGCCCAGGCGTCGACATCGCCGCGCAGCAGCGCCAGCTTGCCGTCGGCATGCTGCAGCAGGACGAGCTTCACGTCCTTCTCGGTCAGGCCGGCTTCGGCGAGCGCGCGGACCAGGAAGATGTGCGGGTCGGTGCCGCGGGTGACGGCGACGGCCTTGCCCTTGAGGTCGGCCGGCTTGGCGATCGTGCTGTCGGCGCGGGCGACCAGGGCGGTCCATTCCGGGCGCGAATAGACGTAGATGGATTTCACCGGATTGCCGTTGATCCGGGCCAGGAGCGCGGCGGCGCCGGCGGTCGAGCCGAAATCGAGCGAGCCGGCATTGAGGAATTCCAGCGCCTTGTTGGATCCGGCCGACTGCACCCAGCGGATCGCGATGCCGTCCTTCTCGAATTCCTGCTCCAGGATCTTCTTGTCCTTGAGGATCAGCGAGACCGGGTTGTAGGTCGCCCAGTCGATCCGGATCTCCTTCGGCGCATCGGCCGCGGCGGCCGGGCCGGCGGTGGCGAGGCCGAGGGCCAGGGCGACGCCGAGAAGGGCGCGGCGGGTGAGGGTCATGGTCGTTCGCTCCCGAAACTGTGAGGGCGCGATCCTCACCGGCCGGAAGCGTTCCGTCGAGGCAAACGGCTACTGGCGTCAGGGCCGGCGTTGGAAAATTCCACCGCGACCGGCCGTCCGCACGAAACGGAGCCGGCGTCAGGGGATTTCGACGCAAAATCCGGACGCCGCAGAGCGGGTGCCCGGAATGCGTTTGCGTCTCGGCGCGGGCGCGGCCGGCCCGGCTCAGAGCTTTTCGAGCACCGCCTCGAAGGTCATCAGGACCGGGTTGTCGCCGCGGACATAGCGTCCTTCGGCGAGTGCGCCGGTATAGTCGATCAGTGCCACATCGATCGCCGCCACCGGTCGTCCATCCGGACCCGGCGCGACCTGGCCATCGACCACGAAGACTTCCGTGGCGAAGTTGTCGACCCGGCCGCCGCCCTCGAAGCGAGCGCCGATCGTGGAGGCGACGCCGCCGCGGATGCGTGCCCGCGCCCAGCCGCGCGCGCCGGCGAGGGTCTCGAAGGTCGTTGCGACATCCTCGTGCGGACGGATGCGGATCGCGATCGCGGGCGTCCCCGTCGCCGTGGGCGGCGGTTCGACCGAAACCGGGCCGAAGATCTGGAAATTGGTCTCCGGATCGTGCTCGGCGACGAAGGCGGCACCGGCAAGGCAGAGCGCGCGCGCCCGGATCGGTTCGGCGACCACGGTCTCCTGCGGGATGACATGGCCGCCGGTCAGCGTGCCGTCGACCGTCCAGAAGCCGTGGCAATGGAACCAGGGCTCGCCGTCCTTGGTCCCGAAGGTCATCCGGCCGAGCGACAGCGGCGTCGCACCGGCCGGCCGGCGGAACTCGGAATAGAAGGCGGCGTGCTTCGGCGTCTCGGACAGGGCCGGGATGACATAGGTGAACGGCCCGAAGGCGCCGCCCTCCAGGTCGACCGTGGCACTTGAGAAGCCGGCGCCCTGGACGGCGCGGCGCACGCCCTCGAGCAGGTTGACGCCGGGCTCCAGCGTGAAGGCGATCTCGGTGCCGAGGCAATCGACGGCCAGCACGCGCGGCTCCGGAGCCGGGCCGGGCTGGACGATGCGGCGGGGCGTGGTCTCCGGTGCGCTCACGACTTCGTCTCCGGGGCCTTCGGGGCCGCCTGGTCATGCGCCGAGGCGGCCTTCGGCATCAGGCCGCGGGCGGCGAGCTCATCCTTGACCATGCGCTTCGGCACCTTGCCGTAGCCGGATTTCGGCAGTGCGTCCCAGAAGAAGAAGCGCTTCGGCATCTTGTACTTGGACACCTTGGCGGCGAGGAAGTCGGCGATCTCGGCCTCGCCGACGCTCATGCCCGGGCGGGCGACGCAGACCGCATAGCCGATTTCGCCCCAGAGCGGATCGGGCACGCCGACGATCGCCACCTCGGCGATGGCCGGATGGGTCAGGAGCTTCTCCTCGATCTCGCGCGGATAGATGTTCGAGCCGCCCGAGATGAACATGTCGGAGGCCCGTCCGGTGATGTAGACGAAGCCTTCGCGGTCCATGTGGCCGAGGTCGCCGGTGCGGAACCAGCCGTTTCGGAAGGCCTTCGCATTGGCGTCCGGATTGTCGTAGTAGCCCGGGAACACGGCCGGCCCGATGACGCAGATCTCGCCGGTCTCGAAGGGCTCCAGTTCCTTGCCGTCGTCGTCCTGGATCGAGACCTGCATGCCGGTGCGCTCGAAGCCGCAGGTGCCGATGCGCGCGGTCGGGCCGTCCTCCTCCTCGTGCAGGGCCGGCGGCAGCACGGTGATGTTGCCGGTGACCTCGCCGAGGCCGAAATACTGCACGATCACCTTGCCGAGCTTCCGGAGCGCGGTCTTCTGGTCCTCGCGATACATCGGCGCGCCGGCATAGATGACGTAGCGCAGCGAGGAATGGTCGTGCGTGTCGACCGCCGGATGCTCGACCAGCATCTTGAGGATGGTCGGCACGGTGAAGAGGTTGGTCACCCGGTACTTCGCGATCAGCCGGTAGGCCTCGTCGATGTCGAAGCGCTCGGTCGGCAGCAGGATGGTCGGTACGGCGCGGTTCGCCTGGACCAGCTGGTGCACGCCGGCGCCGTGGCTGAGCGGGGCGACGACCAGCGAGGCGTCGGCCTCGGTCGTGCCGGGGATCAGGTCGCAGAGATGGTTGGTGATGACGAAGGCCATCTGGCCGTGGGTCAGCACCGAGGCCTTGGAGCGGCCCGTCGTGCCGGAGGTGAAGAAGAACCAGCAGGGATCGTCATACTCGACGACCGCGTCCTTGACGACCGTGCCGGCATGGGCGGCGATCTCGTCGGCCGCGGCGCAGTCGCCGAGCGTGCCGGGGCCGAGCCGCATGGTGAAGGTCAGGCCACGCGGGCGCATATGGGCCTCGACGGCGGCGGCATGCTCGGGGAAGTCGCCGTGGCACAGGAAGGCCTTGGCGCCGGCATAGTCGGCCAGATCGGCGACCTCGGCGGCCATCAGGCGGAAGTTGGTCGGCACCCAGACGGCGCCGAGCCGGAAGGTCGCGAACATCGAGAAGAACATCTCCTCGCAATTCTTGGAATGCACGAGGATGCGATCGCCCTTGCCGATGCCGCGCGCGGCGAGCGCGGCCGCGAAGGCCGACACACTGGCCTCGATCTCGGCCCAGCTCCAGCTGCGGTCGGCCCAGACGAAGCCGGGCCGGTCGGGGAAGCGGCGGGCATTCTGGACCAGGATGTGGGCGAGGTTCATCACCCGGCGGGACGAGGGCGCGACGCCCCCGCGCGGAGCCGTTGCAGTCACGGGATCGGTTCCTCTCCAAGGACATGCCGGCGGCTCGTCTCGGCCGCCGGTCGGTTCGGGTGGTTTCGAAAGTGCGATCGTCTCAACGTGCAGAGGTCGGGCGGCTCACTTCAGCCGTTCGAGGATCGACACATAGTTGGCGACCGCCGCGCCGCCCATATTGAAGACGCCGGCCAGCGCCGCGCCGTCGAGCTGCATCTCGCCGGCCTCGCCCATCAGCTGCATCGCCGCCATGACGTGCTGCGAGACGCCGGTCGCGCCGATCGGATGGCCGCGCGACTTGAGGCCGCCGGAGAGATTGACCGGCAGCCGGCCGCCGCGGCTGGTCTGGCCCTCGCGGGCCACGCGCCAGCCCTCGCCGGGCGCGGCGAGGCCCATCGCCTCGTATTCGATCATCTCGGCGACGGTGAAGCAGTCATGGGTCTCGACCAGATCGAGATCGTCGATCGAGATTCCGGCATCCTCGCGCGCCTTGGTCCAGGCGCGGCGGGCGCCCTCGAAGGCGATCGGATCGCGGCGCGACAGCGGCAGGAAGTCGTTGACCTGCCGGCGCGCCCGGAAGCCGACCGCGCGGGCGAGGCTCATCGCGGTCTCCTCGTCGGCGATCACCAGGGCTGCGGCGCCGTCGGAGACCAGCGAGCAGTCCGTCCGGCGCAGCGGGCCGGCGACGCGCGGGTTCTTGTCGGACACGGTGTTGCAGAAGTCGAAGCCGAAATCCTTGCGCATATGGGCGAGCGGATTGGCCAGGCCATGGCGGTGGTTCTTGGCCGCGATCATGGCGAGTTCCTCGGAGCGATCGCCGTGACGCTGGAAATAGTGCTGCGCGATGCGCCCGAAGATGCCGGCGAAGCCGGCGTCGACCTCAGCCTCCTCCTTGCGGTAGCAGGCGGTCAGCAGGATGTCGCCGACCTCCGCGGTCGGGGTGGCGGTCATCTTCTCGGCACCGATGACCAGGGCGATCCGGCCGCGGCCGCTCTCGACGAAATCGAGCGCCGAATAGAGCGCGGCCGAGCCGGTCGCGCAGGCATTCTCCAGATGCGTCGCGGGCGTATAGGCCAGCTCCGGCACGTTCATCGCCACCAACGCGGCTTCGAAGCCCTGGCGGGCGAAGCCGTTGTTGTAGACGCCGACCGTGATCGCATCGACATCGGCCGGGGTGACGCCGGCATGGACCAGCGCATCGGCGGCGACGCGGCCGATCAGGCTCTCGACATCCGGATCTTCCAGCTTGCCGAAGGGGGAGTGGGCCCAGCCCACGATGGCGGCACGGCTCATGGTCATCTCCTCTCGCCGACTTTGCGGCGTTGTGCCCCGGCCGTCGCCGGAGCCCTGTCATCCTGGGAAAGGCCGGTTTCGGCGATGCGCGCTTCGACGCGGCGCACCTCCTCCCGGAGCAGTTCGGCAAGCTGGGCCTGTCGGTCCGGCTGCATGCGGCTCTCGATGGCGGCGAGCGACAGGCACGCATTCGGCCGGCCGCGCTCGTCGCGCACGACCATGCCCATGCCCCAGGAGCCGGGGAACAGCAGGCCGCGATTGAGCCCGTAGCCGAGCTGGCGCGCTTCGGCGACGAGATCACGCATCAGCGGCCGGTTGAGCATCGGATAGCGGGCCGCGAGAAGTGCGTCGTTGGCCTCGAACGAGGCTTCGATCTCGGCATCCGGCATCGCCGCCGCGAGCGTGATGCCGCCGGCGCCGCAGCCGATCGGATGACGGTCGCCGGCGGCGAGCACATGCGAGCGGATCGGGAAGTCGCCGTCCTCGCGCTGCAGGCAGACGACCGACCAGTCGCGCCGGACCTGCAGGAAGGCGGCGTCGCCGGTCTCGCGGGCAAGCCGGGTGACGCTGTCAGCGGCGAGCCGGTGCAGGCCGAAGCGGTCGGCCGCCACCGTGCCGAGCACATAGGCCTCGGGGCCGAGAAAATAGCGCCGCGTGATCGGGTCCTGTTCGGCGAGGCCGGCCTCGATCAGGGCGAGCAGGATGCGCCGGCAGGTCGGCTTGGCGAGACCCGATGCCTCGACCAGTTCCGACAGCCCGGCGCCGCGATTGCGGGTGGCGGCGAGCTGGCGCAGCAGGCCGACGGCGCGGCCGATGCTCTGCGTGCCGGACGGCTCGCCGCTCTCCGCACGGGACGGATCGAAACGGTCCGCGTCGCTGCGCGCCGTGGCGCGGGGCAGCGTGCCGGAAATTTCCGTCTCGATCAATTCCACCATGTGGACCCAGCCAATCGCCGATTTGTCGTTGACAAGTGGGATATACCCGGCCATTCGTCAACCTGAAAAACGATTTGATCAATCAGTTCCACATTGTGGACTGATTGGCAATCCGGAGGCGGGTCGGGAGCTCGACCTTCGGTCCCCAGGGAGGAACTTGCGATGTCCGGAATCACCCGCCGCAGCTTCACGGTCGGCGCCGCCGCCCTCGGCGTTACGACCTTCAACATCGGCCGTGCCCGCGCGGCCGAGTTCAGCTACAAGTTCGCCAACAACCTCGCCCTGTCGCATCCGCTGAACAAGCGCGCGGCCGAGGCGGCGGCGAAGATCAAGGAAGAGACCGGCGGCCGCTTCGAGCTGCAGATCTTCCCGTCCAGCCAGCTCGGCTCCGACACCGACACGCTCGGCCAGATCCGCTCCGGCGCGGTCGACTTCTTCACCCTGTCGGGCCTGATCCTGTCGACCTTCGTCCCGGCCGCCTCGATCAACGGCGTCGGTTTCGCCTTCAAGGACTACGACACCGTTTGGAAGGCGATGGACGGCAAGCTCGGCGACTTCATCCGCGCCGAGATCGCCAAGTCGCGCACGATCTTCGCCTTCGACAAGCAGTGGGACAACGGCTTCCGCCAGACCACGACCTCGACCAAGCCGATCACCTCGCCGGCGGATCTCGCCAACCTGAAGATCCGGGTGCCCCCGGCGCCGCTGTGGACCTCGATGTTCAAGGCCTTCGGCTCCGCGCCGGCGACCATCAACTTCAACGAAGTCTACAGCGCCCTGCAGTCCAAGGTCGTCGACGCGCAGGAGAACCCGCTCGCCATCATCGAGACCGCCAAGCTCTACGAAGTGCAGGGCTATTGCTCGATGACCAATCACATGTGGGACGGCTTCCACTTCCTCGCCAACCGGGCGAGCTGGGAAGCCCTGCCGAAGGACATCCAGGCCGTGGTGTCGAAGCACATCAACGCCGCGGCGATCGCCGAGCGCGCCGATGTCGCCGACCTGACCAAGGGCCTGCAGGAGACGCTGGCCTCCAAGGGCATGAAGTTCAACACCGTCGACCAGGGCCCGTTCCGCGACAAGCTGAAGGCGGCCGGCTTCTATTCCGAATGGAAGGGCAAGTACGGCGATGCGGCCTGGGCGGTGCTGGAAGGCGCCGTCGGCTCGCTCGGCTGATCCACGATGGGTGCCGTCTCCGAATTCGCGCCCCCGCACGCCTCGCGGGTGGTGAGGCCGGATTCCGCTCTGGCGACGGCCGAGCGGATTCTCGGTGCTCTGGTCGAGATCCCGGCGGCGGTACTGGTCGTCGCCGAGATCGTCGTCCTGTTCTCCGGCATCGTTGCCCGCTACGTGCTGCACCAGCCGCTGGTCTGGTCGGACGAACTGGCCTCGATCCTGTTCCTCTGGCTCGCCATGCTGGGGGCCGCCGTGGCGCTCCGGCGCGGCGAGCACATGCGCATGACCGCGCTCGTCGCCCGGCTGCCGCCGGCGGCGCGCGGCTTCGTCGACGCGCTCGCCGTCACGGCGGGCCTCGCCTTCCTGGTGCTGATCATCATCCCGGCCTATCACTGGGCCTATGAGGAGAGCTTCATCACCACGCCGGCGATGGAGATCGCCAATGCCTGGCGGGCGGCGGCCTTCCCGGTCGGCGTCGTGCTGATGATCGTCTTCTCGCTTCTGCGCCTGGCGCTCCGCGCGAGCCTCGCCTCCGCGCTCGGCGCGGCGCTCCTGACGGCCGCCGTGGTGGCGGCCTTCTGGTTTGCCGGTCCGACCCTGAAGCCGCTCGGCAACTGGAATCTGGTCATCTTCTTCGTCGGCGTGGTCGGCATCTGCGTCTTCTCGGGCGTGCCGATCGTGTTCTCCTTCGCGCTCGCCACGCTCGGCTATCTGGCGCTGACCACCCGCGTGCCGCTCGGCACGCTGGTCGGCCGGATGGACGAGGGCATGAGCCATCTGATCCTCCTGGCCGTGCCGCTCTTCGTCTTCCTCGGCCTCCTGATCGAAATGGCCGGCATGGCCAAGGCGATGGTGCGCTTCCTGGCGAGCCTGCTCGGCCATGTCCGCGGCGGCCTGTCCTATGTGCTGATCGGGGCGATGTATCTGGTCTCCGGCATCTCCGGCTCGAAGGCCGCCGACATGGCGGCGGTTGCCCCGGCGCTGTTTCCGGAGATGAAGGCGCGCGGCGCCAAGCCGGGCGATCTGGTCGCACTGCTCTCCGCCACCGGCGCGCAGACCGAGACCATCCCGCCCTCGATCGTGCTGATCACCATCGGCTCGGTCACCGGCGTCTCGATTGCGGCGCTGTTCACCGGCGGCCTGCTGCCCGGCGTCGTCCTGGCGGTCGGGCTGTGCTTCGTGGTCGCGCGGCGCTACCGTACCGACGACCTGTCGCATGTCCGCCGCGCCACCGGCGGCGAGATCCTCAAGGCCTTCCTGATCGCCTTCCCGGCGCTGGCGCTGCCCTTCGTGATCCGCGCCGCGGTGGTCGAGGGCGTCGCCACCGCCACCGAAGTCTCGACCATCGGCATCGTCTATTCGCTCGTCGTCGGTCTGGTCTTCTACCGGCAGATCGACTGGCGGCGCATGGGGACCATCCTGGTCGAGACGGCGGCCCTGTCGGGCGCGATCCTGATCATCATCGGCGCGGCCTCCGCGATGGCCTGGGGGCTGACCCAGTCGGGCTTCTCGCGCACGCTCGCCCAGGCGATGACGCAATTGCCCGGCGGTGCCTTCGGCTTCATGACGGTGTCGGTGGTCGCCTTCATCATCCTCGGCTCGGTGCTCGAAGGCATCCCGGCCATCGTGCTGTTCGGGCCGCTCCTGTTCCCGATCGCGCGCGCGGTCGGCATCCACGAGGTCCACTACGCCATGGTGGTCGTGCTCGCGATGGGGCTCGGCCTGTTCGCTCCGCCCTTCGGCGTCGGCTACTACGCCGCCTGCGCCATCGGCAAGGTCAACCCGGACGAGGGCATCGGGCCGATCTGGGCCTACATGCTGGCGCTGCTGGTCGGCCTGATCGTGGTCGCGGCCGTGCCGTGGATCTCGATCGGCTTCCTGTGAGCCGGGCATGGCCGTGCCGATGTCGCCCGTGGCGGGCTGCGATTGCAGCCTTCGAGCCGCCGCGCCGGTCCCGGTCCCGGCCGTATGCGGGCGAGAGTCCGGTTCGTCCCCGCGTGAGCGCGTCGCGCGGGGACGAATTCCAGGACCGTGCCGGCGTCCGGAACCGGTGCGTCCGGCATCCGCCCGCCGGCAAAGGCTCACTTCAGGTTCATGCAGTTGGCATAGTAGGTGACCGTCGCGGGCCAGTCGGAGAAGATGCCGACGATGCCGATATCCTTGGACAGAACGTCAAGCAGTTCGTAGATATAGCCGTCGTTGTCGACGATCTTGTTGATCGTTTTGTAGTAGTAGCCGCCGCCCTTCTGCAGCGGCCCGGAACGCTCCAGCGACCAGGTGATGATGTTGAGGCCGGCGGCCTTGGCTTCCTTGGCATAGGCCGACGGAACGATCTTGCCGTTCTCGACGGTGACCAGAAGGGGCAGCGAAGGGGCGATGTAGTTGACGCCCATCGCCTTCAGTTCCTTCATGGACGGCTTGAAGGTGGCCGCGTCGTTGGAATCGAAGCCCTTGACGGTCTCGTCGCGCTCGTCGAGGAACACAGCCTGCTTGCCGAAGTCCGGTTCCGCCTTGATCCAGTAGAGGATGTCGGCGAGGTTGAAGGACTGCGCGAACACATCCGAGGCCGGCACGCCGGCGGCCTTATATTCGTCGATCATCGCCTGGGCATAGTGCTCCTGCGTCCAGCCGTCATACGGCATGGTCACCGACGGGCTCTTCAGCTCCGGGGTGAACTTCAGGCCTTGCGCCTTGACGAGGGCGATATATTCCGCGTGAGTCATCAGATCGCCGCCGGCCGCCGCATAGAGATCGGTGCGCCAGTTGGCCGTTCCCTTCATATAGGCTTCGACGGTCGTCGCCTTGGTGTTGGCGGCGTCCATCTTGCCGGTCAGGGTCTTGAATTCGGCCAGCGTGATGTCCGAGGTGCGGCATTCGGCCGAGGCCGGCTTGTCGCCTTCGGCCGGGACGAAGCCTTTCGTGCATTTCTTGGCGAGGTCGCTGCCGAGGATATTCGTGGTCGTGTGCAGGTCGTTCTGCGCGTGACGGCAGACGAGCTTCTTGTCCTTGGTGAAGGTCACGTCGCATTCCTGGATGCCGACGCCCATGCGCCAGGCGGCCTTGTAGGACTGGACCGTGTGCTCGGGGAACTGAAGCGGTGCGCCGCGATGGGCGATCGAGAAGAGCTTGCGCTCCTGCGTCTTGCCGGCACAGGCTTCGAGACGGGCCTTCAGTTCCGGATTGCGGACCTGGTCGATCAGGAAATAGGGCCGAACGCCAACTTCCACGTCGGCAGCGGACGCCGGACCGGCGAGCATGCCAAGGGCGGCGAGCGAAAGGGCGGCGGCGGCGGCCGACGGAAACGATTTGCGCATGGAGTGACTCCGCAAGGGGTTGCGCCGGTCCGTTACCGCGCCCGGATCACGCTCGTGTTGCGGTCCTGTAAACGTTCCGCTTCAGTCCGGCTTTCCCGGCCTGACCCGGGGTTGGCCAGGGCCGCGGCCCGATGTCGCCGCCGCGACGACGCACCTTCCCGCATTCTTCCTCTTCTTGCCCGCGAGGCCTGACTGATGAAACTCCGAAATCGCGTCGCCATCGTGTTCGGGGCCGGCTCGTCCGGTCCCGGCTGGGGCAACGGCAAGGCGGCTGCGGTCGCCTATGCGCGCGAGGGCGCGCGGGTCGCCTGTATCGACGTGGCCGAGGCGGCGGCGGCCGAGACGGCCGAGATCATCCGCTCGGAAGGCGGCCAGGCCATCGCGCTGGCCGCGGACGTGACCGACCTCGCCTCCGTGGAGGCGACTGCGGCGGCCACGGCGGAACGCTTCGGCAGCATCGACATCCTGCACAACAATGTCGGCGTGGTCGTCCATGGCGGGCCGACCGAACTCGACGAGGAGACCTTCCGGCGCAATCTCGACGTGAATGTCGGCTCCGTCTACCGCACCGCCAAGGCGGTGCTGCCGCATTTCCTCGCCCGCGGCTCGGGCGTGATCGTCAACATCTCCTCGCTCGCCGCCATCCGCTGGACCGGCTATCCCTATTTCGCCTACTACGCCGCCAAGGGTGCGGTGAACCAGGCCACCGTCGGGCTCGCCATGCAGTATGCCCGGCACGGCATCCGGGCCAATGCAATCATGCCCGGCCTGATCGATACACCATTGATCTACAAGCAGATTTCGTCCCAGTACGGGAGCGTCGAGGAAATGGTCGAGGCGCGCAACCGGCTGGTTCCGCTCGGCCATATGGGCACCGCCTGGGATGTCGCGGCGGCGGCCGTGTTCCTGGCCTCCGACGATGCGCGCTTCATCACCGGCGTGCTGCTGCCGGTCGACGGCGGCCAAAGCTGCGGCGTGTCGGCCTGAGACGGGCCCGTCCTTTTCACGACCGTCATTTCCCTGACCTGACGCGTCAGATCAGCGTCAGTGCAGCCGAGTAGTGTGCTCTCCAACGGCAAGACGATGCCGCCGGATGGAGATTGCCCTGATGCAGAAATTTCTTCTTTCCGCTGCCGCCTTCGCGTTTGTCGCGACCGCGTCGGGCGTCGCCATGGCCGGCCCGGCCTGCACCAAGGAACCGCGCGACAAGTGGCTTTCGGAAGAGGCCATGAAGACCAAGGTCGCGGAACTCGGCTTCAAGGTGAAGACGTTCAAGATCTCCGGTCCCTGCTATGAAATCTACGGCTGGAACAAGGACGGCAGGAAGGCCGAGGTCTACTTCAACCCGACCAATGGCGAGATCGTGAAGGCTGAGATCGGCGGCTGACGCCGTCGAGCGGCTGCCTCGGCCCGGGTTCCGTCCAACCCGGTCGATGCGGTCGGGCGGGGCCGGCACGTCCGCAAGATCCGCCGGCTCCCCGATTCGGATGGGTTGCCGAATGAGGCACAAGACCCATCCGAATACGAGCGTCCTGCCGGCCGTCCCCGGTGGGACGCTCGGCCCGTATGGCCGAACGCCTGCGCGATCCGCGACGCGCTCCGGCATCGGGCCGCACCGTCGCCAGCCTTCGATGCCGAAGGCCTTGCCGCCCCGCAATCAGAACAAGGACCTCGGCCGCCATGTCGCTTGACCGGGAAGGCTTTGTCGCGCCTCGGACCCTGATGGTCTGGGATCCGGTCGTCCGCCTGTTTCACTGGACGGTGGTCGCCGGCTGCGCGGTGAACAGTTTCGTTTTCGAGGACGGCAAGACGGCGCATCGCTATGTCGGCTATGTCGTCGCCGCGGCGCTGGCGATCCGCATTCTGTGGGGCTTCGTCGGCACCGCGCATGCGCGTTTTGCCGATTTCGTGCCCGGCCCGACACGCCTGATCGACTATCTCAAAGCCATGCTGGCCGGCCGGGAGCCGCGCCATGTCGGCCACAACCCGGCCGCCGCAGTGATGATCCTGACCCTGATGGCGCTGCTCGCCGCGGTCTCGGTGACCGGTTGGATGCTGACGCTCGACGCCTATTTCGGCGAGGAATGGCTGGAGGACCTGCACGAGTTGATCGCCGACGCAATCCTGGGCCTTGCGGTGATCCACGTCCTGGCGGCGATCTATGAGAGCATGCGGCACCGAGAGAATCTGATTCTCGCCATGATCACCGGCCGAAAGCGTCTATGAGAGCCCTGCTGATCGAGGACAACGACCGGCTGGCCGCCCATGTGGCGGCCGGTCTTGCGTCGGCGGGCTTCGCGGTCGATCGCGCCGGCTCGGCCGCCGAGGCCGACGCGATGCTGGATCCGGCGGCCCACGACATCGTGCTGCTCGACCTCGGCCTGCCGGACGGCGACGGCCTTGCGTGGCTGAAGCGCCGGCGTGCCGGCGGACTGGCCCTGCCGGTGATCGCCGTCACCGCCCGCGGCCAGCTCGGCGACCGCGTGCAGGGCCTCGACAGCGGCGCCGACGACTATCTGGTCAAGCCCTTCGAGATGGCGGAACTCACCGCCCGCTGCCGCGCCCTGCTGCGCCGGCCCGGCGCCACGCTCGGCACGGTGCTGACCGCCGGCGCCGTCAGCCTCGATACCGCGGCCCGCGAGGCGAGCGTCGGCGGACGCGCCATCGACATGCCGCGCCGGGAGATCGACTGTCTGGAGGTGCTGCTGCGCCGCGCCGGTCAGGTGGTGCCGCGCTCGGCGCTGGAAGAGCGGCTCTACGCCTTCGACGACGAGGTGACGCCGAACGCCCTGGAGGCGGTCATCTCGCGCCTGCGCCGACGTCTGGCGGATGCCCGGTCGGGGCTCGACATCCACACCGTCCGCGGCATCGGCTATCTGGCCCGCGAGAAGGCGCCGGACCGGGAGGGGCGATGACGCTCGCCGGCCTGGTCACCCGACGCCTGACCCTGGCGGTCGCACTCGCCTTCGCGGTGCAGATCGTGCTGGTCGGCTGGGAATACGGCAGCGATATCGAGGAACTCGCGAAGGCATCGGCCGAACGCGAGATCGCCGCGATCACCAAGCGGCTGACGGTCGGCAAGGATCGGCTCTCCTTCGAGATGCCGCCGGATTTCGAGGAGCGCTACGAGCGGTTCCCCAAGTCCTACGGTCTGCAGATCATCGACAGCGAAGGCGAAGTCCTCCTGGAGCGCAACGCCGCGCTGTTCGTCGGCGAACCGCACGATCCGAAGTCGCGCCTCGATCTCGCCTGGAAGGTCGAGCCGGGTCCCGATCACGTCGTGCGCATCATGGCGCGGCGGGTGGAAGGCGGTCCGGAACCCTACGTGGTCCGCTTCGTCGCGGTGGACGACCCGGCGAGACTGTACTGGTCGGTCCTGTTCCACGAGACGATCGACCACGTCATCCTGCCCATGGTCCCGCTCGGCCTCGTGCTGATCCTGGTCGGTGCCGCTGTCGTGCGCCGCAGCCTGACGCCGCTCAGCGCAGCGGCCGAGGCGGCTCGGCGGGTCGATCCGGCGCGCACGCGCTTCCGTATCGGCAGCAACGGACTGCCGGCGGAGGTCGCCAGCCTGGTCGAAGCCGTCGACCGCCTGCTCGGCCGCCTCGACGACATGGTTGCCGCACGCGGCGCCTTCGCCGGCATGGTGGCGCACGAACTGCGCACGCCGCTCACTCTCCTGAAGCTCGATCTCGACCGATTGACGGGGCCGGATGCCGAGCGGGCCCAGCAGGACGTTCAATCCATGGCGCGGCTGGTCGACCAGCTGCTCGGCATGGCGCGGCTCGAAACCATGCCGGCCGACCGGATGCCGAGGATCGACCTTGCGGAAATCGCCCGCGACGTGGTTGCCCGCCTCGCTCCGATCGCGATCGAGGCCGGGCGCGAACTGGCCTTCGCCGACCAGGGCGGCGCGATGGCGCTCGGCGAGGCGGAGGCGATCTCGGCGGCCCTGCGCAATCTCGTCGAGAATGCCCTCCGGGTCACGCCGGCTGGCGGGACCGTGCTGGTCGAGGCCGGTCCGGGGCCGGAGCTTCTGGTCGCCGACGAAGGCCCCGGACTGCCGGCCGAAGGGGTCGCCACGCTGTTCGAGCGCTGGCGCCAGGGCGACACAACGACGCGCGGCCGGGCCGGTCTCGGCCTCGCCATCGTGGCGCGTACCATGGAGATCCATGGCGGGCGGGTGACCTGCGGCAACGGGCTGGAGACCGGCGCCTGGTTCCGGCTCGCGTTTCGGGCGGAATGAGCGCGCAGAGGTCGCGAGGCCCGCGGGCGCTCGCCTTCGAGGCCGATCCGTAGCTTCCCTGAGTTCGGTCTTGACAGTTTCGTGAAACGGCGTTGTGATCGTTCGTATACGAATGATCGGGCGGGCGACGGCTCCTGCCGGCATTCCGGGAGGGCGCGGATGTTCTGGCAGCCGACCTCGTTGCAGGAAGCGGTCCGCCTTCTCGCGGACGAAGGCGGCATGCTGGTTGCCGGCGGGACGGATGTCTTTCCGGCCCTGGTCGACCGGCCGGCGCCGGCATCCCTGATCGATCTCACCCGTTGCGCCGAACTGCAAGGCATCGCATTCGGGGCTGATACCATCCGGATCGGCGCGGGAAGCCGCTGGAGCGAGATCGCCCGAGCGTCCTTGCCGCGTGGGTTCGCGGCCCTGCAGGCGGCCGCACGCGAGGTCGGCTCGATCCAGATTCAGAATTCCGGCACCATCGGCGGCAATCTGTGCAATGCCTCGCCGGCCGCCGACGGCGTGCCGCCGCTGCTGGCGCTCGATGCTTCGGTCGAGCTCTCCGGCCCGAACGGTGTGCGCCGCCTGTCCATCGGCGATTTCGTGCTCGGCAACCGCCGCACCGCGCGGGCGCGCGACGAGATCCTGTCGGCCGTATTGATCCCGCGCACACTGGAGGCGGGCGGGTCCGCCTTCCTGAAGCTCGGCGCGCGGCGCTACATGGTCATTTCCATCGTCATGGTCGCGGTCGTGCTGGCGCCCGGCCCGGACGGCCGCATCGCCGCCGCGCGGGTCGCAGTCGGGGCCGCCTCGGCGGCCGCAATGCGGCTCGGCGGGCTCGAGGCGCGCCTGATCGGCATGGATCCGGTCGGCCATGTTCCGGCCGATCTGGTCGCGGCGGCCGATCTCAACGGGCTGTCGCCGATCGACGACGTGCGCGCCAGCGCCGCGTACCGCCTCGACGCCGCCCGCGAACTGGTCGGCCGCGCCATCCTGCAGGCCTGGGAGGCCGCCCGTGCTTGATCAGCCCGCCGCCCTCGCCCTGACGCTCAACGGCGAGCCCTGCCGCATCGCCGCCGATCCGGGCGCGCGGCTCTCCGCCGTGCTGCGCGACCAGGTCGGTTGCGAGGGCACCAAGATCGGCTGCAATGCCGGCGATTGCGGCGCCTGCACGGTCCTCGTCGACGGCGAACCGGTCTGTGCCTGCCTGACCGCCTTCGGCCAGGTGGCCGGCCGCGCGGTGGTGACGGTCGAGGGCATCGAGGCCGGCACGCGCTCGGGCGCGGCGCTGAAGGCCGCGATGCTGGCGAGGGGCGCGGCCCAATGCGGCATCTGCACGCCCGGCATGCTGGTCGCCGCCGCCGCCTATTTGGACCGGACTCCGGTGCCCGATGCAGACGGCGTACGCGACGCGCTCGGCGGCGTGCTCTGTCGCTGTACCGGCTACGGCAAGATCGTCGAGGCGGTGCTGGCCGCCGCCAGGCCGGAAAGCGCGGAGCCGACCGCGTTCGACGGCGGCATCGTCGGCCGGCGCGTGCCGCGGCTCGACGGCGCGCCGAAGGTCGACGGCACCGAGCGCTACGGCGCGGATGGCTGGCCGGCCGGCACGCTGCTCCTGCGCGCGATCCGCTCGCCGCACCATCGCGCCCGCTTCACGCTCGGCGATCTCGACGCTTGGCGTGCGGCGCATCCGGGCGTCGTTGCCGTGCTGACCGCCGTCGACGTGCCCGGCCGCAATCTCTATGGCGTGATCCCGGCTTTTGCCGACCAGCCGGTCTTCGCCACCGGCGAGGTCCGCTTCCGCGGCGAGGCGGTCGCGGCCGTGGTCGGCGACCGGGCGGCGATCGAGGCGCTCGATCTTGCCGGCTTTCCGGTCGCCTGGGAGCCTCTCGACGCGCTGATCGGCCTCGATGCCGCGCTCGCCGAGGGCGCGGCCCTGGTCCAGGCCAACCGGCCCGGCAATGTGCTGGTGCGCGGGCGCGTCGCCAAGGGCGATGTCGCGGCCGGGCTGGCCACGGCCGATCTGACCGTCTCCGGAAGCTTCACGACCGGTTTCGTCGAGCATGCCTATATCGAGCCGGAGGCCGGATTCGCCCGCCGGGTCGGCGACCGCATCGAGATCGCCGCCTGCACCCAGGCGCCCTATATGGACCGCGACGATGTCGCGCTGATCCTCGGCATCGCGCCCGAACAGGTGCGCATCCTGCCGACTGCGGTCGGCGGCGGCTTCGGTTCCAAGCTCGATCTCTCGGTGCAGCCCTTCATCGCGGTCGCGGCCTGGCGGCTCGGCCGGCCGGTCGGCATGGTCTATTCCCGCCCGGAATCGATCATGACCACCACCAAGCGCCATCCGGGCCGGCTCGCCGTGACGGTCGGCGCGACCCGCGACGGGCGACTGACCGCGATCGACTTTTCGGGCGATTTCGACACCGGCGCCTATGCGTCCTGGGGGCCGACGGTCGCCAACCGCGTGCCCGTGCATGCCTCCGGCCCCTATTTCGTGCCGGCCTACCGGGCCGAGGCGCGGGCGATCCTGACCCATTCGGTGCCGGCCGGCGCCTTCCGCGGATTCGGCGTGCCGCAGATGGCGGTGGCGCAGGAGCAGCTGTTCGACGATCTCGCGCTCGGCCTCGGCCTCGACCCGCTCGAGTTCCGCATCCTCAACGCGCTGACCGCCAAAACGCCGACCGCGACCGGCCAGGTGCTCGGCGCCGGCGCCGGCATGCGCGCCTGCCTGGAGGCGCTGCGGCCCGATTGGGCACGGGCGCGCGCGGCGGCCGAGGCCTTCAATGCGGCGGCGACCGGCACGCTGCGGCGCGGCGCGGGCGTCGCCGGCATGTGGTACGGCTGCGGCAACACCTCGATGTCGAACCCCTCGACCATCCGCATCGGCCTCAAGCCGGACGGCCGCATCGCGCTGCATCAGGGCGCGGTCGATATCGGCCAGGGCTCCAACACGGTGATCGCCCAGATCGCCGCGGAGGCGCTCGGCGTCGACTTGGCGGCGCTCGACCTCGTCTCCGCCGACACCGACCTGACGCCCGATTGCGGCAAGACCTCGGCCTCGCGCCAGACCTTCGTCACCGGGAAGGCGGCCGAACAGGCCGGCCGGGCTCTGCGCGCCGCGATCCTGCGCCTCGCCAATGCCGGGCCGGAAGCCGCCATCGTGTGCGGCGCCGGCCGGGTGACTGTCGAAGACGGCGAGGCGCGGCGCGAGATCGATCTCGCCGGTCTCGCCGTCGACCGCCACGGCTACGTGCTGGCGGCGGAGGAAACCTTCGACCCGCCGACCAGCCCGCTCGACGCGAACGGGCAGGGCGACCCCTATGCGGTCTACGGCTTCGGCGCCCATCTCGCCGAGATCGAGATCGACGTGGCGCTCGGCACCGTCCGGGTGCTGCATGTCACCGCCGCCCATGATGTCGGCCGCGCGGTCAACCCGCTGCTGATCGAGGGCCAGGTCGAGGGCGGCATCGCGCAAGGCATCGGCCTCGCCCTGATGGAGGAGTTCGTCCCCGGGCGCGGCGAGAACCTGCACGACTACCTGATCCCGACCGTCGGCGACGTGCCGCCGGTGACCACCATACTGATCGAGGACGGCGCCCCGGCCGGTCCCTACGGCGCCAAGGGCGTCGGCGAGCAGGCGCTGATCCCGACCGCGCCGGCGATCCTGAACGCCATCCACCACGCGACCGGCCTGCGCGTCACCCGCGTGCCGGCGACACCCGACCGCATCCGGGCCGGTCTCGCCCGTCTGGGAGGGGAAGCATGAGCGTCGTGGCGAGCGAGACCGCCGAGACGGCCGGCGGCAAGGCGGCGGCGGCGGGCGAGGCGGGCAAGATCCGCTGCGACGCCTGTCCGGTGATGTGCATCATCAAGGACGGCATGACCGGCGCCTGCGACCGCTACGCCAATGCGGCCGGCGAGCTGATCCGCGTCGATCCCCATGTCCTGATCGACCGGACCCTGTCGGCCGGCGGGGAGTTCGTGCCCTTCCTCGGCCGCGAGGCGGAGTGGGACGGGCGCCTGCTCGGCGAGGCGACGACCTTCGTCACCGCCATCGGCGCCGGCACCACCTATCCGGACTACAAGCCCGCGCCGTTCATCGTCGCCTCCGAGGTCGACGGCGTCGACATGGTCACGGTCGTGACCGAGGGCATCTTCAGCTATTGCGGCGTCAAGGTGAAGATCGACACCGACCGCTGGCTCGGCCCCGAACAGGCGATGGTCCGCGCCGACGGCGAGGCGATCGGCCATGTCACCACCGGCGAATACGGCTCTCAGATGCTGTCGCTCGGCGGCGTCCACCACCTGACCGGCGGCTCCAAGCGCGAGGGCAAGGTCACCTGCGACGCGCTCCTGACGCTGAGCAATGGCTTGCCTGTCGAGCTCGCCATCGACGGCGGTTCGACCGTGATCGTGGAGGCCGGCAAGGCGCCGATCGTCAACGGCGTGCCGGAGACGCGCATGCGGGTCGGCTGCGGCTCGGCCACGATCGGCATGTTCGCCAAGCAATGGCTCGGCCTCGCGGACGAGGTGGTGGTGGTCGACGACCACATCACCGGCGTCCTGTCCGAGCATCAGGCCGGCAAGCTGCTCGGCATCCCCGATACCGGCATCCGCATGAAGGGCCGGCGTTCGACGCCCGGGCGCTATTTTCAGGTCGCCGAGCCCGGCACCGGCTGGGGCGGCACCAATCTCGACGATCCGCTCGCGATCCTCGGCGCCTTCGACCCGAAGAAGGGCGCGCGGCCCGGCCTGACCCTGTTCATGGTCTCGACCACCGGCGAGCATGCCGCCTATTTCGTGCTCGACGAGGCGCTGCGCCCGATCGAGCACGCGATCCCGGCCCCGCTCGCCGCCGTCGCCGAGCGCATCGCGGAGAATTGCGAGCCGGC
This sequence comes from Prosthecodimorpha staleyi, assembly GCF_018729455.1. NCBI lineage: Bacteria > Pseudomonadati > Pseudomonadota > Alphaproteobacteria > Hyphomicrobiales > Ancalomicrobiaceae > Prosthecodimorpha > Prosthecodimorpha staleyi. The sequence continues at coordinate 175,020 of NZ_JAHHZF010000002.1, read as the reverse complement.
CCTGTCGACGGTCCTGTTCATGGGCGGTGCCGGCGGCTCGCTGCGCTCCGGCGTCACCGAGAATCCGGTCCGCCTGACCCATTCGGTCAAGCAGGCGCTGACCCGCGTCACCTGCGGCGGGGCGCCGGCCTATGTCTGGCCCGGCGGCGGCATCACCTTCATGGTCGACGTGACCCGGATGCCGTCGAATGCCTTCGGCTACGTGCCGACGCCGGCCCTGGTCGCGCCGATCGAATTCACCATGACGCTCGCCGACTATCAGGCACTCGGCGGCCACATGGACCATGTCCGCCGCCTGGCGCAAGCCGACACGCCGCAAGGCCGTCGCCTGGTCGCGCCGATCTCCGACAATCCCTGGCCGTTCGGGCCGTCGGGCGGCGGGGGCACTTCATGAGCGCCGTCTCCGCGATCCGACAGCCTGCGTCGCATCCGCCCGCAACGGCGTCCCGTCCGCGGATGGTCGCGCGGCTGCTGCCGGACGGGCGTCGGCTGCATCTGCAGGACGGGCCGATCGATCTCGTGATCGGCGCGGACGGCGCGCGCGAGGCGGTCGCTGCGGCCTACCGGGCGTCGGCGGCGCGCTTCGAAGGCCTCCTCGACGAACTTTGCGCCGAACTCGCTCTCCTCCGCGCCGCGGCCGCGCCGGACCGGCCGCCGGACGGCGTCGTGGCGCGGCGCATGTGGGCGGCGGTACTGCCGCATGCGGCGCATGCCTTCATCACCCCGATGGCGGCGGTGGCCGGCGCGGTGGCCGAGGAAATCCTCGCCGCCATGACGGCCGCGGCCCCGCTCGACCGCGCCCATGTCAACAATGGCGGCGACATCGCCCTGCATCTGGCGCCGGGCACGCACCTCGCCGCCGGCCTGATCGACCGCCCCGATCGCCCGACCCTGGTCGGATCGGCGACCATCCGGGCGGCGGATCCGGCGCGCGGCATCGCCACCTCCGGCTGGCGCGGGCGCTCCTTCTCGCTCGGCATCTCCGATGCGGTCACCATCCTGGCCGGCACGGCGGCGGCGGCGGATGCGGCCGCGACCGTCGTGGCCAATGCGGTCGACCTGCCCGGCCACGGCGCGATCGCCCGCCGCCGGGCCCGCGACCTGCAGCCCGACAGCGATCTCGGCGACCGGCTGGTGACGGTCGCGGTCGGACCTCTCGAAGCGGCCGAGATCGAGCGGGCGCTGGCGGCCGGACGGCGGGAGGCCGACCGGCTGATCGGCGACGGGCTGATCGTCGGGGCGGCGCTGCAGCTGGCCGGACGGGTGCGGGTGGCGGGCGAATTCGGCGTCCTGCCGGCGCAGGATGCCGGGCATGCGCCGGTGACGGCCATTCCGGGGATTGACAAAATGCTGTCGGGACATGCCGTCTGGACCGGACGGCGCCCTAGTGGTCAATTCAATCTGACATTTGCGTCCCGCAAATGTCAGATTGAATTGACCACGTCGTCAAAGAGTTAGTGGTTTGGATTCACGAGACGGATGGGTACCATCCGTCTCGATCAAACCACTAGGCCCGTGGAGGAAGGACCCCGATGACCGGGATCGAATTGCGCAAGCGTGTGCTGACCGTGGAAGAGATTTTCCACGAGGGCGGACCGGTGGCGGCAGAACCGCCGAAGCGTGCCGCCGCCCTGTCGGTGATCCGCAACCCCTTCGCCGGGCGCTATCACGAGGACATCGCCTTCTTCATGGAGGTGCTGAACCCGCTCGGCATCGACATGGCCGAGCGGCTGGTCGCGGCACTGGGCGGCGATCCGAAGGCGATCCAGGGCTATGGCAAGGGTGCCATCGTCGGCCAGGCCGGCGAGCTGGAGCATGGCGCGCTGTGGCACGTGCCGGGCGGCTATGCCATGCGGGCGGTGCTCGGCGACGCCAAGGCGATCGTGCCGTCGACCAAGAAGGTCGGCGGCCCCGGCACGCGGCTCGACATTCCGGTCACGCATATCAACGCCTCCTATGTGCGCAGCCATTTCGACGCCATGGAGGTCGGTCTGGCCGACGGCCCGCGCGCCGACGAACTGGTGCTCGCGCTGGTCATGACCACCGGCGCACGGGTCCATGCCCGCGTCGGCGGCCTCAAGGCCTCCGACATCAAGGGCGAGGACGGCCTCCGATGAGCGCGAAGATCCGCAAGCTGGTGGTCCAGCTCGACGAGACGCTGACCGAGATGGGCCGGGACGTCTCGCCGCCGGTTCGCCGCGCGGTGGCGGCGGCGGTGATCGAGAATCCCTTTGCGGGCGTCTATCAGGAGGATCTGTCCGAGCTGATCGCCATCGGCGAGGAGCTCGGCGGGCTGCTGGCGGCGCGGTGCGTCGCCGCGCTCGGCATTCCGGGCGACCAGGCGGAGGGTTACGGCAAGGCCGCCTGCGTCGGCGAGGACGGCGAACTGGAACATGCCGCGGCCCTGCTGCATCCGAAGATGGGCACGCCGGTGCGCAAGGTGCTCGGCAAGGGCGCCGCACTGATCCCCTCGTCGAAGAAGCGCGGCGGGCCGGGCACGGTGCTGGACGTGCCGCTCGGCCACAAGGACGCCGCCTATGTGCGCAGCCATTTCGACGGCGTCGAGATCCGCATCGCCGACGCGCCGCGCGCCCGCGAGATCGTCGTCGCCGTGGCGGTGACCGACGGCGGCCGGCCGCTGCCGCGGGTCGGCGGCCTGACCAAACACGAGATCAAGGGCGAGGACGGCCTGCGTTGACGCGCCTATGGGCGTGACGACACGGGGCGTTCGGCGCCTGGACGGACCGGGATCAGTCAACAGGGAGTGCTCGATCATGCAGACGGGAATCGGACGCAGAATGGTCCTCGCGGGCGCCCTCGGCGGTGCCTTCATGGCCGCCACCGCCTCCTTTGCGGCGGCGCAGACGATCAAGATCGGCGAGATCAACAGCTATTCGGGTCTGCCGGCCTTCACCGAGCCCTATCGCAAGGGCTGGCAGCTCGCCGTCGAGGAGATCAACGCCGCCGGCGGCGTGCTCGGCAAGAAGTTCGAGGTCGTCTCCAAGGACGACGGCGGCAAGCCCGCCGACGCCGTGACGGCCGCCAACGAACTGGTCTCCTCCGACCAGGTGGTCATGCTGACCGGCACCTTCTTCTCCCATATCGGCCTGGCCGTCTCCGACTTCGCCAAGCAGAAGAAGGTGCTGTTCCTGGCCGCCGAGCCGCTGACCGACGCGGTGACGCTGGCCAAGGGCCACAAATACGTCCTGCGCCTGCGTCCGCAGAACTATGCGCAGGCGGCGATGCTGGCCGAGGAGGCCGCCAAGCTGCCGGCCAAGAAATGGGCCACCATCGCGCCCAACTACGAATACGGCCAGTCCGCCGTCGCGGTCTTCAAGGACCTCCTGTCCAAGAAGCGTCCGGACATCCAGTGGGTTGCCGAGCAGTGGCCGACCCAGGGCAAGATCGAGGCCGGCGCCGTCGTGCAGGCGATCGCCGCCGCCGAGCCGGAGGCGATCCTCAACGTCACCTTCGGTCCGGACCTGGTCAAGCTGGTGCGCGAGGGCAATACCCGCGGCCTGTTCGAGAAGCGCGCCGTGGTCAGCTTCCTCACCGGTGAGCCTGAATATATCGACCCGCTCAAGGACGAGACCCCGGCCGGCTGGATCGTCACCGGCTATCCCTGGTACGACGTGAAGATGCCCGAGCATGCGGCCTTCCTGAAGGCCTATCAGGCCAAGTACAACGACTATCCGCGCCTCGGCTCCCTGGTCGGCTACATGACCATGAAATCCGCCGCCGCGATCATCGCCAAGGCCGGCTCGACCGATACCGACAAGATGGTCGCCGCCGCCAAGGGCCTCGAGGTTCCGAGCCCCTTCGGCAAGATCGTCTTCCGCGCCTCCGACGGGCAGTCGACCCTCGGTGCCTTCGTCGGCAAGACGGCGGTCAAGGACGGCAAGGGCGTCATGGTCGACAGCGTCTATCGCGACGGCGCCGCCTACATGCCGAGCGAGGACATGGTCAAGGCGCTGCGCCCGGCCGACTGAGCCTGCCCGAACCCGATCGGGGCCGGCCATCGGGCCGGTCCCTGTTACCCCGCCGATCCAAGCCTTGTCAGACGCCCGCCGCGGGCGCCATCGGGAGACGTATGCGTTGGCCTTCCTGATCGTCCAGGCCCTGACCGGGCTCGCCAGCGCCGCTTCGCTGTTCCTGATCGCCAGCGGGCTGTCGATCATCTTCGGCGTCACCCGCATCGTGAATTTCGCCCATGGCGCCTTCACGATGATCGGCGCCTATCTGGCCTATAGCCTGACCGAACGGCTCGGCGGCGCCTTCGGCTTCTGGTTCGGGCTGTTCGCCGCCGCCGTCGCCGTGGCGGCGATCGGCGCGGCGACCGAGATCCTGCTCTTGCGCCGCATCTACAAGGCGCCGGAGCTGTTCCAGCTGCTCGCCACCTTCGGCGTCACGCTGATGGTGCAGGATCTGGTCATTCTCGGCTGGGGTCCGGAAGACCTGCTCGGCCGCCGCGCGCCCGGCTTCACCGGTGCGGTCACCATTCTCGGCCAGCGCGTGCCGGCCTACGACCTGTTCCTGGTCGCCGCCGGCCCGGTTGTGCTCGGCGGGCTCTGGCTCCTGTTCAACCGCACCCGCTGGGGCATCCTGGTGCGCGCCGCGACCCAGGACCGCGACATGGTCGCCGCCCTCGGCGTCGACCAGAAATGGCTGTTCACCTCGGTCTTCGCCCTCGGCGTCTTCCTGGCCGGGCTCGGCGGCGCGCTGCAGATCCCGCGCGAGGCGGTCAGCCACTCGATGGATCTCCGCGTCATCGTCGAGGTCTTCGTGGTCGTCGTGATCGGCGGGCTCGGCAGCGTGCCGGGCGCCTTCCTGGCCGCCGTGATCGTCTCGGAGATCAACGCCTTCGGCATCCTGATCTTCCCGAAGATCTCGATCGTGGTGGTGTTCCTGGTCATGGCCGTGGTGCTGGTGGTCAGGCCTTTCGGCCTGTTCGGCCGGCCGGAGGCGGCGCGGCGCACGACGCCCGGCGCGACCATCCGGCCCTGGCAGCCGCTGGGCAGCACGAGTCGGATCGCGGTCGCGCTCCTGGTCTGCGCACTGGCGGCGGCACCGGCCTTCGCCGGCCCCTACCTGCTCTCGGTCGGGGCCGAAATCCTGCTCTTTGTCGTGTTCGCGGCCAGCCTGCAGTTCCTGATGTCGGTCGGCGGGCTCGCCTCTTTCGGACACGCCGCCTATTTCGGGCTCGGCTCCTACGGCTCGGCACTGGCTGTGAAATGGCTCGGCGCGCCGATGGAGGCCGCCATCCTGGCCGGCCCGGTCCTGGCCGGGCTCGGCGGCATCCTGTTCGGCTGGTTCTGCGTTCGCCTGTCGGGCGTCTATTTCGCCATGCTGACGCTTGCCTTCGCGCAGATCGCCTGGTCGATCGCCTTCCAGTGGGTGGCGGTGACGGGCGGCGACAACGGCATCCTCGGCGTCTGGCCATCGGCCTGGGCGTCGAAGCCGGCGGCCTTCTACTGGCTGTCGCTTGCCGTGGCGACCGTCTCGGTCGCGGCCCTGCGCATCATCGCCTTCTCGCCCTTCGGCTACCGGCTGCGCGCCGTGCGTGATTCGACGCTGCGCGCCGAGGCGATCGGCATCGACCGCCTGTCGACGCAATGGATCGCCTTCGCGGTCGCCGGCGCGGTGGCGGGGCTCGCCGGCGCGCTCTACGCCTTCCTGAAGGGCAACGTCTTCCCCGACGCGCTGGCCATCCCGACCTCCGTCGACGGGCTGGTCATGGTGCTGCTCGGCGGGCTGGAGACGGTGTCGGGCGCGGCGATCGGGGCGGTCGCCTTCAAGGCGCTGTCGATCTGGCTGATGAGCCAGACCGACTATTCCAAGCTCGTGCTCGGCGCGATCATCGTGGTGCTGGTCGTCTTCCTGCCCAAGGGTCTCGGCGGCCTCGCCGATCTCGTCCGCCCGGCCGGCGCACGCCGCGACGGCACTTCCGGATCGTCAACCACGGAGGCCGCGCGATGACGGTGGTGGTCGATGTCGAAGGCATCCACAAATCCTATGGCGGCGTGCATGCGGTGCGCGGCGTCAGCTTCCGGCTCGCGGCCGGCGAGATGCTGGCGCTGATCGGCCCGAACGGCGCCGGCAAGAGCACCTGCTTCAACATGCTGCACGGCCAGATCAAGCCCGATCGCGGCCGGATCACCATCCTGGGGCGCGACACGACCCGGCTCGACCCGCGCCGCATCTGGGCGCTCGGCGTCGGCCGCACCTTCCAGATCACCGCCACCTTCGGCTCGATGACGGTGATCGAGAATGTCCAGGTGGCGCTGGTCTCCGCCGATGCCGCGCTGGCCTGGCGCCCCGGCGCGCTCGGGGCCTTGAAGCGGAGCGAGGCGGAGCGGCTCCTCGCGCTGGTCGGCCTCGCCGATCAGGCCGGGCGGCCCGGCGGCGAACTCGCCTATGGCGACCTGAAGCGGCTGGAATTGGCGGTCGCGCTCTCCAACGACCCCAAGGTTCTGCTGATGGACGAGCCGACCGCCGGCATGGCGCCGGCCGAGCGCATCGACCTGATGCGGCTGACGGCCGAGATCGCGCGCGAGCGCGGGCTGGGCGTCCTCTTCACCGAGCATGACATGGACGTGGTCTTCGAACATGCCGACCGGATCATGGTGCTCGACCGCGGCAGCTTGATCGCCGAGGGCTCCCCGGCCGCCGTGCGGCACGATCCCAAGGTGCGCGAGGTCTATCTCGGCGGCGGCTCGACCTTCTCGGCCGAAACCGAGGCTGCGGCCCCGGCTGCGGGAGGCGAGGCATGAGCGTGCTCTCCGTCGCCGATCTGGACGCCTGGTACGGCCCGGCGCAGATCCTCGATCACGTCGCGCTGGACCTCGGCCGCGGCGAGGTGGTCGCGCTGCTCGGCCGCAACGGGGCCGGCAAGTCGACCACCTTCCGCGCCCTGGTCGGGCTGGTGCCGCGCCGCTCCGGCCGCATCGGCTTCGAGGGGCAGGAGATCGGCCGCATGGCGACCCACGAGATCGCCCGCCTCGGCCTCGGCTTCGTGCCCGAGGACCGGCGCATCTTCACCGATTTGACGGTGGAGGAGAATCTCGAGGTCGGCCGCCGGCCGGCGCGGCCGGGCCTGACGCCCTGGACGCCGGAACGGCTGTTCGCGCTGTTCCCCAATCTCGGCGAGATGCGCCGCCGGCCGGGCGGCCGGATGAGCGGCGGCGAACAGCAGATGCTGACCATCGCCCGCACCCTGATGGGCAATCCCACCGCGGTCCTGCTCGACGAACCCTCCGAGGGGCTTGCCCCGCGCATCGTCGAGGACATGGCCGCCGCCATCGTGCGCCTCAAGCACGAGGGCCTGTCGATCCTGGTTTCCGAGCAGAATCTCCATTTCGCCCGGCTGATCTCCGACCGCGCCTATATCATCGAACGCGGCCGCATCCGCTTCGGCGGCACCATGGCGGAGCTGGAGGCGCGCCCGGACATCCGCGACGCCTATCTGGCGGTGTAGCGGATTGACCAAAACTGAGGAGTCCGACATAGGATTCCATTTGAGGGCACCATGACAGGCTTTTGCGCCCACGCACCGGGGGGCGCTGGCCCGGATTTCTCACCGGTCTCCGGCGACCGCCAATGTTTTCGGCTTGTTCGGCAAGTTTGCGCGCCGGGCCGTGGCGCGAGTTGCGCGGATCGATCGGGATTGATGGGGACGGCGGTGTTGTGGTCCCGGTGGGCCGGAGGGCGTTGCTGCGGGTGGTTTCGCGCCGCAGTGATCGCGTGTCATGCGGGTGAGGCGCGGGCGGCGGCGTGGATGCGTGTCGCAGCGAGGCGCCAGGCGTTGGCGGCCGGCGCGGTGGAGGCCCTGGCGATCTTGATCCTGCGGGCGGAGATGCGGACGAGGGCGCCGATCTTGAGGAGCCTCAGACGGATCGTGCCGCAGGTGGCGGTGGCGAGTTCGGTATGGGCGAGGCCGATGCGGCGCAGGGTGGCGACGAGCACATAGGCCATGGAGGCGAACCACAGGCGCAGCTGGTTGGCGCGCATGGTCGCGGTCGATCTGCGGTCGGCGAAGAGGTTGGCCTGACACTCCTTGATCCGGTTCTCCATCTCGCCCCGGGCGCAGTAGATGTCCTCGTAGAGGGGCCGCGCCATGGCGTCGTCGTCGGCGAGGGAGGTGACGAGGAAACGCGGATTGGCCTCGCCGCGGGTCCATTCGGCCTTGGCGATCACCCGGCGCTGGCGCGACCAGCTGTCCTTGGTGGTCCACAGGAAGTCGCGGAACACGTGGGCGGGTGCGCCGCCGCGGGTCTGCGACAGCCGGCGGGCCTCGTCGAGAGCCCCGGCGATACGCGCCTCGAGCCGGGCGTTGCGGGCGAGCCCGAAGACGTAGTCGACGCGGTTCTGCTCGCACCACAGCATCAGCGTCTCGCGGGCGAAGCCGGAATCGGCCCGCAGCAGGATGCTCACCCGCGGCCAGCGGGCGCGAATCCCGGCCACGATCCGGGCGATCTCGGTCTCTGCACCGGCGCTGGCGTTGATGTTGGAGCGGCGCAGCTTGGCGGCGAGAAGATGCCGGCCGCAGAAGACGTAGAGGGGCAGATAGCAGTAGCCGTCGTAGTGGCCGTGGAAGAAGCGCCCCTCCTGGTGCCCGTGCAGAGGGCCGTCGGTGGCGTCGAGATAGAGCACGATCCGGCGCGGCGGCTGATTGCCGAAGGCATCGAGGAAGAGATCGACCAACAGGGCCTCGATCGCCGCACCGTCATGGCGAATCTTGTGGTAGCGCGTGTCCAACCCGCCGGCCGGCGCATGCTCGAGGCGGTTGGGCGTGCTCTTGCCCGCCAACGGCTTCGGGCCGCTCCCTGTCACCCCCGACGCGCCGCCGATCGGCTTGCCCAGGACGGCGCCGAGCACGGGGTCGCGGCGTAGATCGTCGTGGTCGATCAGGTCCTCGTATCCCAGCGCCGGACCGAAGACCCGCTGCCCGACGATGCTCGTCAGCGAATGCTCGACCAGGTTCGGATCGCGGCTGTCGCGGAAGCTGGCCGCGAAGCTCTCGACGAGCCGGATCGCCCGGTCCGTCGCCCCAAGCAGCAGCGCTCCGGCGTCCGATGTCACCAGCCCGCCGTCGAAGGCGGCGACCACGGCCCGACCGCTCGCTCTTCCGAAATCCATCTCGTCCGAGCTACACTGCGTGGACATCGGGGAGCAACCTCCCGATGGTTCTAACTTGTTCTCGCAAAATAAGTTTTACCTCAATCGAGGCCCCGATGCAGCCGGACCGGTGAGAAATCCGGGCTAGCGGGGGTCCGGCAATGAGGCCCCCGGGGGCTGGCCGCCGACATTGAAATTTCCCGACGTATCAGTTGGACACCGCCACAATGCGTCCGTTACGGCGCGCGTAGAGCTGCGGTGAAAGCAGGTTGAAGCCGTCGTCGATCGTCAACTTGATCAGACGGCGCGCAACCTCTTCATTTTTCGAGGCGCCGGCTTCGTCGAAAATGAACAGTTGATCCCTGCGCGGGATCGCAAAAAGCACGTCGCCCGGGAAACGGTCCGCGATCGATGTCCAGAACTCGTCCAACAGCAGGAGACTCGGCGAGAGCATGGTGTTGCCATTGACGTAATAGAGAATCCCGACGCCTAAACTGCGGTCAGCAATGAGATGGGGGAGCCACTTCCGGACATTCTCTAATGACACGACCCTCAAGTCTCTCAGGGGTTTATGAGGGTCCTTGGCATCCAGGGGCGACATGGAGTCGGGCTTATCGGCCATGTAGACGACGAACAGATCGGCACCAATCGGTTCATGGAGCACACTCAGTCCCAACCGCTTGGTTTCTTCCACATAGCCGCGCGTGCGAATGATCGCCACGATACTGTCGTCTTTGATCGGCGCCTTCTGGCAGGTCAGAATCGCCCTTACAAACCGTGCGATCGCCTCATCCGCATTCTCATCGGGGTAAGCTGAAAGATAACCAAAGAGGTTGGTGACGTCAGACACGCACGTCTCACCGTTGACCACGGCGGTGAACTTTGCGCGATCGTTTGGATCGGCGAGGACCTTGCCGATGCCTTGTGTCGCCATGGACGACACCATCACAGCCGCTCGCAACTCGCCCACATCCTTGAACGCGCGGCCTTTTGCCAGTGCTGAGGCCAACCACGCAATCATGGAGCTTAGAAGTCCCGCGACAAACAACCTCCGCCGTGCGATCTGCATCAAGCGTCTCCGAGTGATTGCGCGATCCTATTCTGCCTCCAGTTGATGTACCAGAGCGAGGGCGAGGAGGGCGGTGCGCAGCTTAGCAGGCTGTTGAAAAAGCAACTGCAGGCATCGTTCGGCAGGAACGCATTCCCTGATGAAGCGATACTGGGAACCAAGTTTCGTCTGACGAGCGAAATCCCGTTCCAGTTTGCGCGCCAAATGGAAAACAGTCCGGCCTGAAAGCCTTTTTCAACAACCTGTTAGGCCCCCGACGCGCGCCGCGCCGTTGTCGCCACGGCTTCGGCGGTCCAGCCACCGAAAGGGCGGCGGTGCCCCCGCGGTGGCGGTATGATCCCCGCGACGACGGGGCTGTGGCGGCCGGCGCGCCGAGCGGCTAACCTCCGGGCGACAGACAAGAAGACTCGCGGAGGAATGCCCCATGAGCGATCCGGCGGAGGCTGTTCCGGAGGCAGCCGCCGAGGCGGCGACGCCGGCCTATCGGCTCGACGACCAGGTCGGTTTCGTGCTCCGGCAGGTCAGCCAGCGGCATACCACGATCTTCGCCGAGCGCATGATCGAAGGCCTGACGCCAACCCAGTGGGCCGCCATGGCCAAGCTCGCCGAAAAGGGGCCGCTGTCGCAGAACCTGCTCGGCCGGCACACGGCCATGGATGCGGCGACCATCAAGGGCGTCGTCGACCGTCTCGCCGCCCGCGGCCTGGTTAGAGGCGAGCCCGACCCGGGCGATGCCCGCCGCCTGGTCATCGGCCTGACCGAGGACGGCCGCCGCCTCGCCGAGCGCGCTGCCCCGGTCGCCACCGCCATCACCGAGGAGACGCTGGCGCACCTGACCGCACAGGAGCGCAAGACCCTGCTGCGCCTGCTCGTGAAGATGTTGTAGAAGCTTGCCGAATTGGAGTCCGGCCCGCTGCGTGCCGTGTCCCGCGCCCATTTTGCGAGCCGTCTTTCATGTCCTCTATCGATCCTGCCGCCCGTCCCGTCCTGGTCATCCTGCGCGCCGGAGACCGATCCCTGCATCCCGGCTGGCTCGAGGGCGCCCCGCCCGAGACGCGCAATTGGGACCTGCATCTGAGCTATTTCGGCGACAGGCCGGACCCGTTTCCGGATCGCCCTGCCGATGTGACGGTCTCCTTCGATAAGGGCAGCAAGGCGACCGGCACGGTCGCGTGCCTCGCCGGTCTCGGCGCTCGCCTCGACCGCTACCGCTTCATCTGGCTGCCCGACGACGATCTCGCCGCCGACCTGCCGACCCTCAACCGCTTCTTCGCGATCGTCGCCGAATACGATCTCGACATCGCCCAGCCGGCGCTCGGCCCGGGGTCCTTCGTCAACCACCGCATCACCAGCCAGCGCCCCGAATACCGCCTGCGCTTCACCGACTTCGCCGAGATCATGGCGCTCGGCCTGTCGCAGCGCGCCTTCCGCATCTGCCGGCCCTATTTCGACCGCAGCGTCTCGTCCTGGGGCCTCGATTTCCTGTTCCCGAAGCTGATCGGCTATCCGGACCGCAAGATCGCCATCGTCGACGAGACCCCGGTCGTCCACACCCGCCCCGGCGGCAAGGGCCCGAACATCGCCCTGGTCCGCGGCGAGGGCGTCACGCCGGGCGAGGAACTCCGCCGGATCGAACAGGATTTCGGCATCGTCCGCAGCCGCAAGAACCTCGCCGCCATCCCGCAAGGCGGCGGCGCCCCGATCGTCTTCGCGCGGGCCAAGGCCTGATCCGGCCCGGATCGGGGGCGGTCGATCCCGCTTCGACCGTCACCGCCGCTTCGGCTTTGGCTGGGCGTCGCGCCAGGCGGTTTCGAGGGCGAGGGCGAGCTCGGCTTCGGTCAGGTGGGCGAGGGTCGCGGTGGTCCAGCCCATGCGGCCCCAGCCGCCCGGGACCGGCGCGAAGGCCTCGGGGGCGACCAGGCATTTGAGGGCCTGGTCTTCCGGCGTGAACTTGAAATTGGCCGTCAGGGCGTCGGGGTGAAGCGTCACGTAGATGCGCGCGACGCGGAAGGCGCGCCGGTCGACATGCGGGGCCTCCACCGTGCCGGGCAGTGCCAGTGCGAGGCGCCGCAGGTCTTCGCCCGTTGCCATGCCGGACCCTCCGCATTGGCCCCATGGAGGCGATCGGGACGCCCGGATGGCGTCCGTCTCAGGCTCCAGCGGTGCTCGCGCCCGAACGGCGCAAGCGTCCTGCGTTAGAGCAGGGTCCGAATAGAGCGACCCGCTCTGATCGGAGAAGGCTTGCGCAAACAAATACATGCAGAGCATCATCCGACCCCTTCAGATCGGATGATGCTCTGCACGGCTGGCTTCGCCGCTCAGCCGTGCACCACCTCGGGCACCAGCGTGGCCGGCGGGGTGTTGCGGCTGCGGCCGGCGCGGACGAGGCCGTCGATGACCACCATGCCGATGCCGGGCAGGTCGCCGAGCTGGACGGCTTCCAGGAGGCTCTTGCCGGCGGAATGCTGCGGCCGGTCGAGGAACACGAAATCGGCGGTGCGGCCGACCTCGATGATGCCGCAGTCGAGCTTGCGCATGCGCGCGGTGTTGCCGGTCGCAAAGCAGAAGGCGAGTTCGGCGGGCACGTCGCCGAGCGCGGACAGCATCGAGACCATGCGCAAGATGCCGAGCGGCTGTACGCCCGAGCCGGCCGGCCCGTCCGTTCCGAGGATGACGCGCTCCAGCTGGCCCATGTCGCGGGCGGTGCGCAGCGTGTAGAGCGCCGAGCGCTCGTTGCCGTTATGGACCAGTTCGAGGCCGCGGCGGCAGCCTTCGCAGATGCAGCGGATCTGGTCGTCCGGCAGCGCGGTATGGCCGCCGTTGATGTGGCCGACGATGTCGGCATCGCATTCCAGCACCACGTCCTTGTCGATCAGGCCGGAGCCCGGGATCGACGGGCCGCCGGTGTGGATGGTGCTTTGGATGCCGTATTTGCGCGCCCACTCGACCATCTTGCGGCCGGTCGGGCCGTCCTTGACGCCGCCGAGGCCGATCTCGCCGAGGAGCGAGACGCCGGCATCGGCGAGATCCTTGAAATCGGCCTCGGTCATGCCGTGCTCGATCACCGGCGCGCCGGCATGCAGCTTCACGCCGCCCGGGCGAAAGGACGAGTAGATGCGCTGCGCGGTGATCGCCATGGCCTTCAGGCCGACAATGTCGCGCGGCCGGCCGGGCATGTGCACCTCGCCGGCCGAGATCATGGTGGTGACGCCGCCATGCATCGAACTGTCGATCCAGTTGAGCTGGCTCTGGCGCGGCGTCCAGTCGCCGGCGACCGGATGCACATGGCTGTCGATCAGACCCGGCGCGACCGGCGAGCCATGCGCGTCGATGACCGTGGTCGCGCCGTCGGTGTCGCAGTCCTTGGCGCGGCCGATCGCCGTGATGCGACCGTTTGTCGCAACGATCGTGTCGGCATCAAGGATCGGTTCTTCCAAACGGCCCGACAGGAGCATGCCGATATTGCGGATGACCAGCTTGGTAGGACCGGATGGTCCCCCGGGTGCGTCATGTGCCAAAGCGTCCTCCCGACGAAAGTCTGTCCAGGCTCTACCGAACTTGCCCTTCGGCGGTGCAGCACGTATCTGCACGCATCGACAGGGCGCGAAACCCGCGCTATATCGTTAGTATACGAACGAATTCGCGACCCGCAAGCGGCCCCTTGCGGGCTGTGCGCACGGAGCCGAAAGATGAGCGCCTTCAACGAAGAACAGGTCCTCTCCGTCCACCATTGGACCGACACTCTGTTCTCGTTCACCACCACGCGCAACCCTTCCTTCCGGTTCCGCAACGGCGAGTTCACGATGATCGGCATTCCGGTCAACGGCAAGCCGCTGATGCGGGCCTATTCGGTTGTCAGCCCGAACTATTCCGACACGCTGGAATTCTTTTCCATCAAGGTGCCGAACGGTCCGCTGACCTCGCGCCTGCGCGATCTTTCGGTCGGCGACCAGATCCTGGTCAGCCGCAAGGCGACCGGCACGCTGGTGATCGACAACCTGCTGCCGGGCAAGAACCTCTATCTGCTCGGCACCGGCACTGGGCTGGCGCCGTTCATGAGCATCATCCGCGATCCGGATACCTACGAGCGCTTCGAGAAGGTCGTGCTGGTGCACGGCTGCCGGCAGGTCGCCGAGCTCGCCTATGGCGAGACGATCACGCAGGATCTGCCGAACGACGAGCTGATCGGCGAATTCGTCAGCCAGCAGCTGGTCTACTATCCGACCGTTACGCGCGAACCGTTCCGCAACCGCGGCCGGATCACCGACCTGCTCGCCTCCGGCAAGCTCGGCGAGGATGTCGGCCTGCCGCCCCTGTCGCTCGAGAACGATCGCGTCATGCTGTGCGGCAGCCCGGAGATGATCACCGACGCCCGCACCATGCTGACCGGCCTCGGTTTCGTCGAAGGCAACCAGGGCGAAGCCGGCCACTATGTGATCGAGAAGGCCTTCGTCGAGAAGTGACGGAGGCGGTCCGGGCGGCCCGACCGGCGACGCCCGGACTTGCAATCACCCGGAGATCCGACACCCTGATATCCGATCTTGGCGCCGCCGACGGGACAAGACGGTCCGGATCGGCGGCGTTTTGCGTTCTGCCGCAGGCTCGGACGGGCGATCCGGCCTATCCTCTCGCCTCCGGCCCGCCCCGATCCTCGACCCCGTCTTCCGGCGCCTGGCTCGCCCAGGCGCCGCCCTCGCGCGGCGCGGGTAGGGTGGCGGGGTCGATCTCCAGCAGATGGACCTTGGCGATCATCTGTGCGGAGACCGGGGCGGTCAGGAACAGGAACAGCGCGATCGCCAACTCGTGCCAGGACGGATCGGCCCGCACCAGGCCGGAGTCCAGCATCGAGGCGATCAGGATCGCGCCGAGGCCGACCGTGGCGGCGAGCGTCGGGGCATGCAGGCGGCGCAGCGGGTCGCGGAGCCTGGCGAGCGCGGTGGATCCGAGCAGCAGGAAGGCGCCCCCGACGAGGATCAGGGCGGCGGCGAACGCTTCGGCGACGAGGGTCATCGGCATCCTCCGCTCATTCGATGATGTTGCCGCGCAGCAGGTAGCGGCAGAAGGCGACCGTGGTCAGGAAGCCGACCATGGCGAACAGGAGCGCGGCCTCGAAATAGAGCTTGGTGCCGTAGGCGAGGCCGAGCAGCAGCACCAGCGCGATGGCGTTCACCGTCATGGTGTCGAGCGCCAGGATGCGGTCGGCCGCGCCGGGACCGCGGATCAGGCGCCAGAGATTGAGCCCGAGCCCGAGCCCGGCGGCGGCGGCGGCGATCAGGGCGGCGGTCGCGATCATGGGAAGATCTCCAGGAGCCGGCGCTCGTAGCGCGTCTTGATGGCGGCGACGGTCGCGTCCGGATCGTCGGTGTGGAAGACATGGACCAGCAATGAGCGGCCGTCGGCGGAGAGGTCGGCGCTGAGCGTGCCGGGCGTCATGGTGATGGTCGAGGCGAGCAGCGCGATCGCCTCCGGGGCGGTCACGGCGAGCGGCACGGTGACGAAGCGGGATTTGAGCTCGCCCTCCGGCCGGGTCAGGATCAGACGCGCCACCTCGACATTCGAGACCAGGATGTCCCACAGCACGATCAGCCCATAGGCGGCGAGGCCGGGCAGGTTGGCGAGGCGCGGCCGGTCCGGCCACCAGCTCCGGGTGAAGGGCGGCAGGACGAGGCCGAGGACGACGCCGAGCAGGACCGTGCCGGCCGTGAGCCGGTTCTCCAGGAGGATCCAGAAGCAGGCTACCGCGAGGGACAGCAGCGGATGGGGGATCAGCCGCGCGATCATCGGGCCGTCTCCCGGCCGCGTCCGCCCGGCTCGCCGAGCACGGCCTCGACGGTGCCGGCGCGGTCGGCCATCTGGCGTGCGGTCGCACCGAGGTGACCGGTGATCGGGCCGGCCAGAACGGTCAGCCCTGCGAGGGCCGCCACCAGAAGCGCGACGGTAGCGAGCCCGGTCCGGCCGGGCGGTTCGACCCGGGCCGGGCCGGTTGCGGCGGGCTCGACGCCCTCCGCCCCGGCGGTCTTCCAGAAGAGGGTGCTGCCCGCGCGTGCGAAACCGATCATGACCGGCAGGCCGGACCCGATCAGCAGGCTCCAGATCGCCACCCGATGCGGATCGCCGGCGGTCGCCTGCAGGATCATCACCTTGCCGAGGAAGCCGGACAGCGGCGGCAGGCCGGTGAAGCCGATCGCCGCCAGGAGAAACAGGAGCGCCGGCCCGGTGCCGAGCGGCGGGCCGCCGGGAACCAGCCGGTCGGCGAGGCTGCCGCGCGCGGCGGCGACAAGGCCGGCGAGCAGGAACAGCGCGGCGCCGGCGAGCGTCGAATGGACCGCATAGTAGAGGACGGCGGTGCCGGCGGCGACCCCGGACCCGGTCATGGTGCCCGCGGAATCCACGGCGCTCGCGGCGCCCATGACGGCCAGCGCGACCAGCAGGCCGCCCATCGACCAGACCACCCCGTAGGCGACGAGTTCGGCGAGCCGGCGGGCGGCCAGCGCGCCGATGGCTCCGATCGCCAGCCCCAGCAGGCCCGCGGCGGTGAGCCAGGGGGCGGCGAGATCCGGGAAGGCGAGGCCGTGGACGCGGATCAGCGCATAGATGCCGACCTTGGTCATGACCATGAACAGGGCCGCGGCCGGCGCGCTCGCGGCCGGATAGGCGGCCGGCAGCCACCAGTGCAGCGGCACGGCGGCGGCCTTCAGCGCGAACACCATGGCGAGCAGCGCGGCGCCGACCGTCAGCAGGGCGCGGTCCCCGGCCGGCACCTGGGTCGCCTTGACGGCGAGATCGGCGATGTTGAGCGTCCCGGTGACCGCATAGAGGAGCCCGACCGCGAACAGGAACAGGGTCGAGGCGACCAGGTTCAGAGCGACATATTGGAAGCCGGCTTTCATCCGCTCCGCGCCGCCGCCATGCAGCATCAGCCCGTAGGAGGCGATCAGCATCACTTCGAAGAACACGAACAGGTTGAACACGTCGCCGGTCAGGAAGGCGCCGGCGAGGCCCATCAGCTGGAACTGGAACAGCGGGTGGAAATGCCGTCCGCGCGCGTCCCAGCCGGCCGCGGCATGGACCACCACCACGCTCGCCAGCACCCCCGTGAGCACCAGCATGGTGGCGGCGAGCCGGTCGAGCACCAGCACGATGCCGAAGGGCGCCGGCCAGTCGCCGAGCCGGTAGGTGCGCGGCGTGCCGTCGCCGGCGAGGCCGTAGAGCATCGCGGCGAGCGCCAGGAACAGGAGCGTCGCGCCGATCGAGGCGATGCGCTGGGCGCGCAGGTCGTAGCCGAGCGCCAGGATCAGGAACGGCGCCACCAGGGCCGGCAGCAGGATGGGCAGCACGATCAGGCCGGTCATGCGCGGCCCTCCGGCGCGGCGGAGCGGGCAAGGGCAGGGGTAGAGGCGGGGGCGGGGGGCTCCCGGAAGAAGCGGTTCGCCTGTTCGCTCGCCGCAACGGGCTCCGGCGCCGAAACGGGTGCCTCGTCGGCAAGGTCGTCGTCGTCGTCGGCATCGCCGCGATCGAGATCGACGGCATCGGAGCCGGTCTCCAGGAAGCCGCGCAGGGCGAGCACGACGATCAGCGCGGTCATGCCGAAGGAGATCACGATCGCGGTCAGTACCAGGGCCTGCGGCAGGGGGTCGACCGGGTCCGGCACCGTGCCGACGATCGGCGCACGGTTGGCCGCGAGCCGCCCCATGGCGAACAGGAACAGGTTGACCGCATAGGACAGGAAGGTCAGCCCGACGATGACCGGGAAGGTCGAGCCGCGCAGCATCATGGTGAGGCCGGTGGCGGTGGTCAGGCCGATGGCGGCGGCGACGAGGATCTCCATGTCAGTGCCCGCCCTCTTCCGTAGCGGCTTCGGCGATCGCCGCCCGCACCGGCCGCCGGTCTTCCGCACGCGCCTCGATCCGGGCGATCCGCGACAATGCCAGCAGCACCACGCCGACCACGGTCAGGAACACGCCGAGATCGAATCCCATCGCCGAGGCGAGCTCGATGTCGCCGACCAGCGGCAGGTGGAAATGCCCGAAGGATGAGGTCAGGAACGGGGCGCCGAAGGCGAGCGCGGCGAGGCCGGTGGCGCCCGCGATCAGCACGCCGGCGCCGATCAGCGCATGGGCGTCGATTGTCATCCGGCCGGCCGTCCAGGCATAGCCGTTGGCCATGGACTGCATCAGGACCGCGATCGCCACGACGAGGCCGGCGACGAAGCCGCCGCCCGGCAGGTTGTGGCCGCGCAGGAAGATGAACAGCCCGGTCGCCAGCGCGAGCGGCAGCAGGACGCGCGTCGCCATGGCGAGCAGCAGCGGGTGCCGGTCGCCGCCGGCCGGCCGCCGGCGCATCCGGTCGAGCCGGCGTGCCGCCCGGCCGCGCAAGGCGGTGTCGAGCAGGGCGACCACGACCAGCGCGGCGATGCCGAGCACGATGATCTCGCCGAAGGTATCGAAGCCGCGGAAGTCGACCAGGATCACGTTGACGACGTTGGTGCCGCCGCCGAGCGGTTTGGATTGCGCCAGGTGAAAGGCCGCGATGCTCGCGCCGTCGCGCGTCATGACCGCATAGGCGAGGCCGGCGACCGCGATCCCGCCGAGGCCGGCCAGCGCGGCGTCGCGCATTGGGCGTAGCCGGCTCGTTTCCGCCGGGGAGGTCTTGGGCAGGAGATTGAGCGCCAGCAGGAGCAGGAGACCGGCGACGACCTCGACGGCGATCTGGGTCAGGGCCAGGTCCGGCGCGGAGAAGCGCAGGAACAGAAGCGAGACGCCCAGGCCGGCAACGGCGGTCAGGATCAGCGCCAGCAGGCGGTTGCGATGCAGCAGCGGAACCGCCAGCGTCGCGACGGCGAGGACGAGCACGCCGGCGATAGTCGCCGGATCGGCGGCCATCAGCGGGCGCGTCCCGGCGGCATGTCCGGCCCCGGCGAAGGCCGCAGCGCCGACCACCAGAATGGCGAGAAAGGTCGCCGACAGGGCGCGCTGCAGGGTGCCGGTATGGATCCGGTCGGTGGCGAAGCGCGCCGCGCGGATGGCCAGCGCCAGGATGGCCTCGAACAGGGCCTTGGCGTCGGGGATCGGATCGCGCGGCCAAAACCGGTCGACCCACCCGGCAAGCATATGGCGCGCAAAGCCGCCCACGAAGGCGACGAGGCTCAGCAGCAGCGCCGCCGTGACGCCATGCCAGAGCGCGAGATGGACCTCCGGTGCCGGCCCCTGGGGACCGATCACCGCGGCGGCGGTCGCGGCGACCAGATCGCCGGCGATGGCCTGCGGCAGCAGGCCGACCGCGACCGACAGGACGACCAGCAGGGCGGCGGGCAGCCACATGCCGGCCGGCGGATCGTGCGGATGGGCGCCCGGCGCCAGGCGGGAGCGGCCATAGAAGGTCGCAAGGACGAAGCGCAGCGCATAGGCGACCGAATAGAGCGCGGCCAGCGTCGCCAGCGCCGCGACGATCCAGGGATTGCCGAGATAGGTCGTGTCGGCGGCGGCCTCCAGCATCATCTCCTTGGAGAGGAAGCCGTTGAGAAGCGGTACGCCGGCCATGGCGGCGGCCGCGACCGTGCCGATCGCCGCCGTCACCGGCATCAGCCGGGCGAGGCCGCCGAGGCGGCGGATGTCGCGCGTGCCGGTCTCGTGGTCGACGATGCCGGCGGTCATGAACAGCGCGGCCTTGAAGGCGGCGTGGTTGAAGATGTGGAACACGGCGGCGACCACGGCCGCGCGCGTGCCGAGGCCGATCAGGAAGGTGATCAGGCCGAGATGGCTGACGGTCGAATAGGCGAGGATCGCCTTCAGGTCGTCCTTGGCGAGCGCGATCCGCGCCGCGATCGCCATGGTGGCGAGGCCGGTGCCGGACACCACCAGGAACCAGGCCTCGGTGCCGGCGAAGAGCGGCCACAGCCGCAGCATCAGGAACAGGCCGGCCTTCACCATGGTGGCCGAATGCAGATAGGCCGAGACCGGGGTCGGCGCCGCCATGGCATGCGGCAGCCAGAAATGGACCGGGAACTGGGCCGACTTGGTGAAGGCGCCGGCCAGCACCAGGGCGAGGATCGGGCCGAACAGCGGCGAGGCGCGGACCTGATCGGTGCGCGTCAGAATCTCGGACAGTTCGTAGCTGCCCGCGGCCTGCCCGAGCAGCAGCATGCCGGCGATGAGCGCCAACCCGCCGCTGCCGGTGACGATCAGCGCCATGCGGGCGCCCTGCCGCCCTTCCGGCCGATGGTGCCAGAAGCCGATCAGCAGGAAGGAGGTCAGGCTGGTCAGCTCCCAGAAGATGGCGAGCAGCAGGATGTTGTCCGACAGGACGACCCCGAGCATCGCGCCCTGGAATAGAAGCAGAAAGCAGAAGAAGCGGCCCGGATCGTCGTCGCGGCCGAGATAGAAGGCGGCGTAGACGATGATCAGCAGGCCGATCGTCAGGATGATGCCGGCGAAGAACAGCCCGAGCCCGTCGATGCGGAAGGTGAAGCCGAGGCCGATCTCCGGCAGCCAGGCGCCGCCGCCGGCGACCGGCGTTCCGGCCAACACCGCGGGCGCCTGGGCGAGCAGCAGGAACAGGCTGGCGGCGGTCACCGCGAAGGTCACCGCCGCTGACCGCGACCGGCCCGAGGGGGCGGCGAGCAGCGGCAGGACGGCACCGAGAATCGGCAGCAGGGCGATCAGCACAACCGTCATCCGCACCCTGCCATGTCCACCCCGCATCGCTGATCTGTCTGAGGCGAATATGGGGCAGGCGGACCGCGGTTTGAAGCGCCGACTTCAGGAAACGTGACGATGGCGGGTTTTTGCGCGCCGGCGTTCGGTCTCGGCCCACCAGTCGACGAGAATGTCCATGCGGCCGTCGAGCAGGGTTCCGAGCCCGCCCGTGAAGGCCAGCCAGCCGCCGATCTGGCTGCGCTTGACCGAGGTCAGCACCGGCAATCCGGCCTCGACCGCGGCGGCGAATTCGGCGCGGAACCCGCCGCCGGCAATCTCCTGCTTGGAGAATTTGGAGATCACCACCAGGTCGACCTGCGCCGCGACCGCTCGGCGGATGCCGGTCGAGGCGGCCGCAAGCGCGCTGCCGTCGAGCGTGCAGGAGGCCGCGCCCGGGCCGAGCCGCTGCTTGAGCGGGCGGATGTCGCCGGTCATCAGGTCGATCAGGTCGACCTGGCCGGGCTCGGTCGCCGGCCCGGGCGGCAATTGCGCGATTCCGCCGACCCGCCGTCCGGCTTCGGCCAGGCCGCGCGCGAAGTCGACCATCAGCCGGTCGATGGCGATGCCGTCCTCGTAGACCAGGGCGGCGAGGTCGAAGGCGTTGAGGCGGGTGGCGAAGTCGGGATCGGCGGCGGCGACGGACATGGACGGGGCTCCTCGCGGGTCCGGCAGGCCTGTGTCGGAAACCCGACAGGGCGCCGCCGGACCGCGGCGCCCGGGTGGGGCGTGGCAAGTTCCGGGCCGCAATGCCCTGGAATGCCATCGGGATTTGGTCGGATGGCCAAGCCGATCCGTTCCCGCTAGGATATAGCATGAGGCGGACCGTCCGGTCGCGCCCGCCGATCGGGAGAATGTCAGGATGAAGCTGTCCGCCCGCAACGTGCTCAAGGGCAAGGTCGTCGCCGTCACCACCGGCGCGACCACCACGGTGGTCAAGATCGAGATCGCCGCCGGCATGATCATCTCCTCCTCGATCACCAACGAGGCGGCCAAGGATCTCGGCCTGGAGATCGGCAGCGAGGCCCATGCGGTGATCAAGTCGTCCGACGTGATCATCGCCGTGCCATGATCGCCCTGGCGGCGATCGAGCGCCTGCTCGCCGAGGATGCGCCCTCGGGCGATCTGACCACGACCGCGCTCGGCATCGGCGATGCGCCGGCCCGCATGGCGTTCCGCGCCCGGGACGCCATGGTGCCGGCCGGTCTCGACATCGCCGTCCGGCTGGTCCAGGCGGCCGGCGGAACGGCCCGGCTGCATGGCCGCGACGGCACGCCGGCCAAGCCCGGGGACCTGCTCCTCACGGCCTCCGGCACGGCGGCCGCCCTGCACCGGGCGTGGAAATCCGCCCAGACCCTGGTCGAAATCGCCTCCGGCATCGCCAGCGCCACCGCCGCCGTGGCACAGGCCGCCGCGGCGGTCGACCCGAAGGTGCGCGTCGCCTGCACGCGCAAGACCGTGCCGGGCGCGCGGTTCCTGTCGCAGCTGGCCGTGCGCGCCGGCGGCGGCATCCTGCACCGGCACGGGCTGTCGGAGACCATCCTGGTCTTCGCCGAGCATCGCGCCTTCCTGCCGGATCTCGATCTCGCCGGCCTCGCGGCCCGGCTGCGGGCGGCTGAGCCTGAGAAGTCAATCGCCGTCGAGGTGCACGATGTCGACGCCGCCATCGCCGCCGCAGCGGCCGGATTCGATACGGTGCAGCTCGAGAAATTCGCCCCCGAGGCCGTCGCCGCGGTTGCCGCCGCCTATGCGGGCCTGGCGCGGGCGCCGTTGATCGCCGCCGCCGGCGGCATCTCGCCCGACAATGCCGCCGCCTATGTGGCCGCGGGCGCCGGGCTGCTGGTCACGTCCTGGCCCTATACGGCACGCCCGCGGGACGTGGCCGTGACGCTCGGCCCGGCCTGATCTCGGTCCCGCGACCCGTCGCGATGCGACAGGCCTCCGGACGACTACGCAGGCCGGCCCGGCCGGCATGGCGCTTGCGAAATTCCCCCCGAGAGGCGGCCGGGCGGTCCGGTCGCGTCGGACATCCGACACGCCGGTGTCGGAACGGGGGCCTGCCATGTTCGCCCACCACTATGCCTGCCTGCGCGCTGCCCAGTGGCCGCCTCGCGACGAGGCGACCGCCTTCGACACCCATGTGCTGGCCTGCATCCTGGCGACCGGCCTGGCCGAAGCCGAGGCCGAGGGCATCGCGGTGACCACGGCGACCGGGCTCGATGCGGGCGCGCTGGTCGACATCCTGACCGCCTGGTTCCCGCTGATGCCGCGCACGCCCTTCGCGCTCGATGCGGCGCCGAACCCGGCCGCCGACATGGAGGAGGGGATGGTGCGCGACCTGCTGCTCGAACACCGCGCCCGCCCGGCCGCCCCGCACGGCGGTGCCTTCGCGGGCGGCGTCGACATGTCCGACGGCGTCGCCCTGGCCGCCGGGACCGGATCGCCACCGGACGGCCGGCTGTCGGCCTGGCTGGCCGCAGCGATCGCCCGGCGGGCGATGAAGGACGACCATCTCTGGCAGGATCTCGGCCTGTTCGAACGGCCGGAGCTCGGCCGGCTGATCGCGCGCCATTTCCCCGCCCTGCATGCCGGCAACACCCAAAACATGCGCTGGAAGAAGTACTTCTACCGCCGCCTGTGCGAGGCCGAGGGCTTCGTGCTGTGCACCGCGCCGAGCTGCGCCGTCTGCACCGATTTCGCCGACTGCTTCGGCGCCGAGGACGGCATGAGCCGCATCGCGCAGGTCCGCCGCGAGGTCGCTCGGGCGGCCTGAGCGGTTGTGCGGTTTCCGGCCGTCCGGCGGGGTGGCCAGGGCGGCCGATCCTTCACTATGCTCCGTCCTCGACGAACCTCGCCGGCCACGACGGTGGCTTCGGCCGGGTACGGCGGTGGAGGACGGGCCCATGAACGACAATGCCACGGTGCATACCGCCTTCGGGCGCGAGGATTTCGCCGCCTTCGCGGCGGCCGACCGGCCCGGCCCGATCCACATGCTGAACCTGGTCCGCCTGAAGGCGCGCGCCGAATATCCGGACGGCCGCGTCGCCACCGGGCGGGAGGCCTATGCGGCCTATGGGCGCGAGAGCCGGCCGGTCTTCGAGCGGCTCGGCGGGCGCATCGTCTGGCGCGGCCGGCCGGAATTCATGCTGATCGGCCCGAAATCCGAAGCCTGGGACCTCGCCTTCATCGCCGAATATCCGAGCGTCGGCGCCTTCGTGGCGATGATCCGCGATCCCGTCTATCGCGCCGCGATGGTGCACCGCCAGGCCGGCGTCGCCGACAGCCGGCTCCTGCGCCACAGCCCGCTCGATCCGGGCGCCGATTTCGCCGATCCGTGAGCGTTTGAACGCACATCCGGCCTCAGTCGTCGTCCGGCTGCAAAGGCTTCCGAAGCCAGTCGAAGGCTTCGAGGATGTCGGTCGCCTGGGAGTCCAGTGAAGCGTGGTAGTTGTGGGAATGCGGGAACGGGATGGCGGGCTCGCCGACCTGGAAACCGAGAAAATTCAGGGCGGCGACGTAGCGGTCCAGCGGGCCGTAGCCGAAGATCAGATCGTGATGGTCCCAGACGACGGTCGCCCCGTCCGCGAAGGAATGCAGCCAGAGGGAGCACCGGCTGTCCTGTTGCAGGAAACTGCCAAATCGGAACAGGAAATCGCGGACCTGCCCGGCGTCGAGCGGTTCGCTTTCGTAGCGCCCCGGTTCGCCCTCGCCGCGCGGCGTGACCAGGACATAGAGAAAGCAGCAAGGCGCGGCGATCTGCTCGGCCAGGGCCATGAAGATGGCTGGATCGCTGCGCGGGACCGTCGCCACGATGCGGTCGTTGCCGTCGGTCGTTGTTTCCCGCCGGTAGACCGCGGGATATGTCAGGGGCTCCCAGCTGTCCCCGACGAGGTGATGCAGTTTGTGCAGCATGGCTTCCGGACCCCGGAGATCGTTGATCGTGCGCAACCTCCGATTACATCAAGTCGACCGACATGGCGACGTCCGGGCGCTGGTTCGACGTCATGGCCCGTGTCGCAATCCCGACCTTGTCGCATTGAACACAAACAGACAAATCACTTAGTATAATAAAATCAATAGCCTAAGACATGGCACGGCTCGTGCAAAAACCCCCTCAGTCATTCCTGCGAGGGGACATGCCATGATCCAGCTGACCGACAGCGCCATTGCCGCCGTGAAGACCGCGATCTCCCGTTCCGCCCAGCCGGCGGAGGGCCTGCGCATCATGGTCCAGGCCGGCGGATGCGCCGGCTTCAAATACATGATGGGGCTCGAGACCACGACGCGCGACGGCGACGCGGTGATCGACCAGGGCGGCGTCAAGCTGTTCGTCGATACCGGCTCGCAGCCGCATGTCTCCGGCATGACGGTCGATTTCGTCACCGGCCTGGAGAGTTCCGGCTTCGTCTTCAACAACCCGAACGCCGCCTCGAAGTGCTCCTGCGGGAAGTCCTTCGGCTGACGCCGCCCGGCCCGGCGGTTGCAGCCGGGCCTTCTTCCAACGACGCGCCGTGCGGAGCCGCCCATGTGGGACTATACCGACAAGGTCAAGGACTACTTCTTCAACCCCAAGAATGCCGGCGTGCTGGCCGGCGCCAACGCGGTCGGCGAGGTCGGCGCGATCTCCTGCGGCGATGCGCTCAAGCTGATGCTGAAGGTGAACCCGGCGACCGAAGTCATCGAGGAGGCCCGCTTCCAGACCTTCGGCTGCGGCTCGGCGATCGCCTCCTCGTCGGCGCTGACCGAGATCGTCACCGGCAAGACCATCGGCGAGGCCCTGGCGCTGACCAACCAGGACATCGCCGACTTCCTCGGCGGCCTGCCGCCGGAGAAGATGCACTGCTCGGTGATGGGCTACGAGGCGCTGCAGGCCGCCGTCGCCAACTATCGCGGCGAGGAGTGGCATGACGACCACGAGGAGGGCGCGCTCGTCTGCAAGTGCTTCGGCGTCGACGAGGGCGTGATCGAGCGGGCGATCCGGGTCAACAAGCTGACCACGCCCGAGCAGGTCACCTTCTACACCAAGGCCGGCGGCGGCTGCCTGACCTGCTTCGAGGGCATCGAGCAGGTGCTCGCCCGGGTCAACGACAGCATGGTCGAGGACGGGCTGATCACCGCGGAGGCCGCCTACCGGATCGGCTCGGTCGATCCGCGCGCGATGAAGGCCAAGGCCCAGCCGAAGCAACTGCGCCAGCCCAAGGTCGACATCGACCGCGTCATGGCGGCCCGGCCGTTGGCCGGTGCGGCGGCGGCTCCCGCCCCGGCTCGCATGGCGGCGCCCGCGCCGCGCAGCCCGGCGGTCTCGCCGCTGGCGCCGTCGCGGCCTGCCGCGCCGAAGCTGACCACACTGCAGAAGATCAAGGCGATCGAGGCCGCCATCGAGGGGCTGCGGCCGTACCTGAAGGCCGACGGCGGCGATTGCGAGCTGGTCGATGTCGACGGCGATACCGTCCAGGTCAAGCTGTCGGGTGCCTGCGTCGGCTGCCAGATGGCCTCGGTGACCATTTCGGGCGTGCGCGAAAAGCTGATCGAGAAGCTCGGCATCCCGCTCAAGGTGGTGCCGGTCTGACGCGCTCAGATCCTGCGGTTCCGCAACTCGCTCGTTCCGTTCGGGGCCGCGGCCGGTCCCGCCCCGTCCTTCGTTCTCGTGGGGAAGCGTCGTCATGAAACCCGTCTATCTCGACAACAACGCCACGACCCGGGTCGACCCGCAGGTGGTCGCCGCCATGCTGCCCTACTTCACCGAGCAATTCGGCAATCCCTCCTCCATGCACGCCTTCGGGGCGGAGGTCGGCGGCGCGGTGAAGCGGGCGCGCAAGCAGCTGCAGAGCCTGATCGGCGCCGAGTTCGACCACGAGATCGTGTTCACCTCCGGCGGCACCGAGAGCGACAATGCCGCCATCCTGTCGGCGCTCGAAGCCATGCCGGAGCGCACCGAGATGATCACCTCGGCGGTCGAGCATCCGGCCATCCTGGCGCTCGCCGCCCATCTGGAGAAGACGCGCGGCATCAAGGTCCACATCATCCCGGTCGACGCCAAGGGCCGGCTCGACCGCGACGCCTACCGGGCGGCGCTGTCGACCCGGGTCGCGATCGTCTCGATCATGTGGGCCAACAACGAGACCGGCACCCTGTTTCCGGTCGTCGAACTCGCCGAGGAGGCGAAGGCGGTCGGGGCGCTGTTCCATACCGACGCCGTGCAGGCGGTCGGCAAGATCCCGATCGATCTGAAGTCGACCGCCATCGACATGCTGTCGCTGTCCGGACACAAGCTGCACGGCCCGAAGGGCATCGGCGCGCTCTATGTCCGGCGCGGCGTGCGCTTCCGCTCGCAGATCAAGGGCGGCCAGCAGGAGCGCGGCCGGCGCGGCGGCACCGAGAACACGCCCGGCATCGTCGGCCTCGGCAAGGCGGCTGAGCTCGCCGAACAAGCCATGCATGACGAGGTCACCCGGGTCCGCGGCTTGCGCGACCGGCTGGAGAAGGGCCTCCTGCAGCGCATCCCCAACACCTTCGTCACCGGGGATGTCGACAACCGGCTGCCCAACACCTGCAACATCGCCTGCGAGTTCATCGAGGGCGAGGCGATCCTGCTGCTCCTGAACCGGGCCGGCATTGCGGCCTCGTCCGGCTCGGCCTGCACCTCCGGTTCGCTCGAACCGAGCCATGTGCTGCGCGCCATGAGCGTGCCCTACACGGCCGCCCACGGCGCGACCCGCTTTTCCTTCTCGCGCGAGAACAACGACGAGGATGTCGACCGTGTGATCGAGGCCATGCCGCCGATCATCGAGAAGCTGCGCGACCTGTCGCCCTTCTGGCAGGGCGCCGGCGAGGCCCCGGCTGCCTTCAAGCCGGTCTACGCGTGACGGCGGCGGGACGCGGGGGCGAGCCGATGACCGCGGCGCGGCGCATCCACCTCAACGACACGACGCTGCGCGACGGCGAGCAGTCGCCCGGCGTCGCCTTCTCGGTCGCCGAGAAGGTCGCCATCGCGGCGGCGCTCGCCGAAGCCGGCGTCGACGAGATCGAGGTCGGCACGCCGGCCATGGGGGCGGCGGAGATCGAGGCGATCCGGGCGGTCGCCGGCTTGGCGCCGCCCGTCCGGCTGATGGCCTGGTGCCGGATGACGGAGGCCGACCTGCGTGCCGCCCGCAGTTGCGGCGTGCCCTTCGTCAATCTCTCCATCCCGATGTCGGACCTGCAGCTGTCCGCCAAGCTCGGCATCGGCCGGGAGGAGGCGCTGGCCCGCATCCGCCGCATGGTGCCGATGGCGCTTGATGCCGGTTTCGCGGTCGCGGTCGGCGGCGAGGATGCCTCGCGCGCCGATCCCGACCACCTGAAGCGCGTCGCCGAGACGGCGGCGATGGCCGGGGCCTTCCGCCTGCGCCTCGCCGACACGGTCGGCATCCTCGATCCCTTCGCGACCGCGCGGCTGGTCGGCGACATGGTCGCGGCATCCGATCTGGCGATCGAGTTCCACGGCCATGACGATCTCGGGCTCGCCACCGCCAACAGTCTGGCGGCGGTCCGGGCCGGCGCGAGCCATGTCTCGGTGACCGTCTGCGGCCTCGGCGAAAGGGCCGGCAATGCGGCGCTGGAGGAGGTCGCGGTCGGTGTCGCCCGGCTCGGCCTCGGCGTCTCGGGCGTGGCGCTGCCGGCCCTGACGGGCCTCGCCGAACGGGTCGCGCGCGCCGCCCGCCGGCCGATCGCGGCCGGCAAGGCGATCGTCGGGCGGGATGTCTTCACCCACGAATCCGGCATCCATGTCGCCGCCCTGCTCGGCGCGCGCGAGACCTATCAGGGGCTCGACCCGGCGCTGATCGGGCGCGACCACCGCTTCGTGGTCGGCAAGCATTCCGGCCAGGCGGCGCTCGCCCATGTGCTGGCCGAACGCGGCCTGACGCTCGATCCGGCGGTCGCGCCGGTGCTGCTCGCGCTGGTCCGCCACCGGGCCGAAGCGGTCAAGGGGACCGTCCCGCCGGACGACTTGGAGAGGCTGCTGGTCGAGGCGGCCGATTTTCTGGATCGGGAGCCCGGTCCGGATGCCCGCCTCGCCCATTGAAGGGAACGCCTCGGAGGAGGAGGAGGCCATGGCCGAACTCGTCGTCGCCGGTCCATCGACCGCTCTGCCGGTGCAGCCGGCACGCCCATCGCTCCTGGCCTCGATCCGCGAGGATGTCGCCTGCGTCCGGGCGCGCGACCCGGCCGCGCGCGGGACGCTCGAAATCGTGCTGACCTATCCGGGCGTCCACGCCATCGTCTGGCATCGCCTGGCGCATCGGCTCTGGCGGGGCGGATTCCGCTTCTCCGGACGGTTCCTGTCGTGGCTCGGCCGCTTCCTGACCAATGTCGACATCCATCCCGGCGCGGCGATCGGCCGGCGCTTCTTCATCGACCACGGCGCCGGCGTGGTGATCGGCGAGACGGCCGAGATCGGCGACGACGTGACCATCTATCACGGCGTCACGCTCGGCGGCGTCTCCTGGTCGGGCGGCAAGCGCCATCCGACGCTGGAGGACGGCGTGCTGGTCGGGGCGGGCGCCAAGATCCTCGGCCCGATCACGGTCGGTGCGGGCGCCCGGGTCGGCGCCAATTCGGTCGTCATCGAGGACGTGCCGCCCTCGATGACGGTGGTCGGCATTCCGGGCCGCGTGGTCAGGCCCGCCGCCAGTCGGCGCCGGCTCGGCGACGGCCGCATCGACCTCGAACATCACCTGATGCCCGATCCGGTCGGGGAGGCGGTCGCCGCCCTGGTCGACCGGATCGACTTCCTGGAGGTTCGCCTCGCCCATCTGCAGCGCCGCCTGGAGCCGGGCGGCGGCGAGCCCCGAGGCTGCGAGACCCGTGCCGGCGAGACCCGCCCCGACATCCAACCGGAGTGACCCCGATGAGCTGTTCCCTGGACGATCGCCCGATCGACGTGACCGACATCCTCGCCCGCCTGAAGCGGCTCTCCGCCGCCGAGGACTTCTTCCTGGCACTGGGCGTCACCTTCGACCCGAAGGTGCTGCAGGTCGCGCGGCTGCATATCCTGAAGCGGATGGGCGAATATCTCGCCGGCGAGGATTTCGACGGACTGCCGGATAGCGTCGTCGCCGCCCGCGCCAAGGCGGTGCTGCAGCGGGCCTATGCGGATTTCGAAAGCTCCTCGCCGCTGCGCCAGCGCGTCTTCCAGGTGCTCAAGGACCACGACCCGGACCGTCCGGTCCCGCCCAAGACCGCCTTCGTCGCCCTCGACGACATCATGGCGCCGCTGCCGAAAGGGTGATGCGCGGCGCGCGATCCGCCGGCCTCAATGCGTCAGGATGCGGCTCAGGAACAGGCTGGCGCGGTCGGATTTGGGGGCGGCGAAGAAGTCCGCCGGCGGGGCGATCTCGACGATGCGGCCTTCGTCCATGAACACCATGCGGTCGGCGACCTTGCGGGCGAAGCCCATTTCGTGGGTGACGACGATCATGGTCATGCCGGTGCCGGCCAGATCGATCATCACGTCGAGAACCTCCTTGATCATTTCCGGATCGAGCGCGGAGGTCGGCTCGTCGAACAGCATCACCTTCGGCTCCATGCACAGAGAGCGGGCGATGGCCACGCGCTGCTGCTGGCCGCCAGACAGGCGGGCCGGATACTTGTCGGCCTGCTCCGGGATGCGGACGCGCTCGAGATAGTGCATGGCGCGCGCCTCCGCCTCCTTGCGCGGGGTACCGCGGGCGCGGCGCTGGGCGAGCACGCAATTCTCCAGGACGGTCAGGTGCGGGAACAGGTTGAACTGCTGGAACACCATGCCGACTTCGCGCCGGATCGCGGCGATGTTGCGGGTGTCCTCGTCGAGTTCGATGCCGTCGATGACAATGCGGCCCTCGTCATGCTCTTCGAGCCGGTTGATGCAGCGGATCAGCGTCGACTTGCCCGAGCCGGACGGCCCGCAGATCACGATCCGCTCCCCGGTCGCGACCGCGAGGTCGATATCCTTCAGCACGTGGAACCGGCCGAACCACTTGTTCACGCCGGTCATGGTGATCATCGGCGCGGCAGTCATCGGTCCACTCCCAGAAATTCGTCGTCGCTCATCGGTATGCCCGTATGGCAGAGCGTATCGCCACGCCGCACCATCGGCATGGTCCGGACCGCCATCACCATGCCGGCTTCGGCGAAGCGGACCTCGACCGGCGGGCGGGCGAGATCGTCGGTCGGCCAGACCCGCGCCACCAACTGGCCGGCTTCCACTATGTCGCCCGGCGCCACCACCGTCTCGGCCAGCCCGTCGATCGGCGCCATCACATGGTCGCGGCGCGAGGGCGTGTGCCGGAAGGACGTGCGGGTGGCGATCGCGGTGCCATGCAGCACGCCGGCATGGCGCAGCAGGTTGAGGGTGCCGGCCTCGCCGATCGCCTGGGCGGCGCGGTCGAGGCGAGCACCGCCGCCGAGTTCGGTCGCCACCATCGGCACGCCGTGCCGCTCGCAGGCTCCGGACAGCGACCCCGACGAGGCAGTGGCGGCGACGACGGCCGTCACCGGCGCGCCGAAGGCATGGGCGGCAGCCAGTTTGCGGGCCCGGAAGGCGCGCGGCCCCATGGCGTAGACATAGCCGCAGGGCGTGTAGATCGATTGCGTGCCGCCGGAATGCAGGTCGATGGCGATATCGATCTCGGGCAGCAGGCCTTCGACGAAGGCGGCGATCAGCGCGGTCGGCCCCTCGCTGCCGCCCGGAAAGGCGCGGTTGAGATTCTGCCGGTCGATCGGCGATGTGCGCGCGCGCGCCTCCACGGCCGGCCAGTTGAGGGCCGGCATCACGATCAGCCGGCCGGCGAGATCGCCGGGCTCAAGGCGCGCCGCCAGGCTGCGGGCGATGACCAGGCCTTCGTACTCGTCGCCGTGGACGCCGGCGGTGACCAGCGCGGTCGGGCCGTCGCCGCCGACGATGGCGACGATCGGCACCGGAATGACCCCGTAGGCATGGACATCGTCCGACCAGACCAGTTCGATATGGCCGATCCGCTTGCCGGGGGCCTTGAGGTCGATGGAGGCGGTGGGAGCCATCGGGGCGGTCATCCGGCCGCCCGGGCGCGAGCCTCGAGGCGGGCGAACAGCCGCGACAGGCTCCAGCAGACGGCGAAGTAGAGGAAGCCGACGAAGAGGAACACTTCGAACACCCGTTGCGTCGCGATCTGGACGTCCTGCGCCACGAAGGTCAATTCCTGCACGGACACCAGCGAGACGAGCGACGAATCCTTGATCATCTGGATGAACTGGTTGGCGAGCGGCGGCAGCACGTTGCGCAGCGCCTGCGGCAGGATCACGTCCCAGAGGATCTGGAACCGCGTCAGGCCCAGGCTTTCGCCGGCTTCGATCTGGCTGCGCGGCACGGATTCGATCCCGGCGCGCACGATCTCGGCGACATAGGCGCCGGTGAAGATGGCCAGGCACAGAAGGCCGACGATGATGTTCTCGATGATCTTCGGCGGCCCGAACAGGACGGCGCAGGTCGCCTGCAGCCAGTCCGGCGCGCGGGCGAGCGCGGCGCGGATGCCGAGCCCGGGCAGGATCTGGTTCGCGACGAAGAAGGCCACCACGAAGACCAACACCAGCGGCGGGATGTTGCGGATCACCATCACGTAGAGGCCGGAGACCAGCCGCGGGAACAGCCGCCGGCTGTTGCGCGCGACGCCCATCGGCACGCCGATCAGGGTCGCCAGCACCAGGCCCCAGACGGCGAGCCGCAGCGTGGCGAAAAGGCCGTCCAGGAGCGCGTTGGGCTGCCAGTGGCCGGTCGCGGGATCGACCTTGATCAGGTAGCTGGCGACCACGCTCCAATTCCAGCGGTAGAACATCACCGCTTCGGTCCGATAGACGAACCAGCCGAGCGCGGCGAGGACCGCCGCCAGGAGGGCGGTGTCGATCCAGGTCCAGCGGCGGCGGCGCGCGGGCGGCGGCGGCCGGGACGGGGCGGCTGACATGGCGTTCACCGGCAGGTCACCTGAAGGGCGGGCATCGGAGACGGTCTTCCCGGGTCCGGGCGGTCATGGCGACGGCGCTGTCGGGAGGAGGTGTGGGAGAGGATAAACCGGCTGTCCGACCGCTTGCGGGCTGAGCGGCCGGACAGCCGGCTCTTGCCGAGGGGGGGCCCCCGGCAATCCGGTCGCAGCGGGTCCCGTCGTGGCGACGGGCCGGCTGGGATCACTGGGCGAGTTGGCCGGCCCAGTCGCGCGTCTTGAACCAATAGTCGTGGCGGCTCTGCAGCCAGCCGGATTCCCGGTTGAACGTGACCCAGGAATTCAGGAAGGCGAGCGTGTCGACATCGCCCCGACGGATCGCGAAGCCTTCCGTCGAGGAGGTGAAGTAGTCGTTGAGCGGCTTGACCAGCCGATCCGGATTCTGGATCACCGCGAAGGTCGGCGCCGGCTCCGAAGACCCCATCGCATGGGCGTTGCCGTTGACGACCTCCTGAATGGCGACCGCGGTATCGTCGAACTGGCGCACCGTCGCCTTCGGGAAGGCGCGCTCCATTTCCCCGCAGATCACCGTCCCGCGGCGGCAGGCGAAGGTCACGTCGGCCCGGTTATAGTCGGTCGGCCACTTCATGCCTTCGGTGAGCTTCTTGTTCGCCGCGATGCCGGTGCCGGAGCGCGAGTAGGGAACGGTGAAATTGACCTGCAGGGCGCGCTTCGGCGTCATGCTGAGTCCACCGATGATCACGTCGAAGCGGCTCGACAGCAAGGCCGGGATGATCCCATCCCAGGCGGTCGGCACCAATTCGAGTTCCACTTCCAGATCCTTGGCGAGCTTCGTCGCCACGTCGATCTCGAAGCCGATCCAGTTGCCCTGCTTGTCGCGCATCGCCCAGGGGACGAAGCTGGCCATGCCGACTTGCAGCTTGCCGCGCTGCTTGATCTGGTCGATCAGCGGCGTCGAAGCCTGCTGGGCGGAGGCACCCGAGGGCGCGAGTGTGGCTGCCGCGAAGGCGAGGCCCAGCGTGACGGCGATGGTCTTCAGAATACGCATGCGACAGTCTCCCCGTTGATCGTGCGGATGCGAGTTTCCCCGGATCATCCCGCCGCCACCCGGCGCTCCAGCCAGGCGACCAGGCCCGAGAGCGTCAGCGTCACGACGAGATAGAGTGCGGCCACTGTGAGCCAGATTTCGAAGGCAAGGAAGGTATCCGAGACGATCGTCCGTCCCTGGGTGGTCAGATCGAAAATGGCGATCACGCTGACGATCGAGGAATGCTTGACGAGATTGACCAGCACGCCCGCGAGCGGCGGCAGCATCAGCGGCACCGCCTGCGGCAGGACGATGTCGCGATAGGTGTCGAAGCCGCCGAGCCCCAGGCTGCGGGCGGCTTCCCACTGCCCCTTGCGCACCGACAGGATGCCGGCGCGCACGATCTCGGAGGCGAAGGCGCCCTGATAGAGCGCAAGACAGAGCACGCCCGACCAGAAGCGATTGATGCCGAGGATCTGGGCGATGATGAAGTAGAAGATCAGCATCTGCACCAAGATCGGCGTGTTGCGCACCACCTCGACATAGGCGGTCGAGACGATCCCGGCCATGATGCCGCCGGACAGCCGCATCAACCCGACGACAAGGCCGAGCACGAGCGCGATCGCCATGGCGATGGCCGAGATCTGCAGGGTGACGAGGAGCCCCTGGATCAGCGGCCCCCAGATGATCTCGCCGTCGACCACGCGCCAGAGATAGCGCTGCACGCGGAACCATTGCCAACGGTAGCCCATCGATTGGGCACCGTGCACGGCGATCCAGACAAGGCCGGCGCCGAGCAGGGTGAAGACCAGAAGGTCGAAGCTCTGCCGCCGATACCAGACCGGCCGCCGCGGCCCCGGCGGCAGTCGAACCGTTCTGACTTCGCTGCCCGCCCCGCCTGCCATGTCAGAGCCTCACCGTGACCGGACCTGCCGGGGCCGAGCAGCATAGCAGCGCGAAGCCCGGTTCGGGCATGTCGAGCGGTTCTTCGAGATAGGTGACCAGCCCGTCGACGGCGGCCCGGCAGGTGCCGCAAATGCCGTTCCGGCAGGAATAGGCCGGGGCGAGCCCGTTGGCCTCGGCGAAGTCGAGCAGCGTCCGGCAGGCCGGGTCCCAGACGATGGAGCGTCCGGCGGGTTCGAAGGTCACTGTCGGCTGGATGCCGGGGCGCGGGGCGGCGCCGGCCGGAGCGGGCGCCGGTGCCGGGGCCGCCGACGGGGCGGCGATGGGTGCGGAAACGCCCGGCGAGGCGATGCCGGCGGCCGGCCGGGGCGCGGCGGCGGGGCCGAAGGTCTCGGTGCGGATGCGCTCGGGGCGCAGGCCGAGACTGTCGAGCAGGGCCGCGGTCGCGTCGAGAAAGGATTGCGGCCCGCACAGATAGGCCTCGTAGTCGCCGATCGGCAGCCAGGCGGTGAGATGGGCGGCCGTCAGCGGGGCGGCGCCGTCCGAGAGGCGCCGCACCTGCAGGTTCGGCGCCGTCGCCGCGAGACTCGCCAGTTCGTCGGCGAAGATCGCCTCGCCCGGAGCACGCGCGATATGGACCAGAAGGGCCGCTCGGGCGGGATCGGCGGCCAGCGCATGCGCCATGGCGAGGAGCGGCGTCAGGCCGATATCCTCGGCGATCAGGATGACCGGGCGGCGAGAGGCACGATCGAGCACGAAGCGGCCTTTCGGGCCGCTCGCCTGGAGGCAGGCGCCGATGACGGCCTGTTCGTGCATGTGGCCCGACCCGAGGGCCGTCGGACCCTCGCGCCGGACGCTGATGCGGTAGTGCGACCGGTCGGCCGGATCACCCGACAGACTGTAGTTGCGCGGCACCGGTCGTCCGTCCGGCCCTGCCAGACGAAAGGTCAGGAACTGGCCCGGCTCGAAGGCCGGCAGCGGCGAACCGTCGGCGGCGGCAAGGCTGAGCGAGACGACGCGTTCGCCTTCCAGGCGGCGCGCCGTCACCGTCAGGTCGCGGAAGCCGGTCGCTTCGCCCGCCATGCCTCAGGCCCCCACCGGTTCCGCCGCGCGGGCCGGCGCGGCGGTCTCGGCGGCGATGCGTGCGGCGACCAGTTTGCGGAAGCGCAGGGCGCCCGCGTCGAGGGCGAGATCCAGATGCGGCGTCTTCTTGTTGGCCATGCCGATCTGCACGGCCTCCAGGACGTCCTTGTCCTCCGTGAACGCGCCGTAGGCACCGCGGTTCATGGATTCGGAGATCTCTTGGTTTTCAGGGTCTGTATTGCGGTGTTGGAACCAATAGTAGTGGCTGTGGCTCTCGTCGACCGGGGTCATGAAGTTGTACGAGATGTTGATATAGGTCTTCTCGTGCAGCGGGGCGTCCGGTCCGCCATGGCCGGCCGGGGCGAAGATCGACTTGTTGATGGCGATCGACGGCACGACGCATTCGTAATGCTGCTTGCGGTCGGCATTGCCTTCGAACTTGACCAGCGGCTTGTAGTAGGCCGGCGGCTCGGTATCCATCATCCATCGCCAGACCACGACGCCGGTCTCAGTCACGTCGGTCCTGAGCGGCGTGGAATCGGTCTTCGCGCCGGCGAACGAGCTCAGATGCACCCAGGCGACATGCGAGGGATCAAGCAGGTTGTCGGTGATGTAGAGATAGTTGCAGGCGATGGCCATGTCGCCGCCCGCGGTCCGGCCCCAGGTCGGGTCGTCATAGTGGGGGATGTCGATCAGCTTGGCCGGATCGGCGCGTTCCGCAGCGCCGGTCCAGATCCAGACGAAGCCGTAGCGTTCGAGCGTCGGATAGGAGCGGACGCGCGCGCCGCTCGGGATGCGCTCCTGGGTCGGCGTCGCCACGCAGCCGCCGCCGGCGTCGAAGGTCATGCCGTGATAGCCGCAGACAACCCGGTCGCCCTCGCGGCGGCCCATCGACAGGGGCAGCTTGCGGTGCGGACAGGCATCCTCCAGTGCCGCAACCGTGCCGTCGGCCTTGCGGAACAGCACGATGGCGTCGCCAAGGATGCGCACCGGCGTCAAGGCCTCGCCGATGTCGCGCGACCAGCCCGCCACATACCAGCAGTCCCTCAGGAACATTGCGATCTCCGGCTCTGCGCCCCGGTTGTGGGGTCGTGTTGATACCAACTTGCGTCGGCGCTCACGTGTTGATTGACGGTATAGTTTTTGATCGACAGGCAATCTGGCATGTGGTTTGATTTCTTGTCAAATTCCAATGACGAGGTGAACCGATGCCGGTTTGCGACAATGAGGTCGACCGGGCGGCCGGCAATCTGCTCATCGCCTGTGCGGCGGCGCGGGCCGGTGAAAGCCTTGTGATTCTTCACGAAAGTGCGCAGTACGGCTATTTCGGCGCCGGTCTCGCACCGGCTGTTGCGGCGGCCGCCGAACGGCTCGGCCTCGTCGTGTCGTCGGTCGAGGTCGCGTTCGACCCCGACGCAAGCCAGCTTCCCGATGCCGTGCATGAGGCGGTCGCGCGGGCCGACCACGCCCTGTTCCTGGCCCGCCTCGGCGACCAGCTCCGCTTCAAGGCCATGCCGGCCGGCAGCCGGCCGATCGTCGCCTATGTGCTCGACGAGACCGCGTTCGCCTCGCCCTTCGGCACGGCCGACCATCGGGCGATGGTCGCGCTGTCGGCCGCGATCGACCGGCACCTGGCCGGGGCCCGCGAAATCCGGGTGACCTGTCCGCTCGGCACCGATCTCGCCGGGGCCATCGCGCCGGAGCGGGCCGCGGCACCTTACGACACCTCGATCAAGCGCTTCCCGCAGTCGGTCCACCGGCCGGTCGATGCGACCGGCTTCTCCGGCCGGGTGGCGGTTGCCCACATGCTGTGCGGCACCGGCTCGCGCTACTACCAGCCCTACGGCATTCCGCTCGCCTCTCCCGTCGTCGCCGAGATCGGCGGCGGGCGGATCCGCGGCTGGTCCGGCCGGGCCGAGGAGGTTGCGCGGGTCGAGGCGCATGTCGCGTCGGTGGCCGACCGTTTCGGCATCGACGGTGCCGCGGTGCATTCCTGGCATGCCGGCATCCATCCCGGCTGCGCCTATCCGGGTTCGGCCCACGATCACTACGAGCGCTGGAGCGGATCGGCCTTCGGCAATCCGCGCATCCTGCATTTCCACACCTGCGGCCACTATGCGCCGGGCGAGATTTGCTGGAACATCATCGACCCGACCGTCGCGGTCGACGGCGTGCCGGTCTGGCGGGACGGCCGTCTCGACATCGCTGCCGTCCCGGGGGCGGCGGCGATCCTGGCCGAGCATCCGGATGTGGCGGCGCTGTTTGCGGCGCCCGAACGGCGCATCGGACTGGACGCGGCAGCATGAGCACGGCCGAGGTGACGATGACGGATGCGGAAACCGGCGAGGAGGGGCCGCCCGGATGGGAGGGGCCGGCGACCAGCGTCAATGCCGCCGTCGGCCGCACCTTGCGCGAACTGCGCGAACTCAAGGGCATCACCGCACGCGACCTGGCGCAGCGCGCCGGCGTCTCGGCCGCGATGGTCTCGCGCATCGAGACCGGCCAGGTCTCGCCGTCGCTGAGCGTGCTGGAAATGATCGCCGGCGCTCTGGAGGTGCCGATCGCCGGCCTGTTCCGCGATACCGGCTCGGCGGTCGCCGATTTCACGCTGGTGCGGGGCGGGGAGGGGCTGCGCTCGCGACGCATTCTCGGCGAGCACGAGCATGAATTCGTGATGCTCGGATTCCACCGCCGCCGCGACCTGCAGTTCGAAAGCGTCATCGTCACGATCGAGCGCAACGAGGCGGCCGCACCGCCGACCTATACCGGCCACGGCTGCGTTTTCATCTATGTTCTCGAGGGCGAGGCGATCTATCGTTACGGCAATCAGGAAATGCGGCTCGGCGCCGGCGATTCCGTTTGCCTGGACGCGGAGATCCGCTACGGCATCCAGAAGGTGCTGAGCCCCAAATTGCGCTTCCTCTCCGTTCAGGCGGAGCGGCGATGACCGGATCCCGATCGATCGACCGGGCCGGCAAGCTCACAGACGTTTCGCCGCAACGAGACCCGGCCGGTGCCGGGCGGCCGGCGGGCCCACCTTTCCAGCCACATCCGAACGGGCGGAGTGAACCATGAAGCGACGCGACCTTGCGAAATCCCTTGTTCTGGCCGGTGCCGCCGCAGCGCTGGCCCCCGCCGCGGTCCAAGCCCAGGCGGCCCCGCCGCCGCCCATGCCGACCGGCAACAACCGGCTCGCCGACGTCCTGAAGCGGGGATCGCTGCGCGTCGGCACCACCGGCGACTTCAATCCGATGTCGTTCCGCGATCCGGGCTCGAACACCTATACGGGCTTCGACATCGAGGCCATGACCCTGTTCGCCAAGGATCTCGGCGTCACCGTCGAATGGGTGCAGACCGACTGGGCGACGCTGGTCGCCGGCATTGCGGCCAACCGCTACGACATCTTCTCCGGCGCGTCGGTGGCCATGGGCCGCGCGCGCGTCGCCGCCTTCTCGCTGCCCTACCTGGAGGCCGGCACCGTGCCGCTCGCCAAGAAGGCCAATGCCGGCCGCTTCGCGACCTGGGAATCGATCAACGCGGAAGGCGTGCGGGTCGCCGTCAGCCTCGGCACCGTGTTCCACGATCAGGCCAAGGCGCATTTCCCGAAGGCCACCATCGCGGCCGTGCAGACCCCGGCGACCGGCTACCAGGAAGTCCTGGCCGACCGGGCCGACGTGACCATCACCAGCAATGTCGAGGCCTCGACGCTGATCAAGCGCTTCGACCAGCTGGCGATCCTGGTCAAGGGCGCGGAGATGCGCAACCGCCGGCCCTTCGCCTATGTGGTGCCGCAGGACGACGTGACCTGGCTCAACACCATCAACACCTGGGTCTCGCTGAAGCGCATCGAGGGCTATTTCGCCGCCCTCGAAGCCAAGTGGCTGCCGGCCGGTTGAGCAGGATGGCCAGTCTTCGCCGTATCGCCGCCGGGCTTGCGCTCGGCGGCGCCGTTCTGGCCCTCGGCGGCTGCGCCGGGGGCAGCTACAGCTGGGGCTGGCATTCGGTCTCGCCCTTCGACCCGCGCGGTCTCGCCAATCTGACCTTCCTGGCCGCCGGCGTCTGGGCGACGCTGGCGATCTCGGCTGTTTCGATCGCCATCGCGGTGGTGATCGGGCTTCTGGTCGGTCTGTGCGCGCTGTCGCCGACCAAGGCGCTGCGCCATTTCAACCGGGTCTATGTCGAGACCTTCCGGGCGATCCCGCTGTTGGTCCTGTTGCTCTGGGTCTATTACGGCCTGCCCGTGGTCGCCGGCATCCAGTTCGGCGTCTTCACCGCCGGCGTGATCACGCTGGCGCTGTCGGACAGCGCCTTCGAGGCCGAGATCTTCCGGGCCGGCATCCAGGGCGTGCCGCAGGGCCAATGGGAGGCGGGCCGCAGCATTGGCCTGACGCCCTGGCAGGTGATGCGCCTCGTCGTCCTGCCGCAGGCCATCCGCCGCATCCTGCCGGCGCTCGGCAATCAGTTCATCTACGTGCTGAAGATGTCGTCGCTGGTCTCGGTGGTCGGCTATCAGGAACTGACCCGGCGGGCCAACGAACTGACCCTGATCGAGTATCGGCCGCTGGAGATCTACACCATCCTGGTGATCGAATACCTGATCCTGATCGCCGTCGTCTCCTGGGCCGTGCGGCGCCTGGAGCGGAAACTCGCCGGCGGCGAGGCGCGTTGAGCAGGTCTGCTGCTCACACCGAGCGGCAGAAGCCGAAGAAGTCCTTCGCGAGATCGTCGACGGCGAGGGCCAACAAGTCCTCGCCGTGCTGGCGTGTCGCGAGCGAGGCGTCGGAGACCACGCGGCCGTCGGGGAAGCGGCGGCGGAAATCGGCGGCGTCGTAGTAGTTGTCGCCGCCATGCAGGATCATGTCGGCGAGCGGCGGCGGCGCCGGGCGATCGGTCTCGGCGATGTGGTCGGGATGGCTCGCCAGCGTCAGGGCGATCTCCGACGGGGTGACGTGATAGCCCTCGGCCGCGCCGTAGAGCGCCTTGCGCAGGGCGTCGACGCCGTCGAGTTCCCACCAGCTGCGCACGCGGCAATGGACCGGGCAGGGCTCGGTCACGCCCGCGAAGGAGCGCGCGGCGTAGAATTCCTGGATGGCGGCGCGCAAGGGCGCCAGATTGCCGCCGTGGCCGTTCAGGAAATAGATCCGCGTAAAGCCGGTCGCCGCCAGCGAGGCGACCAGGTCCTGGATCAGGGCGGCGAGCGTCGAGGGCCGGAGCGAGATCGAGCCGGCAAAGCCCAGATGGAATTGCGACATGCCATAGGCGAGCGTCGGCGCGACGATCACACCGTCGCGCGCGCCGAAGCGCCGGGCGATCGCCTCGGGGCAGAGATGGTCGGTGCCGATCAGCCCGTCCGGCCCGTGCTGCTCGGTCGCCCCGATCGGGATCACGATGCCGGGGCGCTCGGCCAGATAGGCGGCGACGGCCGGCGAGGTCATCAGTTCCAGGCGCATCGCGGATCCTTCCGGGCAGGGGCGAACCGTGTCGCCGATCCGCTCATGAAACCAAGATGTTCCATGAATCGTCCAGGCTGCCAAGCCGGCTCGGACGCGCGCATGCCGGACATGCTCTCGACGGCCCGCGCAAATTCGTACAAGCGGGGCGGCTCGGCCGGTGACAGACTGCGGGCCGGCCAGAAGGGGATCGTCGATGCGTCTCTATCAGCTTCCCGTTTCGCTCTACAGCTTCAAGGTCCGGCTCGGGCTGGCCCTGATGGGCGTCGGCCTCGAACTCGTCGAACCGCCCGGCGGTAGCTACCGGTCGGCCGAATATCGCGCTATCAATCCGGCCGGCACCATCCCGGCGCTGGTCGACGGGGACTTCTGGCTGGCCGAATCCGACGCCATCCTCGGCCATGTCGAAGCGCTCGGTCTGGGTCACCGGATCACCCCGGCCGATCCACGCCGGGCCGCGCGCGCCGTGATGCTGTCGCGCTGGCACGACCTGCGGCTCGAGCCTGCGCTGCGCCGGCTGTTCCCCCATGTCGGGTCCGCGACCCGCGACGCGGCAGTCGTCGCCGAGGCCGACAGGCTGATGGCCGAGGCCTTCGCGCTGATCGACACCGCCGTGTCGCCCGACGGGCCCTTCGTGACCGGTCCGACGCCGACCGTCGCCGATTGCGGCTACGCCGCGACGCTGGTCTGGTTCGATGCCCTGAGGGGGCCTCTCGGGCTGTCGGCCGCGCCCGGACCGCGTCTCGCCCGGGCGTCGGCGGCCTTGCGGATCGAGCCGTGGCTCGATGCCGAATTCGCGCGCTATCCGGCCCTGGTCGCGGCCTGGGTGGACGGCAAGCTGGCCGGCTGATCCTGCGGCGCGGGACCCGGCGGCCGGTCAGGCGGCGGTGGCCTCGCGCAGGCGCGCCGTGGCGGCCGGATCGACCCGGCCCTCGGCGGTGAGTGCGACCCGATAGACCGCCTCCGCGCGACCCGCGGCGATCCAGCCCTCGCGCACGTCATGGGCGACGCGTTCGGGCTCGCGCTCCTCCGGCCGGCCGTAGCCGCCGCCGCCGCCGCTGATCGACACCATGGCCTCGTCGGGACCGATCACCACCTCGGCGCAGGCCGGCACCGGTTCGAGCGTACCGTCGGCGCGGCGGCGATACTGCGCCGAGGGCGCCCCGGCATGGCCGCCGCGCGCACCGGTGGCGGCATTGACGTTGCCGTCGCTGACATAGGCGACCGTCATGGCGCAGCCGACCGGCGAGAATTCCGAATAGGCGCCGAGCGCGCCGCGGAACCGGCCGGCGCCCTCCGAATCCGGGATCAGCCGGCGCGTGCGCACGAAGAGCGGGTGGCGAAGTTCGTCGACCTCGATGGAATCCTGGTAGCACATGCCGGCATTGCCGACATGCAGGATGGTCAGCCAGCCGTCGGTCCAGGGCGTGCCGGCCCCGCCGGTGCAGCCGAGATAGACCTCGTTGACGAAGGGCTTGCCGTCATGGACACCCGAGACGACGCCGCAGGAGGGCGGGATCAGCGCGCCGGTCTCCGCCTGGCCGAGCCCGTCGGCGAGATCGGCGATCGCCGCCTGCACCGCATTGGCGACCCGGTCGGCGATGTTGGTGGTCGCGACCGAACAGGAGGTCGGGTGGCGCGGGCGGCCGACCACGCAGCCGTCGCGCAGGTGGATGCGGATGCGCCGGAAGCTGCCCTCGTTCTTCGGCACGGTATGGTCGATCGAATTGAAGATGCCGATCATCGGCGTCGACAGCGCGCAGGCCTCCGACAGGTTGAGCCCGTTTGGCAGGCAGTCCGGATTGTCGCGCATGTCGACCTCGATCAGCGCCTCCGCCGGCTTGACCTCGACGGTCGCCGTGATCGTCACGCCCTCCGCGGGCGTGCCCGGGAAGGCGTCATGCGTGGAGCTGCGCGTGACGCGGCCGGCCGGCAGGGCGCGGATCACGTCGACCATGCGGCTTTCCGAATAGTCGAACCATTGCTGCGCATAGGCGTCGAGCCGGTCCCAGCCGATCTCGCGGCCGAGCGCCATGATCTCGCGCTCGCCGACGCGCGCCGCGCCGAGCGTCGCCAGGTAGTCGCCCCACCATTGTTCGGGCACGCGGATGCGCATCCGGCACATCCGGATCACGTCCATGACATGCTGGTAGTCCGTCTGCACCTTCACGGCCGGGAAGATCAGCGCGCCTTCCGCATAAACGTCCGTGGCGGCGCCCATATAGGTCGTCGGCAGCGAATTGCCGCAATCGGCCTGGTGCGCCTTGGCCAGCACGGTGAAGCGGTGCCGCCCGTCGTCGTCGATGACCGGCACCAGGATCGAATGATCCGCCGGATGCGTGCAGCCGTGATAGGGCGAATTGTGCAGGAAAGCGTCGCCGCGCTTCAGGACTGGGTGGTTGTCGGTCATCGCGCGGGTCATGATCTCCGGCCCGCGCAGGACGTGGTTGGGCAGGCTCTCGGCGGTGGCGAGCAGTTCGTGCTGCGCGGTCAGCACCACGCAGGAGAAGTCGCGCGCGATGGTCAGGATGCCCGACCGGCCGGTCCGGTGCAGCGTGTTGGCCATCTTGCGCGCGATGCCCTCGAAGCGGGCAGTCAGCACGGCGAGCTTGGAGCCGTCGAGCGGCGCGCCGGACCTGTCTGCTGCATCCGTCACGGGGAAGCCTCCCTGGCGTCTCGGTTCATGGGAAGCGCGGCGCGACCGCTGAAGCCGCGCCGCGTCGATTCAGTTGCAGATCAGGGCGACCGGCGTGCCGTAGCCGGCCTCGCCCGGCGCGCTGCCCTGGAAGGTGCCGCGCCGTCCGCACTGGTACTTGACCTGGAAGTCCTTCTTGCACCCATAGGCGGGGTCGCCGAGCACCTTGTAGGAGACCTTGTAGTCGCAGAAGAGCCGGCCATTGCAGCGGGCCGCGACATCGCGCGTGGCATTGCCGGGGGCGACCCCGCAGGAGGCGCCGTAGGTGGCGCTGATCACGCGGATCACATTCTGATCCGGATCGTTGCCCATCGCGGAGGCGGTCCCGACGAGGCCGTGCGTGCCGAAGATGACGGCCGCAGCCGTCGCGAGAGATCGCAGCAACATATTCTATTTCCT
This sequence comes from Prosthecodimorpha staleyi, assembly GCF_018729455.1. Classification (NCBI taxonomy): domain Bacteria; kingdom Pseudomonadati; phylum Pseudomonadota; class Alphaproteobacteria; order Hyphomicrobiales; family Ancalomicrobiaceae; genus Prosthecodimorpha; species Prosthecodimorpha staleyi. The sequence continues at coordinate 130,638 of NZ_JAHHZF010000002.1, read as the reverse complement.
ATATAAATGAGTGCGGACTGCGCGCCATCTGAACGCGCCGCGCCGCGAATGTCCATGGATGCCGAGACCTGGACACACCGGTCCGGGCCTCAAAGCGCGATGACGAGATTGCCGGACCCGTCGCGATGGGCGTGGGCGCCGGGATCCAACACGATCGAGGTGAAATCGGATTCGATGATCGCCGGGCCGGCGATGACGGCATCCGGCGGAATCGATTCCAGCCGCCAGACCTCCGCCTCGACGCGGGCCTCGGTGCCGAGGAAGCGGACCGCGCGCGCGGGCAGGCGGGCCGGGCGGTCGGTCGCGGCGAGCCGGCCGGGCTGGCCGGTGCCGATCCGGCAGCGCACCTCGGCGTTCCAGCCGACCGCCTCGATCTCGGCGCCGGGGTCGCTGACGGCGAAGATGTCCTGGTGCAGGCGGTGGAAATCCGCCACCAGGGCGTCGAGATCGGCCTCGGTCTCGAAGCGTGGCCGGGCGAGCGGCACCTCGATCTCCCAGGCCTGGTCGGCATAGCGGGCTTCCGACGACCAGTGGATTTCGACCGCGCTGGCGCCCGCGCCGGGGCCGGCCGCGAAGGCGTCGCAGGCGGCCTCGAGGTCAGCCAGCGTGCGGTTGACGCCATCGCGGTCGAAGCGGCCGCTCAGCGTGTGGAACATCGCCTGCTGGTGCGCGGTCAGGTCCGAGATCAGCGCGCCGGAGGCCGACAGGGCCGCGCCGGCTTCCGTCACCACCACCCGCCGGCAGCCGAGCCGCCGGGCGATCGCGACGCAGTTCAGGCCGGCCGCGCCGCCGCCGGCGACGAAGGTCGCCTCGGCCGGGTCGATGCCCTGGTTGACGGTGATGTCCATGATCGCCTGGACCATGTGCTCGGTCGCCAGCGCCACGATCGCCTCCGCGGCCGCGTCGACCGAGAGCCCGAGCGGATCGGCCACGTCGCGCCGGATCGCGTCGGCTGCGGCGGGCTCGTCGAGCGCCATCTTGCCGCCGAGGAAGAAGCCGGCATCGATGAAGCCGAGCGTTACGGCCGCATCGGTCAGCGTCGGCCGCGTGCCGCCGCGGCCGTAGCAGGCCGGGCCGGGCCGCGCGCCGGCGCTGATCGGGCCGACATGCAGCAGGCCGCCGGCATCGACCCAGGCGATCGAGCCGCCGCCGGCGCCGATGCTCTTCACGTCGACCGAGGGCATGCCGGTCATGGCGCTGCGGAACGGCTGGCCGAGCCAGATCTCCCGGCTGCGCGGGATGCGGCCGCGCCGCACCAGCGACACGTCGAAGGTGGTGCCGCCGCTGTCGCCGACGATCAGCGTTTCCTCGGCCGTCCCGCCCGCATAGGCCTTGGCGGCGACCGGCGCCATGCTGGGACCGGAATTGATCAGGTGTACCGGCGCCTCGGCGACGCTCGCCGCATCCATCACGCCGCCCTGCGAGGTGACGACCAGAACGCGGCCCTTGAAGCCGGCATCGCGCAGCCGGCTCTCCAGCCCGCGCATATAGGCGCCCATGACCGGCTTCAGCGAGGCGTCGATGGCGGTGGAGGAGGCGCGGCGATATTCGCGGATCGACGGGTTGATGCGGTGCGACAGGGTATAGGGGATGCCGGGCAGGTGGCGCTCGATCAGCGCGCCGACCGCCGTCTCGTGGGCCGGATTGACCACCGACCAGAGCAGGCAGACCGCGACCGCCTCGGCCCCGGCCGCCCGGACCCGCTCCAGGATGGCGACGACCGCGGCCTCGTCGAGCGGCGTGCGCACGCGGCCGTCGGCCATGATCCGCTCGGGCACCTCGAAGGTCAGCGCGCGCGGCACATAGGGTTCGGGGTAGGGGACGGTGAAGTTGAACGGCTCGATCCGGCCGCCCTCGCGGAAGACCAGCGTGTCGGGGTGGCCCTCGGTGGTCAGGAAGGCGGTGCGCGCCGTGTTGCCGGTGACGATGGCGTTGATGGCGTGGGTGGTGCCGTGGACCAGTACGTCGCCGCGCGCCAGATAGCTGGCGAGCGTCTCGCCGGCCGCCGCCGCCGCCAGGGCCAGGCTGTCGATCAGGCCGGCGACCGGGTCGGTCGGCGTGGTCGAGGCCTTGAACATGGCGAGGCGTCCGTCCTCGCTCGCCACCATGAGGTCGGTGAAGGTGCCGCCGGTATCGACGGCGAAGCGCAAGCCCATGGTGCTGTCCGGACGTCTCGGCGGGCCTTGCGGCCTTGCGGGGGGAGGGGAGGGCCGCGCCGCAGGACGCGCGCGGCCGGGCGGCTAGCTCGTGACGCGCTGGTTGCGCCCGTAGACCAGCAGCATGGAGATGATGACCACGCCGTAGATGATCTGCCGGCCGGCCTCGGGCATCTGCATGATCGACAGCACGCTGTTCAGGAGCACGATCAGGATCACGCCCACCACGGTGCCGAGATACTTGCCGCGGCCGCCGAGGATGTTGGTGCCGCCGATCACCACCGCGGCGATCGCCGGCAGCACATAGGCGTCGCCCATGCCCTGGTAGGCCTTGGTCGAGTAGCCGGCGAGCAGCACCCCGGCGAGCCCGGCGAGCATGCCGCAGGCCGCAAAGGCGGTGATGATCACCCCGCGGGTATGCATGCCGGCCAGATAGGCGGCCGCCTCGCGGTTGCCGATGGCGTAGATGGTGCGGCCGAACACCGTGCGCTTCAGCACGATCGCGATCACCATGGAGACGCCGAGCCAGACGAAGATCGCCATCGGGATGCCGGCGATGCGCTCGGCGGCGAGGAACCGCATCAGGTCGGTGGCTGCCGTCTGCGGCGCGAAGCCACCGGTATGGGCGACCATCAGACCGCGCATCACGGCGTTGACGCCAAGAGTAAAGATCATCGACGGCACGCGCAGATAGGCGACGCCGAGGCCGTTGATCACGCCGACCGTCAGGCCGACGGCGAGGCCGGTCGGGATCGCCCAGGCGCCGCCGACGGTGGTCGCCATCATGGCGGCGGCGGCCAGCGTCCAGGCGACCGAGAGATCGATATGGCCGATCAGGATGACCAGCATCATGCCGGCCGCGACCACGCCCAGGAAGGCGCCGATCTGCAGCTGCTGCAGGAGATAGTTCGGCGACAGGAGCGTCATCGTGCCCTGGGTCGCCAGCGTGTAGCCCGTGCCGATCATCAGGAGCACAACGATGAAGGCCGACGCGATGACGATCGGCTTGTCGTCGGCGGCCAGCGCGAAGCGCCGGGGCTTGAGGGTGGCGGCGGTCATCGGAACAGCTCCAGCCGGTTCTTGATCCGCAGCACGCGCAGGCCGCCGAGGCTGACCGCCGCCAGGAGGATCAGGCCCTCGACCAGCGACTGCATCAGCGGCGGGATGTCGAAGATGCGGAAATTGAAGGAGATGACGCGCAGGATCAGCGCCCCGAACAGCGAGCCGATCGCCGAGCCCGACCCGCCGAGCAGCGAGGTGCCGCCGAGCACGACGGCGGCGATCGAGTTCAGCGTATAGGCACCGGCCTGCGGAATGTCGGCATTGCCCGAGGAGGTCTGGATCGCCAGGAACAGGCCGCCGATCGCGGCGAAGACGCCGGCCAGCGTGAAGGCGGCGAGCTTGGCCTGGTTGACCGGCAGGCCGGACATGAAGGCCGCGCCCTCCGCCGAGCCGACCGCATAGACCGTGCGCCCGATCACGGTGCGCCGGAACGGCACCCAGACGATCAGCACGACCAGGACCAGGAGCACGAAAGCCACCGGAATGCCGGCGATCGGCTGGAACCAGGCCGCCTTGCCGTCGTCGAACAGATGGTAGGTCTCGGCGAAATCGCCGAGCCCGTTGGTCAGCGCCCAGGACAGGTCCTCGTCGACCTTGCCGCCCGGCTTCGGCCGCAGAAACAGCGCGATGCCGATCGCGATCGCGCCTGTGGCGAGCGTGGTGATGATCGGCTGGATGCGGCCATAGACCACGATGCAGCCGTTCATGAAGCCGAAGGCGGCGCCGGCGGCGATGCAGGCGGTCATGCCGAGGAAGATCTGGATCGGCGAGCCGACGACCAGATGGCTGGCGAGGCAGTTGACCATGGTCATCACCGCGCCGACCGAGAGGTCGAGGCCGCCGAGCAGCACCGGCAGGGTCTGCGCCATGGCGACCATCACCAGCGCGAAGGCCTCGTCGGCGTTCTGGACGAAGACCTGCGGTGAGAAGCCCTTCGGATGGGCCATGTTGTAGACGAGGTAGAAGGCGGCGAAGAGGGCGATGGCGCTGGCCAGCCCGGCATTCTGCCTGAGGCGGATCAGCCAGTCCGGGGTCGATCCGGTCATCCGTGAACTCCGTGTCCGGACCGCGCGGCGGCGCCCGCATCGATGTTGAGGGCGCTGGCGATCAGGGCCTGCTCGGTGATCCCGTCGCCTTCCAGTTCGACCTTGATGGCGCCGTCATACATGACGGCGACGCGGTCGCAGCAGCCGATCAGTTCGTCATAGTCGGTCGAATAGAACAGGATCGCCGCGCCCTTGTCGGCGAGCTGGCGCAGGAGCGCATAGATCTCCTGCTTGGTGCCCACGTCGATGCCGCGGGTCGGATCGTTGAGCAGGATCACGCGCGGGTTGGTCATCAGCCACTTGGCGATGACGACCTTCTGCTGGTTGCCGCCCGACAGCGTCGCGACGGCATCACCCGGATGCCCGATCTTGATCTGCAGCCGCTTGATCGCATCCGTGATGGCGATCTCCTCCTTGGTCCGGTCGATGAACGGGCCGGTCGAAAGCGCGTCGAGCGAGGCGGAACACAGATTCTCTGCGATCGACATGGGCAGCATCAGGCCCTCGGTCTTGCGGTCTTCCGGGATCAGCGCGATGCGCCGCGACGGCGCCTTGGCCTGGGCCGGCGAACCCGGCAGGGCCGGCTTGCCGTCGAGCGTGACCTCGCCGGTGACGCCCTTCAGAACGCCGAACAGGGCGAGCAGCAATTCCTTCTGGCCCTGGCCGTCCAGCCCGCCGAGCCCGACGATCTCGCCCTTGCCGATCGACAGGTCGACGGCGCGCAGCCGGTTCTCCCAGGTGAGGTTCTTCACCGAGAACAGCGGCGCGGGCCGCTCGCGCTTCACCTTGGGCGGATATTGCGCGCTGATCTCGCGGCCGATCATCAGCTCGACGATCTCGCCATGGCCGTAGCGGCCCATCGGGAAGGTCTCGATATGGCGCCCGTTGCGGAACACGGAGGCGCGGTCGGCCAGTTCCTCGATCTCGTGCATGCGGTGCGAGATGTAGAGGATCGACAGGCCCTCGCGCCGCAGCCGCTTCAGCACCTCGTAGATGGTGGCGACGTCGGAATTGGTCAGCGCCGAGGTGGCCTCGTCGAGGATCAGCAGTTGCGGCTTCTTGCCGAGCGCCTTGGCGATCTCGACCATCTGCCGGCGCGACAGCGGCAGGTCGCGCACGTTGAGCAGCGGGTTCACGTCCTCGCAGCCGATCGAGGCGAGCAGTTCCTCGGCGCGCCGGCGCTGCGCCTTGGCGTCGATCAACCCGAAACGGGTCGGCGGTCCGACGATCGAGATGTTGTCCGCGACCGAGAGGTCGGGCATCAGCGACAGTTCCTGGAACACGCAGACCACACCGGCCGCATTGGCCTCGGCGGGGCTGAGGAAGCGCCGCGGCGTGCCGGTCAGCGTCATGCTGCCGGTGTCGGGCTGCACGACGCCCGACATGATCTTGATCAGGGTGGACTTGCCGGCGCCGTTCTCGCCCAGAATGGCGTGGATCGAGCCGGACGAGCAGGAGAAGTCGACGTCCTCGAGCGCCCGCACGCCGCCATAGCGTTTGGAGATCTTGGACAGGGACAGGAGCGGCTGGGCGTTCCGGTCGGTCATGAGCCTGGTGGGTCCGTCGGCAGGATGACAACAAAAACCGCGGCGGGCGCTGTCGACGCCCGGCTCCACGAAACGGAAGTCACGGTCTGGAATGCACGAAACGGAAGAGCGGTGGCCCGGCCGGACCGGGCCACCGTCAGACGATCAGTTGGTGTTCTTCTCGTCCTTGGCCATGATCTCGGTGGCCGTGATGTTCGTGTCGCAGGGCTTGAACTCGTTCACCGTGAAGAAGTTGTCGGTGAGGTTCGACCAGTAGTTCACGCCGTCCTTCAGCTCGGTGTAGGTCGACGCCGGGATCGGAACGGAGATCAGCTGCGGCATCGGGTTGCCTTCGAGGGCCGAGAGGGCGGCCTTCATGGCGATGGCGACGAGGCCCGGCGACTGGCCGATGGAAATGCCCTTCAGGCCGTCCTTGCCGTGCTGGGCGAGCAGCTTGCGGAAGCCGTTCTCGGATTCGCCGGCGATCGGAACCCAGGGATGCTTGCCGTCGATCATGGCGCGCACGACGCCGGTCGAACCGCCCTGGACGATGATGCCTTCGAACTTTCCGTGCGCCGCGATGGCGTCCGCGGTCACCTTCTGGGCGGTGCCGTCGTCCCAGTTGCCGACCACTTCGATGATCTCGAAGTTGGCGTCCTTCTTCATGACTTCCTGGAAGCCGACATGGCGGTCGCGGTCGACCGAGTTGCCGGGCAGGCCGCGCACTTCGAGGATCTTGCCGGTCTTCTTGGCGCCGAGCTGCTCGCGCAGCCAGCGGCCGTACATCTTGCCCATCTCGAGCTGGTCTTCGTTGACCATCATCACCTTGTCGGTGTCGAGCACGTTGTCGAACGGCACGACGACGACATTGTTCTTGTCGGCGAGGCGGATGACGCGGTCGAACCCTTCGGGCGACACGGCGATCGTGACGATCGCGTCATAGCCCTGGTTGATGAAGTCCTCCATCGCGCCGAGCTGGGCGGCGACGTCGGTGCCGGTCGAAATGACCTTGAATTCCTTGATCTTTTCCTTGACGCCGGCCTGTTCGGCATAGGCCTTGGCGGTCTTGATCATCTGGATTCGCCAAGTGTTGCCGACGAAGCCGTTGACGATCGCGACGCGGTACGGGCCGGCCTTCTTGTCCCACTGGAGATACTTGGTCTTGTCGTTCCAGGGCTTGAAGCAGGCCGGATTGGCGCCCGGACCCGAAACCACCTTCGGGCCGGCCATGGCGGCGGAAGACGCGAATGCAAGGCCGGCGACGACCATCGCCGACACGCTGAGCGTGCGAAACATGGAACTCCTCCCTATGATTCAACCCCTTAACGAGGTTGTCTCGCGATGCCCGATGGCCGGACCGATCGCGTTGGCAGCGATTTCATCGGAGTTTTCCGGACTGCGCAACACAAAAATTCGACCTTCGTCTAGAGACGCGCGATCCTGACGTCGACGAAAGGAAGCGCTGCCATCCAGCGGTTTTGTCTGAGAATATGTTGCACGCCGAGCGCGTATGGCGGTTCGAAACACCCGGCAGGGCGGCAAGGCGGGCGAGGCGTGGCATGCCGGGCGGGACGCCGGTCCCGGAGAATCCGGATCGGGATCGAAAGCCGGGACGGCCGGCCGAAATGTCGGTAGGGTCGTGCCCGTGACGCTGCGGCGACGCGAGGCGATTTTCGGCTGCGCGCTGCGGTCGCGTTGCCGGCCGGTGTCGGCGGATGCAATCCGGTTTCCAGGAATGCGGGCCGGCATCCAAGGATGCCGGCAGGGCATCTTGCACTTCATAATATGGCATGCCATCAACCGGCTGGCCGTCCTGCGATCCGATTGCGGGGCCGCGACCCGCTCCCTTTGCCACCGGGCTCCCGCCATGCCATCAAGCGACGTTCGCACTGCCGCCAGGACCGCCGGACCGGATTCGCTCCGCGTCGACCGGCCGGCCAAGACGTTGCGCGAACTCACCCTGGTGAAGATGCGCGAGGCCATCCTGACGCAGCATTTCCGGCCGGGCGACCGGCTGGTCGAACGCGAATTGTGCGAACAGCTCGGCGTCAGCCGGACCATCGTGCGCGAGGTTCTGCGCCACCTGGAGACCGAGGGCCTAGTCACGACGCTGCAGGCGCGCGGTCCGATCGTCTCGCGCACCACGGCCGCCGAGGCGCTCCAGATCTACGAGATCCGCGGTGCCCTCGAAGGCATCGCGGCGCGCGCCTGCGCCGAACTCGGCGACGCGGCGGTCGCGGCCGATCTGGATGCCGCCATCGGCCGCATTCGGGCGGCCTATCGCGGCAAGGACATGGCCGGCGTTCTGGAGGCAACGTCCGAATTCTACGGCACGCTCTTTTCTGCCGCCGGCAAGGACATCGCCTGGAGCATCGTCAGTTCGCTGACCGTGCGCATCAACCACCTGCGCTCGATGACCATAAAGACCCCCGGCCGCGACCAGCAGGGACCGGAGCAGATGCAGCGCATCGTCGATGCGATCCGCGCCGGCGACGGTGCGGCGGCCGAGACCGCAGCCCTGCAGCATGTCCGCGCGGCGTCCGACATTGCCCGCCGGTTGCTGGCGGCCGACGACGCCGTCTGATCGCAAGCGCGCCGTCGACCGTTGCGTTTCCTGCCAATTGAGGAAAGTTTCCTGCGAATGCTAGGGTGCAACCCGTCACGGCCTCATCCGTGACGAGGAGGCGACCTTGACCCAGAACCCGCATGCCGTTCGCGAGCCCAAGGAAAACAACCTGGAAATGGCCATCGGCCATGAGGTTCGTGCGGCGCGCCGGCAGCTCGGCATCACGGTCGCCGATCTGGCCGCAGCGACGGGCCTGTCCATCGGCATGCTGTCGAAGATCGAGAACGGCAATATCTCGCCGTCGCTGACCACCCTTCAATCGCTCTCGCGCGCGCTCGGCGTGCCGATTACGGCCTTCTTCCGCCGCTACGAGGAGCCGCGCAACGCGGTCTTCGTGAAGTCCGGCGAAGGCGTCGAACTGGAGCGGCGCGGCACCCGGGCCGGCCACCAGTACCGCCTGCTCGGCCATATCGACAACAATTCGAGCGGCGTGATGGTCGAGCCCTATCTGATCACGCTGTCGCAGGATTCCGATACCTTCCCGACCTTCCAGCATGCGGGCCTGGAATTCCTGCACATGCTCGAAGGCGAGGTGGTCTATCGCCACGGTGACCAGCTGTTCCATATGCAGCCCGGCGACAGCCTGTTCTTCGATGCCGACGCGCCCCACGGACCCGAACAACTGGTCAAGCTGCCGGCCCAATATCTCTCGATCATCTCCTATCCGAAGAGTGGCACCGAACCCGGCTGACGGGGCGGCCGGCGGCCAGACGGTCCGCCCGCGATCGCCGAGCCGCCGACTGGGGCCTGAACCGGACGCGCGATCCGGGCCGCCGAGCCACACCCCGGCTGCACAAAAGACGGGCATTGTGAACACGCATTGGGAAGAAACTTTTATTCTTTTCAGTTGCGCGCGCCTTGGCGCTGGCCTATCGTTGGGGCCAGTCGATATTGCGAGGGATCACCATGTGCGGGATCGTCGGGCTCTTCCTGAAGGACAAGTCGCTGGAGCCGGAACTCGGGCGGCTATTGTCGGACATGCTGATCACCATGACCGATCGCGGGCCGGACTCGGCCGGCATCGCCATCTATGGCGCCGAGGCCCCCGGCTTCGCCAAGATCACGGTCCAGTCGCCCGACCCGGCACGTGACTTCCCCGGCCTCGACGCGCGCCTCGCCGCGGTGACCGGCGTGACGGTCGATCTCGCCGTCAAGGATACACACGCGGTCCTGACCGTGCCTGAAGCGAGCCTGGACGCGGTGCGTGCGGCGCTCGTGACCGTCGCGCCGACCGTTCGCGTGATGGGGGCCGGCGCCAGCGTCGAGATCTTCAAGGAGGTCGGCCTGCCCCGGCAGGTGGTCGAGCGTTTCGGCATCGCCGCCATGGCCGGCAGCCACGGCATCGGCCATACCCGGATGGCGACCGAATCCGCCGTCACCACGCTCGGCGCGCATCCCTTCTCGACCGGTCCGGACCAGTGCCTGGTCCATAACGGCTCGCTCTCCAACCACAACAATCTGCGCCGCGAGCTGAAGCGCGTCGGCGTCGCCTTCGAGACCGAGAACGATTCCGAGGTCGCCGCCGCCTATCTGACGGCGGCCATGCGCGGCGGCAAGGATCTCGGCAAGGCGCTGGAAGGCGCGCTCGCCGATCTGGACGGCTTCTTCACCTTCGTGGTCGGCACCCGGTCCGGCTTCGGCGTGCTGCGTGATCCAATCGCCTGCAAGCCGGCCGTGATGGCCGAGACCGACCGCTACGTCGCCTTCGGCTCGGAATACCGCGCCCTCGTCAACCTGCCCGGCATCGAGGAGGCCCGCATCTGGGAGCCCGAGCCGGCCACCGTCTATTTCTGGGACCACGCCAAGGCCGCCTGACCGCGCGGGACCCGTCCGGTCCCGCCCTGTCGTTCCGCCGCCCGCACCCGCCTCCAGGACGCCAGCCATGCCCGTCTTCGATCTCGCGGTCGCCCCGTTGCGCGACCTCAATGCCGCCCTGCACGCCGTCGGCGCCGGTGCCAACGACACCCATTTCGAGGTGGTCAATCCGCGCGGCCATCATGCCGTTGCGGTCGGGGCCGACGCCCCGGTGACGATCGCGGTGCGCGGGTCGGTCGGCTACTACTGCGCCGGCATGAATGCGGAGGCCGCCATCACCATCCACGGCTCCGCGGGTCCGGGCGTTGCCGAGAACATGATGTCCGGCACCGTGGTGGTCGAGGGCGACGCCTCGCAATATGCCGGCGCCACCGGCCGCGGCGGCCTCCTGGTCATCAAGGGCAATGCCGCCTCGCGCTGCGGCATCTCGATGAAGGGCATCGACATCGTCGTCCACGGCAATATCGGCCACATGTCGGCCTTCATGGCGCAATCGGGCAATCTGGTCGTGCTCGGCGATGCCGGCGAGGCGCTCGGCGACAGCCTCTACGAGGCGCGCCTGTTCGTGCGCGGCAGCGTCAAGAGCCTCGGCGCCGACTGCATCGAGAAGGAGATGCGCCCGGAGCATCACGCCATCCTGGCCGATCTCCTGGCCCGGGCCGGGGTCGAGGGCGTCGCGCCGAGCGAGTTCAAGCGCTACGGCTCCGCCCGCAAGCTCTACAATTTCAACATCGACAATGTCGACGCGTACTGAGCGAGGCGCGCCATGAGCTACCAGAACCCGCCGACCCCGCCGCGCAAGTCCGCCACCTTCGACGACTACACGCTGGCCGAAATCCGCCGCGCCGCCGCCACCGGCATCTACGACATCCGCGGCGGCGGCACCAAGCGCAAGGTGCCGCATTTCGACGATCTCCTGTTCCTCGGCGCCTCGATCTCGCGCTATCCGCTCGAAGGCTACCGGGAGCGTTGCGACACCGCCGTCACGCTCGGCACCCGCTTCGCCCGCAAGCCGATCCAGCTCAAGATCCCGATCACCATCGCGGGCATGAGCTTCGGCTCGCTCTCGGCCAACGCCAAGGAGGCGCTCGGCCGCGGCGCCACGCTGTCCGGCACCTCGACTACCACCGGCGACGGCGGCATGACCGAGGAAGAGCGCGGTCATTCCAGCATCCTGGTCTACCAGTACCTGCCGTCGCGCTACGGCATGAACCCGCGCGACCTGCGCCGCGCCGACGCGATCGAGGTCGTGGTCGGGCAGGGTGCCAAGCCGGGCGGCGGCGGCATGCTGCTCGGCCAGAAGATCTCCGACCGCGTCGCCGAGATGCGCACCCTGCCCAAGGGCATCGACCAGCGTTCGGCCTGTCGGCATCCCGACTGGACCGGCCCGGACGACCTGGAGATCAAGATCCTCGAACTGCGCGAGATCACCGACTGGGAGAAGCCGATCTACGTCAAGGTCGGCGGCGCCAGGCCCTATTACGACACCGCGCTCGCCGTGAAGGCCGGTGCCGACGTGGTTGTGCTCGACGGCATGCAGGGCGGCACCGCGGCGACCCAGGACGTGTTCATCGAACATGTCGGCCAGCCGACGCTCGCCTGCATCCGCCCGGCCGTGCGCGCGCTGCAGGATCTCGGCATGCACCGCAAGGTACAGCTGATCGTCTCCGGCGGCATCCGCTCCGGCGCGGACGTGGCCAAGGCGCTGGCGCTCGGCGCCGACGCGGTCTCGATCGGCACCGCTGCGCTGGTGGCGATCGGCGACAACGATCCGAAGTGGGAGGACGAGTACCGCAGGCTCGGCACCACGGCGGGCGCCTATGACGACTGGCACGAGGGCAAGGACCCGGCCGGCATCACGACGCAGGACCCGGATCTCGCGGCCCGGCTCGATCCGGTCGCGGCTGGCCGCCGGCTCGCCAACTATCTGAAGGTCATGACCCTGGAGGCGCAGACCATCGCGCGCGCCTGCGGCCACAACCATGTGCACAATCTCGAACCCGAGGATCTGTGCGCCCTGACCATCGAGGCGGCGGCCATGGCCGGCGTTCCGCTGGCCGGGACGGAATGGATCCCCGGCAAGTCCGGCTTCTGAACGATGCCGGCCGCCGCGCGGCGGCCGTCACGGAATTTGCATCCGGCTCCGCCGTCGGGCGCAGGGCCGACGCGTCGAGACGAGGCTACCGCCCGGGGGTGTGCGGGCCGACAAGAGGGACGTCATGGCACAGGATCTGGCCGCCTTCGCCGCCGAGCGCGGTGTCAAGTATTTCATGATCTCCTACACGGACCTGTTCGGCGCCCAGCGCGCCAAGCTGGTGCCGCGCCAGGCGATCGCCGACATGCAGGCCGAGGGCGCCGGCTTTGCCGGCTTCGCCACCTGGCTCGACCTGACGCCGGCCCATCCGGATCTGTTCGCGATCCCCGATCCGGCCTCGGTCATCCAGCTGCCCTGGAAGCCCGAAGTCGCCTGGGTGGCGGCCGATCTCTCCATGGAGGGCGAGCCGGTCGCGCAGGCGCCGCGCATCGTGCTGAAGCGGCAGGTCGAGGCCGCCCGGGCCGCCGGCTACCGCGTCAAGACCGGCGTCGAGGCCGAGTTCTTCCTGATCACGCCGGACGGGTCGGCCATCTCGGATGCCGCCGACATGGCCGAGAAGCCCTGCTACGACCAGCAGGCCCTGCTGCGCCGCTACGACGTGATCGCCGAGATCTGCGATGCCATGCTGGCGCTCGGCTGGAAGCCCTACCAGAACGACCACGAGGACGCGAACGGCCAGTTCGAGATGAACTGGGAGTATGACGACGCGCTCGCCACCGCCGACAAGCATTCCTTCTTCAAGTTCATGGTCCGCTCGATCGCCGAGAAGCACGGCCTGCGCGCGACCTTCATGCCCAAGCCGTTCAAGGGGCTGACCGGCAACGGCTGCCACTGCCACATCTCGGTCTGGGACCTGGCCGGCCAGGTCAACGCCTTTGCCGACAAGGCGATGCCGTTCGGCTTGTCGGCGGCCGGCAAGGCCTTCCTCGGCGGCATCATGAAGCATGCCTCCGCGCTCGCCGCGATCACCAATCCGACGGTCAATTCCTACAAGCGAATCAATGCGCCGCGCACCATCTCGGGCGCGACCTGGTCGCCCAACACCGTGACCTGGACCGGCAACAACCGCACCCACATGGTGCGCGTGCCCGGCCCCGGCCGCTTCGAATTGCGCCTGCCCGACGGCGCCGTGAACCCCTATCTGCTGCAGGCGATCATCATCGCCGCCGGCCTCGAGGGCCTCGCCACCTCGGCCGATCCGGGGCCGCACTCCGACATCGACATGTATGCCGAGGGCCACAAGGTGACGGGGGCGCCGAAGCTGCCCTTGAACCTGCTCGATGCGCTGCGCGAGTTCGAGAAGGACCCGTCGCTGCAGGCCGCGCTCGGCACCGAATTCTCGGCTGCCTATCTGAAACTGAAGCACGGCGAATGGCAGTCCTACTGCAGCCATTTCACCGCCTGGGAGCGCGAGACGACGCTCGACGTGTGAGGTCGGGCCGGAACCGGGCCGGGCGGCAAGCCCGGCTCGGTATCGAACGGGGCATCGGAGCCGGGCCGGCGGCGGGCCGGTGCTACTCGCCATGCCGGCTTCGGATGATGCTGCGAGATTGAGTCCAGCGTCAGCGTTCAAAAGAATGCGTCACGAGGGACCACGCTCGACGTCGTGTTCGAGTCATGTCTTGTTTTTGTGCTTTCCAATATTGCCCTTCGAGGGGCGATCATTTTCAAGCGATACCATGGAATTTCAGGGAGACGCGTGAGCGGAAGCCGTTCCGGCCGAAAGGCTGGTGCGGCCGCAACGCGTTGCTTTCATAAAGGCTTCAGTTCGACGAAAAATCTTGCGGTCGTCTTTCTGATGGCCCCTTGACGTTCAGAATTTTGGCATACCATAATCCGTATGACGAGATGATGGTAGGTCGACAGAATGGCACTCGTGATCAGGAAGACGCTGCTTCAGGTCGAAACGACGCTGGTCGAGGGCGGTCGGACGGCCCCGCGGCCGCTGGTGCTCTATGCGGCCCTGGCGGTGATCAAGAATCCCTGGGCCGGCCAGGGTTTCGTCGAGGATCTGAAGCCGGCGATCCATGCGGCGGCGCCGGTTCTCGGCAAGCTCCTGACCGACATGATCCTCGGCGCGGTCGGTTCGGGCGCGGCGGTGGAGGGGTACGGCAAGGCGGCGCTGGTCGGCCTCGACGGCGAGATCGAGCATGCCTCGGCGCTGATCCACACGCTCCGCTTCGGCAATCACTACCGCCAGGCGGTCGGCGCCAAGTCCTATCTGTCCTTCACCAACACGCGCGGTCCGGCCAATGCACCGCTGATGATCCCGCTGATGGACAAGGCCGACGAGGGCCGCCGCTCCCACTATCTGACCATCCAGACCGCCATTCCGGATGCCCCGGCCGCCGACGAGATCGTCGTCGCGCTCGGCGCCTCGGTCGGCGGGCGCCCGCACCACCGCATCGGCGACCGCTATCAGGACCTGAAGGATCTCGGGAATGATCTGGACAACCCCGCAGCGGTCTAGGACGCCATCCGGCGCGGCCTATTGGGAGACCGGGCGGGGCGAGCCGCTGGTCCTGATCCATGGCGTCGGGCTGCGGCTCGAAGCCTGGCTGCCCCAGATCGCGGCCTTGCGGCAGACCCATCGCGTCATCGCGCTCGACATGCCGGGCCATGGCGACAGTGCGCCGATCGCGCCGGGCTCGGCGCTGCCGGCCTTCGTCACCTGGCTCGGCCGCACGCTCGACGAGATCGGGCTCGACCGCGTCAACCTGGCCGGCCACTCCATGGGGGCCCTGATCGCGGGTGGCGCGGCCGCCACCTTCGGCGACCGGATCGCCCGGGTCGCCTTGGTCAACGGCGTGCATCGCCGCGATCCGGCGGCGAGCGCGGCCGTACTGGCACGCGCCCGGCTGATCGCCGCCGAGGGGATCGATGTCGATGGTCCGCTGCAGCGCTGGTTCGGCGACGATCCGGCGGTCGCCGAGGCGCGCCGGCAGACGCGGGACTGGCTCGCCGGCGTCGATCCGGCCGCCTATGCCACCGCCTATTCGGCCTTCGCGTCGGGCGACGCGGTCTATGCCGACGCTTGGCCCCGGGTCGCCTGTCCGGCCCTGTTCCTGACGGGGCGTGAGGATCCGAACTCCACGCCCGCCATGGCCGAGGCGATGGCGGCTGCGGCGCCGCGCGGCGCGGCGGTGATCGTCCCGGGCCACCGGCACATGGTCACGCTGACCGCGCCGGACACCGTCAATGCCGTGCTGGCCGACTGGCTGAAACGCTGAGGCATCCGATGAACGGACCCGGTCTCGATCCCCGCCAGCTGCGCAACGCCTTCGGCGCCTTCATGACCGGGGTGACGGTCGTCACCAGCCACGACGCGGACGGCCGCCCGGTCGGCTTCACGGCCAATTCCTTCGCCTCGGTGTCTCTCGATCCGCCACTGCTGCTCGTCTGCATCGCCCGCTCGTCGCGCAACTACGCCGTCTTCACGGGTGCCTCCGGCTTCGCCGTCAACGTGCTGGCCGAGACCCAGAAGGAGGTTTCCAACACCTTCGCGCGCCCGGTCGAGGACCGCTTCGCGTCGGTCGACTGGATGACGGGGCCGAACGGCGCGCCGGTCTTCCCCGGCGCCGCCGCATGGTTCGACTGCACGGCCGAACGGGTCATCGAGGCGGGCGACCATGCCATCCTGATCGGCCGGGTCGAGGCCTTCGAGAATGCGGGGCTGAACGGCCTCGGCTATGCGCGCGGCGGCTATTTCACCGCCGCGATGGAGGCCAAGGCCTCGGGCGCGGCGGGCGAGGGCGTGGTCGAGGCGGCGGCTGTCGCCGAGCGCGGCGGGGCCGTGCTGCTCGTCGAGGATGCGGCCGGCCGGCTCGGACTGCCGCGCTGCACCGTCGTCGAGGGCACCGCGCCGCGCCGGATCGTCGATCTGATCCAGGGCGGGATCGGGCTCGCCGCCACGGTCGGCTTCCTGTTTTCGGTCTACCAGGACCGCGCCGCCGGGCGCCAGCATGTCGTCTATCGCGTCGCGCTCGGGGAGGGCGTGCCGGCGCGCGGCCGCCTCTTCGGCCTCGACCGCCTGCCTTTCGACCGGCTCGACACCGCCCAGACGGCCGACATCCTGCGTCGCTACGCGGCCGAGAGCGCACTCGGCAATTTCGGCCTTTATGTCGGCAATGAAACCGCCGGGCGGGTCCACCCGCTGTCTCGGGAGGCGTGACGCGATGAAATTCTCGCTCTTCGTCCACATGGAACGGCTTGATGCGTCTGAGAGCCACGCGCAGCTCTACGAGGAGTTCTGCCGCCTGTGCGAGATCGCCGACCAGGGCGGCATGACCGCCATCTGGACCGGCGAACACCACGGCATGGAATTCACCATCGCCCCGAACCCCTTCATCAATCTCGCCGATCTGGCGCGGCGGACGAAGACTGTGCGGCTCGGTACGTCCACCGTGATCGCCCCCTTCTGGCACCCGATCAAGCTCGCCGGCGAAGCCGCGATGACCGACATCATCACCGGCGGCCGGCTCGATGTCGGCATCGCCCGCGGCGCCTACACGTTCGAATACGAGCGCCTGATGCCCGGTCTCGATGCCTGGCAGGCCGGGCAGCGGATGCGCGAACTGGTGCCGGCCATCAAGGGCCTCTGGGCCGGCGACTACGCCCATGACGGCGAATTCTGGCAGTTCCCGTCGACCACCTCGGCACCGAAGCCGATCCAGCAGCCGCATCCGCCGCTCTGGATCGCCGCGCGCGACCCCAACAGCCACGAATTCGCGGTGGCCAACGGCTGCAACGTCAAGGTCACGCCGCTGTGGAACGGCGACGACGAAGTCGCCGGCCTGATGGGCAAGTTCAATGCCGCCTGCGCCAAATACCCGGAAGAGCCGCGGCCGAAGATCATGCTGCTGACGCACGGCTATGTCGGTACCGATGCGGACGACATCGCGCAGGCGGTCCGCGAGATGAGCGTCTACTACAACTACTTCTTCGCCTGGTTCAAGAACCAGCGCCCGATCCGGCAAGGCCTGATCGAGACCCTGACCGAGGCCGATCTGGCGGCGAACCCGCAGGTCTCGCCCGAGGTCATGCGCCGCAACCTGCCGGTCGGCACCGCCGACGAGGTGATCGAGCGGCTGAAGCGCTACGAGGCGCTCGGCTACGACGAATTCTCGCTGTGGATCGATACCGGCATGAGCTTCGAGCGCAAGCGCGCCTCGCTGGAGCGTTTCATCGCCGATGTCATGCCGGCCTTCGCGGAGTGACCCCCATGCAAGCCTTCGACGCCTATCTGGACGGTCACTTCGAGCCCGGCGAGGCCCGGTTCGAAAGTCTCGATCCGGCCACCGGCCTGCCCTGGGCGACCATGCCCGAGGCCCGGGCCGGCGATGTCGACCGCGCGGTTGTCGCCGCCGAGCGGGCGCTCACCGAGGGGCCGTGGGCGACCATGACCGCGTCCCAGCGCGGCCGGCTCCTCTATCGTCTCGCCGATCTGGTCGCCGCCCATGCCGGCGAACTGGCCGAGCTGGAGACCCGCGACACCGGCAAGATCATCCGCGAGACCTCCGCGCAGATCGCCTATGTGGCGGAATATTACCGCTACTATGCCGGCCTTGCCGACAAGATCGAAGGCAGCGTGCTGCCGATCGACAAGCCCGACATGGAGGTTTGGCTTCGGCGCGAGCCGATCGGGGTGGTCGCCGCGATCGTGCCGTGGAACAGCCAATTGTTCCTGGCTGCGGTCAAGATCGGCCCGGCGCTCGCCGCCGGCTGCACCCTGGTGGTCAAGGCCTCCGAGGACGGACCGGCGCCTCTGCTGGCCTTTGCCCGGCTCGTCCACGAGGCTGGCTTCCCTGCGGGCGTGGTCAATGTCATCACCGGCTTCGGCCATACTTGCGGGGCGGCGCTGGCCAGCCATCCCAAGGTCGCCCATATCGCCTTCACGGGCGGCCCGGCGACCGCGCGCCACATCGTGCGCCATTCGGCCGAAAACCTCGCCTCGACCTCGCTGGAACTCGGCGGCAAGTCGCCTTTCATCGTCTTTGCCGATGCCGATCTCGACAGCGCCGCCAACGCCCAGGTGGCCGGCATCTTTGCCGCCACCGGCCAGAGCTGCGTCGCCGGCTCCCGGCTCGTGGTTGAGCGCTCGGTCAAGGACCGCTTCCTAGCCCTCCTGAAGGACCGGGCGGAAGCCGTCCGGATCGGCGGCCCGCTCGACATGGCGACCGAGGTCGGCCCGCTGTGCACGGCGCGCCAGCGCCAGCATATCGAGGCCCTGGTCGCCCGCTCGGTCGCGGCCGGCGCGCGGCTCGTCGCCGGCGGCAGCACACCGGTCGGGGAAGGTTTCTACTATCCGCCGACTATCCTCGACTGCGACGGCACCGACGCGCCGGCGCTCGCCGAGGAATTCTTCGGGCCTGTCCTGTCGGTGGTCTCCTTCGAGACCGAGGCCGAGGCGCTCAGGATCGCCAACGACACGCTCTACGGCCTCGCCGCCGGGCTCTTCACCCAGAACCTGACCCGGGCGCACCGCATGATGCGCGGGCTCCGGACCGGCATCGTCTGGGTCAACACCTACCGCGCCGTCTCGCCGATCGCCCCGTTCGGCGGCACCAAGCTCTCCGGCCACGGCCGCGAGGGCGGGCTCGCCGCCGCGCTCGACTACACCCGCACCAAGTCGATCTGGCTCAGGACCTCGGACGCGCCGATCCCCGACCCCTTCGTGATGCGCTGAGGCGGCCGCGCGCCGCCCGTCGCGTCATCCCGGCAGGACCGCCTGCCCAAAGACAAGAAGATTTGCCGCGGAATCGATGAGGCAGGCCGCCGACTGCGTCCCGTCGGATGCGGGGCGGCCCGGAATGCACGCAGCAAAGGATTGAGGGACATGAGGAACGTGATCGCTTGCGCGGCCTTTGCCGCTGCCGTCGGGCTCGCCGCGCCCGCACTCGCCGCCGACATGGTGTTCGTCAGCTGGGGCGGCACCACCCAGGACGCCCAGAAGGCGGCCTGGGCCGAGAAGGCCGGCCTTTCGGTCCTGCAGGACGGCCCGACCGACTACGGCAAGATCAAGGCCATGGTCGAGGCCGGCAAGGTCGCCTGGGACGTGGTCGACGTGGAAGGCGACTATGCCGTCCAGGCGGGTGATGCGGGGGTGCTCGAAAAGCTCGACTTCTCGGTGATCGACAAGTCGAAGCTCGATCCGCGCTTCGTGACCGACTACTCGGTCGGCAGCTTCTATTATTCCTTCGTGATCGGCTGCAATCAGGATGCCGTCAAGGCCTGTCCGAAGACCTGGGCCGATCTGTTCGACACGGCCAAGTTCCCCGGCAAGCGCGCCTTCTACAAGTGGTCGGCGCCCGGCGTGATCGAGGCGGCCCTGCTCGCCGACGGCGTCGCCGCCGACAAGCTCTACCCGCTCGATCTCGACCGGGCCTTCAAGAAGCTCGACACGATCAAGAAGGACATCGTCTGGTGGACCGGCGGCGCCCAGTCGCAGCAGCTGCTGGCCTCCGCCGAGGCGCCGTTCGGCTCCTTCTGGAACGGCCGGCTGACCGCGCTGGAGAAGACCGGCGTGAAAGTCTCGGTGTCGTGGGACGGCAACATCACCGCGGCGGACTCGCTGGTCGTGCCGAAGGGCTCGAAGAACAAGGCGGCCGCGATGAAGTTCATCGCCTACGCGTCGTCGGCCAAGGCGCAGGCCGAGTTTGCCGCGGCGTCGGGCTATGCGCCGACCAATCTCGGCTCGCCGGCCCTGATGGACCCGGCGCTCGCCAAGACCCTGCCGGACCAGCAGACCGCCAAGCAGATCAATGCCGACATGACCTACTGGGCCAAGAACCGCGATGCCATCGGCACGCGCTGGTACGCCTGGCAGGCGAAGTAAGCGGGCAGGCGAAGTAAGCGGGTAGGCCAGATGACTGGGGCAGGCCGGGCGACGGGCCTCGCCGACTGAACCGACGGGGCAGGGGAGCGACCGGGACATGGCGGGCGTGACACGGCAGGCGGCAGCGATCGAGGGGGGGACGGGCCTGGCGCCCGGCCGGCCCCGGCGGCTGCCCGCCGGGCCTTTCGCCCTCGTCGTGCCGGGGCTCCTGCTGCTCGTCGTCTTCTTTGCCCTGCCGGTCCTGGCGCTCCTGCTGCGCAGCGTGCTGGAGCCGGAACCCGGCCTCGCCAACTATGCGGCGCTGATCGGGTCCGGCACCTACCTGAAGATCTTCTTCAACACCTTCCTGGTCTCCGCCGTGGTGACGCTGGTCAGCCTGGCGATCGGCTTCCCGGTCGCCTGGACGCTGGCGATCCTGCCGCCCCGGATCGCCCAGCCGATCTTCGGCGTGCTGATCCTGTCCATGTGGACCAACCTCCTGACCCGCACCTATGCGTGGATGGTCCTGCTGCAGCGGACCGGCGTCATCAACAAGAGCCTGATCGGGCTCGGGCTGATCGACGCGCCGCTGCCGATGGTCAACAACCTCACCGGCGTCACCATCGGCATGACCTACATCATGCTGCCTTTCGTGGTGCTGCCGCTCTACGGCGTCATCCGCCGGATCGACCCGGCCATCCTGCAGGCGGCGGCGCTGTGCGGCGCCTCGCGCTTCCAGGCGTTGCGCCTCGTGCTCATCCCGCTTGTCGCGCCCGGCATGGCGGCCGGGGCGCTGATGGTCTTCGTCATGTCGCTCGGCTATTTCGTCACGCCGGCGCTGCTCGGCGGCACCGCCAACATGATGCTCGCCGAACTGATCGCGCAGTTCGTCCAGTCGCTGGTCAACTGGGGCATGGGCGGGGCGGCCGCGCTGGTGCTGCTCGTGGTCACGCTCGCCCTCTATGCGCTGCAGCTGCGCCTGTTCGGCACGGCCGGTCTGGGAGGGCGCTGACATGCTCCTGCAATTCGACCGGCTCGGCTGGTGGCGCTGGGTGCTGGTCGGCATCACCGGGCTGACCGTCGTCTACCTCCTGATGCCGATCCTGTTCATCGCGGCGCTCTCCTTCGGCTCCTCGCAATGGCTGATCTTCCCGCCGCCGGCCTGGACGACGCGCTGGTACGGGGAGCTCTTCGCCGATCCGCGCTGGCTCGAATCCGCGTGGGTCAGCTTCGTGATCGCCTGCGTGGTCGCGGTTCTGGCCGTCGCGATCGGTCTCGCCGTCGCCTACGGACTGGTGCGCGGGACGTTCCGGGGCCGGGAGGCGCTGAAGGCCTTCTTCCTGACGCCGATGATCCTGCCGGTGGTCATCCTGGCCGTCGCCCTCTATGCGCTGTTCCTGCGCATCGGCCTCAACGGCACCACGACCGGCTTCGTCATCGCCCATCTGGTCGTCGCGCTGCCCTTCGCGGTCCTGACCATCACGTCGGCGCTGGAAGGCTTCGACAAGGCGATCGAGGATGCGGCGATCCTGTGCGGCGCCTCGCCGCTGGAGGCGGTCGTCCGCGTGACGCTGCCGGGCATCGCCCATGGCCTGTTTTCGGCGGCGGTGTTTTCGTTCCTCGCCTCCTGGGACGAGGTCGTCCTGGCCATCTTCATGGCGAGCCCGACCCTGCAGACCCTGCCGGTCAAGATCTGGGCGACGCTCCGGCAGGATCTGACGCCGGTCATCGCGGCCGCCTCCACGCTGCTGATCGGGCTGACCATCCTGCTCATGCTTCTCGTCGCCGTCATCCGCAGAGGGAGCCGGTCGTGACCCCATCCGCCATCCGCAAGGGACCCCGATCGTGACCGCTCCCTATCTGGAGATCGACGGCATCCGTCGCGAATACGGGCCCGTGGTCGCCGTCGAGGCGGTCCGGCTGGAGATCCGGCGCGGGGAGTTCATGACCTTCCTCGGACCGTCCGGATCGGGCAAGAGCACCACACTCTACATCCTCGCCGGGCTCGACGTGCCGACCGCTGGCGACATCCGCCTGGAGGGCCGCTCGCTTCTGTCGACGCCGCCGCAGCATCGGCAGATCGGCATGGTGTTCCAGCGCTACACGCTGTTCCCGCATCTGAGCGTGGCCGAGAACGTCGCCTTCCCGCTGGTCGTGCGCCGCCGGCCGCGCGCGGAGATCGACGCCAAGGTGAAGGCCATGCTGCGTCTCGTGCGGCTCGAAGGCTTCGAGGATCGCAAGCCGGCGCAGATGTCCGGCGGCCAGCAGCAACGCGTGGCGCTCGCCCGGGCGCTGGTCTACGACCCGCCGGTGCTGCTGATGGACGAGCCGCTGTCGGCGCTCGACAAGAAGCTGCGCGAGGAGATCCAGTTCGAGATCCGCCGCATCCACCAGGAGACCGGCGTCACCATCCTCTACGTGACGCACGACCAGGAGGAGGCGCTGCGCCTGTCCGACCGGATCGCGGTCTTCTCTAAGGGCGTGATCGACCAGGTCGGCACCGGCGAGGAGCTCTATGCCCATCCGACGACCCGCTTCGTCGCCGGCTTCATCGGCGACAGCGACTTCCTGACCGCGACCGTGACGGCCGCCGGGAAGGGGCGTGCCGACCTGAAGCTCGGCGAGGACGTGATCGTGCGCGGCGTGCCGATCCATGGCGATCCCGGACGGACGGGCGTGAAGGCCAGCCTGATGCTGCGGCCGGAACGCATCGATGTGGCGACGGCGCCGTCATCCGCCATGGACGGAGACCGCGCCGCGTTGCCGGCCACCGTCGAGGACATCACCTTCCTGGGTGCCTCGATCCATCTCGCCGCCCGCACCGCTTGGGGAGAGCCGGTCGCCGTGCGCCTGCCCTTCGGGCATCCGGCCGCATCGGGTCTCGCCCGCGGCCAGTCGATCCGCCTCGGCTTCGAGCCGGCCGAGGCGCATTGCTTTCTCTGAGCTTGCCCGAAACGGCGGACGGCGCCGCGGCGGATCGCCGGGCGCCGGCGCAGGACACCGACCCGGCGGCTTCAGGCGGCCGGTCCCTCGCCGTCATAGGCCTGCCGGTAGAGGTCCGCGAATTCCTCCGAGGTCGGGATGCGCGGGTTGTTGCCCGGCGTGCCGGAGGCAAGGCCCTGGCGGACCATCTCGGGGATCAGCGCCATGTAGCGCTCGCGCGGGACGCCATAGTCGGCCAGGGTCGGCACCTTCAGGCGCCGGTTGAGCGCCGCGAAGGCCTCCGGCAGCAGGGCGGCGGCGGTGGCGTCGTCGGCGGGCGGATCGGCGAAGCCGAGGGCGCGCGCGGCGGCGGCATAACGGTCGGGCGCGGCGTCGAGCGAGAAGCGGGTCACCAGCGGCAGCACCATGGCGTTGGAAAGCCCGTGCGGCACGTGGAAGAAGGCGCCGATCGGCCGGCTCATGCCATGAATCAGGGCCGTCGAGGTGTTGGAGACGGCGAGGCCGGCATGGGTGGCGCCGAGCATCATGGCTTCGCGCGCGGCGCGATCGTCGCCCTGCTCGGCCGCCCGCACCAGATGGCCGCCGATTAGCTTCAGGGCCGAAAGCGCCAGGGCATCGGCATGCGGACTGCGGTTGCGGTTGATCAGCGCCTCGAGCGCGTGGGTGAGAGCATCGATGCCGGTATCGGCGGTGACCCGGAACGGGCAGGTCAGCGTCAGTTCGTAGTCGGCGATGGCGGCGGCCGGCAGCGCGGCGGTGCCGAGGATCAGCATCTTCTCCTCGGCCGCCGTGTCGGTGACGACGGCGGCGCGCGTCACCTCCGCGCCGGTGCCGGCCGTGGTCGGCAGGGCGACGACCGGCATGACCGGTTCGTCGACGATGCGCGGCACCTTCAGGGCGCGCGGGGCCTCGCCGGTCGAGGCCACGATGGCGGCCGCCTTGGCGGTGTCGATGGCGCTGCCGCCGCCGAGCGCGACGACCACGTCGTGGTTTCCCTCCGCGATCCGGGCCGCGACCGCCAGGACCGAGACGTCGGTCGGGTCCTCGACCACGTCGGCGAAGACCGCGCCGGGCATGCCGGCTTCAGTCAGGATGCGCAGGATCTCGTCGGCCATGCCGAGCCGCGCCATGACCGGATCGGCGACGACCAGCGGCCGGCCGACGCCGAGGCTCTTCAGGACGCCCGGCAGGCGCGTGCGGCTGCCGCCGCCGACCAGGATTTCGCGCGGCGTGAGAATGCGGTTGATCATGGCTGAGGGTCCGGATGGGCCGCGGTCGGGCGCGCGGGGGCCCCGCGCAGCCGGGTCAATGCGGCAGGATCTTCGACAGGAAGGCGCGCGCGCGGTCGGTCTGCGGCGCCGCGAAGAAGGTCTCGGACGTCGCGCTTTCGACGATCTCGCCGCCATCCATGAACACGATCCGGTCCGCCACCTTGCGGGCGAAGCCCATCTCGTGCGTCACCACCACCATGGTCATGCCCTCCTGGGCGAGCGAGACCATGACGTCCAGCACCTCGTTGATCATCTCCGGGTCGAGCGCGGAGGTCGGCTCGTCGAACAGCATCGCGACCGGATCCATCGCCAGCGCCCGCGCGATGGCGACGCGCTGCTGCTGGCCGCCGGACAACTGGCCCGGATACTTGCCGGCCTGACCGGCGATGCCGACCCGTTCGAGCAGTTGGTTGGCCTTGGCGATCGCGGCCTCGCGGCTGCGGCCGAGCACCTTCTCCTGGCCGATGCAGAGATTTTCCAGGATGGTCATGTGCGAGAAGAGTTCGAAGCTCTGGAACACCATGCCGACGCGGGCGCGCAGGGCCGGCAGGTCGGCCTTCGGCGTGGTGACCTCCGCCCCCGCGACCAGGATGCGTCCGTCGCTGACCGCCTCCAATGCGTTGATGCACTTGATCAGGGTCGACTTGCCCGAGCCGGACGGCCCGCAGACGACTACGACCTCGCCCTTGCCGACCGTGAGGCTGCAGTTCTTCAGGACCTGGAAGGTCGGGCTGTACCACTTGTTGACCGACTGAAGCTCGATCATCGGTGTCGCGTCGCTCATCCTGCCGCCTCCCTCAGAGCCCGGTCATGGCGGATTGGCCATAGGCCTTGCCGAGGCGCGCCTCGATGCGCCGTTGCACGAATTCCCACGCGGTCGTCATGATCAGATAGTAGATCGCCGCCACGACGAAGAGTTCGAGCACCAGGAACTTCTCCTGGATCAGCACCTGGGTGCGCCGGAGCAGTTCCTCCATCGAGATGATCGAGGCGATCGACGTGGTCTTGAGGACGCTGTTGACCGAATTGCCGAGCGGCGGAATGATCAGCCGGAGCGCCTGCGGCATGATCACGTAGCGCATGATCTGGGTCTCGCGCATGCCGATGGCGCGGGCGGCATTGACCTGGCCGCGCGGCACCGAGGTGATGCCGGCGCGGACGATCTCGGAGAGATAGGCGGCCTCGCACAGCGCGAGCCCGAGCAGGGTCGACTGGATCACCGACAGCTTGATGCCGAGCTGGGGCAGGCCGGTATAGATGATGATCAGCTGGACCAGCAGCGGCGTGCCCCGGAACAGCCAGATATAGAGGGATGCCGCCGTCGACAGGACCCGGAAACGCGACATGCGCAGGACCGCGATGACGAAGCCGAGGATCAACCCGGCCGTCATCGAGAAGGCCGTCAGCCCGAGCGTGACCAGAGCACCTTCGAACAGGTAGGTGTTCGTCAGATACTCGAAGAATCCCTGCCAGTTCCAGGCTTTCACGCACGGCTCCCGTCGCGAAGAGAAAAGAATGCCGCTGCCACCGCACGCGGCAGCGGCGGGCTCAGCCCTGCGGCAGGACGCTCAGGTCGCCCGGCGCGGGGGTGACGCCGTAGCGCTTCATCAGGGCGTCGAACCAGCCGTCCGCCTTCATCTCCTTGAGCGCGCCGGAGACCGCCTCGGCGATCTCCTTCTTCTCCATGGAGAGCGAGCCCGGCGTGGCGTACATGCCGGACAGGGCGTGGGCGAATTCGCCGCGATCCTGGTACTGCTTGGCGACCGGATCGATCGATACCGCGGCATCGACCTGGCCGGCGCGCAGCGCCTGGTAGACCGTGGCGTAGCCGTCGAACAGCTTGATGTTCATCTCGGCGAGGCCGCGCGCCTTGAACTCCTTGTTGAGCTCCTTGATCTTGGCCTCCGCGTAGCCGCCGATGTCGGAGGAGACCGTGAGGCCGGCCAGATCGTCGACCTTGGTGATCGGCTTGGCCGGCTTCATCTGGGTCGAGATGCTGATCGCCAGGCTCTCATAGGGGATCATCAGCAGGATCTTGCGGCGTTCGGCGGTGACGAACAGGCCGGCATTGATCACGTCCCAGCGCCCGCCCTTCAGACCCGGCACCATGGTGGCGTATTCGGTCCGGATATATTCGGACTTCAGGCACAGGCGCTTGGCGATCTCGGCGCCGAGCTCGATGCGCAGGCCCTTCAGCGTGCCGTCCGGATCCGCATAGGCCATCGGCGGCAGCGTCGGGCTGGTCGCCATGGTCAGCGTGCCCGGCGTGACCAGCAGCGCGTCCGCGATCTTCGGCTTGCAATCCTGCGCCTGGACCGCGCCGGCGGCCCAGAGCAGGGCGGTCGCGCCCAGGAGAGCCGAAAGACCCTGGCGAGCCATCCGCACGATCTGGCGGTCCGTGTTCCTGCCGTCCTGACGCATTCCGCTCTCCGTTCGGTCATCCGTAATATGGCATACCGTAACATGGGACCCTCGACCGTCAAGGATGCTTCTCGCGTCAGGCTGAGGGAAAAACCTGATCAATCGCCCATTCGGCGGGCAGGTCGCGGGGGCCGGAGGCGGCGTGGGATCGCCGCGCGGTGGCGGAAACGCCGTTCCGGCCGGCTTGCCGGCGGGCCGGACACGGCCATCATTGCGGTCCGGCCCGGGAACCGAAGCCGTGTCGCGCGGCTCCTGCATGACGGCCGGCCTGAGCGCGCATAGCTGAACGGGAGCGGAAGCGGCCGCCCCGCATGGGGCAGGGACGAGCCGTATTTGGGCGGAGGTGGATGGTCGCGCGATGCTGCGCCCGGCGGCAGCCGTCAGCGGCGATAGCCGGGGATGCGGGCGAGCAGGGCGCGCAGCGGTTCGTCGGTCCAGGCGCGGGTCATGAAGTCGTTGTGGACGATCCCGTCCGGGCCGGCCAGGAAGGCGAGCGTGCCGGGCTTGAAGCTTGCCGGCAGGGACGCGGCGGGCTTCAGGCCGCGCCGGACGAGGCTCGCCGCGAGCTCCCGGTTGCCTTCCGCCGAAGACCTGGCATGGGTCGAGACGAAGAACGTCGCCGGCCCGCGCCGGGCGACGAAGCCCTCGAACTTGTCGAGATCGCCGTAGAGCGCGTCGAACAGTAGCACGCCGCGGATGCGCTCTTCGGCGCCGCCATGGTGCAGCACGTAGGCGGCCGGATGGTAGCCGCCCGAATAGGCCGCGACGACGACCGGACGGCCGGCGAGCCCCGCGGTGCATTTCGGGCTGCACAGGTCGATCGCAGCCCGCTCCGCCTCCTTCAGGAAGGCGGCGAAGAAGCCCGGGCGCCAGAAATTGCCGGCGCTCGAATCCGGCGCGTCATGGGCGAATTGCGGCACCACCAGGATGGCGTTCAGCCCGGAACGCTCGACTTGGTCGATGATGCGCTGGCGATCGATCACGTCGCGCTCTAGGAGCGAGCGGTTGCCGTGGAAATAGACGACCATCACCGAGGGTCGGCGCGGATCGAAGCCCTTCGGCAGCGCGATCAGCACGCGGCGGTCCGAATAGGTCTCGTGCTCCCAGCGGATCGTCCCGGCCGGCGCGGTATGGCCGAGCCGGTCGCCGTCGGCCACGTCCATGAACGGCTTGTCCTTGCCGGGAATGTCGCCGCGATAGGGAAAGGGCGAGGTCTCGAACGGCCGGATGACCAGCCGGGTGGCGGGCAGGGGCAGCCTGCCGTAGTTCGATGTCGCGGCCGGCGCCGTGGCCGCCGCTGCGACCGGCTTGCGCTGCGGGACCGGCGCGCCCTGCGCGTCCGCCGAGGAGACGGCGGCCAGGAGGGCGGCGAGGCCGATGCCCAGGAACCTGGCACGCCGGCTCACGGCCGAAGCTGCGGCCAGCCGGGGCGGGGCCGGTCCGCGATCGGGATCGTTGTCGGCGGTATCCGTCCATGCGGACGGGGTGGTCTGGGTCATGGCGCGCAGGCCTCGAAGCGGTCGGGCCGCTCCGGCGGGAGCGACCTCAGCGGAGAACCGGAACAGGCCCTCCGGGCTACAACGCCCGGGCCGGCCGATCCGATCCGGACGAGGCCAAGGGTAGCAGCACCGCGAAGAAGGCGGGTATCGCGAGCAGATACGCCCCTCCGGCGACCTCGAGCACAGTGGAGAGCCCGAAGGCGGTCGCGATCACCGGCACAGCCGCGGCGCCAAGCACCGAGAAGCAGCCGTTGATGCCCCAAGCCCACAGGAACATGTGGTCCTTGCCGAGCCGGCCGAGCGAGGTCATCGCCACCGGCATCGGCATGCCCATCAGGAAGGCCGGCGGCATGATCAGCGCGAAGCAGGCGACCAGGCGCAGCGCGTAGGGCCAGGCGCCGATGGCGTCGAGCACCTTGTCGAGATGCAGCCCGTAGAGGATCAGGATCGCCCCGATCGCCAGGAACACGAAGGGCATGATCGCCTTGGCGCGGCCGAGCACGTGCTCGGAGACGTAGCTGCCGAGGCCGGAGAAGACCAGCATGCCGGTGATCAGGATCGAGGCCGAGACGGTGGCGTTGGAGAGCGCCAGCACGAAATGGGCGATCAGTCCGACCTCGACCATGATGTAGCCAGCGCCGAGGCAGGCGAAGTAGAGAATGGTCAGGCTCTTGCCGGGATAGCGCGAGAAGATGGTGCGCCAGCCGAAGACGAGTGGGATCAGCACCAGCGTCGAGGCGGCGACCGCCGCCATGCCGAGCGTCGCCCAGAGCAGCAGATAGCCCCATTCGTCCTGGACCAGCTCCAGCCGGTCGAGCACGCCGGGCAGGTCGGCGAACTTCACGTAAGCGGCGAAATAGGGCGTGTCGTTGGTCAGCGGCCGCGTGTCGAAGACATAGTCGGCGGCGAGCGCCGAGAAGCCGCCATGGATCAGCCGGTGCCAGGCGAGCCGGCCCATGCTGGTCGCCGGCAGCACGTCGGGGGCGGCATCGCCGTCGAGCGGCTCGGCCTCCGGCGCCGGCGCGGATCCGTCCGCCGACGGTGCGGGGGCCTTCGGATCCTTCGCCTTGGCCTCCTCGCCGAAGAGCTGCGCGCGGTATTGCGTGAGCAGGTTCGGAACCGAGGCGGGATCGAACACGAAGCCGGGCGAATAGACCTCGTCGAACGACATCGCCTTGGTGTGGGCGCGCAATTTGGCGACCTCGGCCTCGGTGAAGCCGCCGCGCTTGTAGAGCACGGTCGCGGTCGACAGATAGGTTGAGACGGCGAAGAAACGGTCCTCGAAGGCGCCGCCGTCGATCTCGCCGGCCGCCGCCACCATGGTGGCATAGAGCTTCAGGACCGATTTCGGCGGCTCCTCCTTGTTCCATAGCGTCACCGACAGGATGCCGTCCTTTTCGAGCGCGCGCATGTAGTTGGCCATGGCCTCGCGCGTGTAGGCAAACTTCTCGGTGATGGCGAAGCCGCCCGGGCTCGACAGGCCGGCCGAGTCGGCGAGGCTCAGGTCGATGATGTCGTAGCGCTCGCGGGTGGAGGCGAGGTAGATGCGGCCGTCATGGTCGATCACCCGGAGATTGGGCTTCGACAGGATGTCGCCGGTGAAATCCTTCAGCTCCTTCACCGTCCGGAAGGCCTCCAGCACCGTCGGATTGCCCTCCGCCACCGTCACCCGCTTCGAGCCGGACTTCAGCGCCACCGAGGTCGAGATGCCGCCGCCGAACTGGACCACGAAGGTCTCCGGCCTGTCCTTCAGGAGATAGGGATAGAACATCGGCAGATAGCGGTAATAGGCGGTCTCCTGGGCGGGCAGGTCGCGGATGATGCCGTTCGGGCCCTCGCCGTCGATATAGAGGCCGAGATAGGCGTTGGACGGCATCTTGGGCAGGTTGAAGGCCGCATTGTCCGACAGGCCGGGCGCGAAATGCAGATAGGACGAGGCGTAGACCTGCAGGTCGCCGAAGGGCGAGACGATCCGGGTCACCTGCCGGTTGTCGGGAAACTTGCGCGCATAGGCGACGCCCTTGTAGTCGGAGACGGCGAGCTTCGGCACGCCGGTCGTCGCCGGCAGCCAGACATGCACCGCCGCCGCGGCGAGGCCGGCGACCACCGCGACCATCATCGGGGCGGTCTGGCGCACGGCCCGGAACCACAGCACGGCGCCGACGAACCAGAGCGCGAGCGGCACCAGGATCAGGTCCTCCGGCGTCACGACATAGAGCGCGCCGAGGAACAAGAGGCCGCACAGGCCCGAGCCGGTCAGGTCGGCGAAATAGACCCGGTTGAAGAAGGTCGAGGCGCGCAGGAAGACGGTGCCGAGAAACACCGCGCCGCACAGGAAGGGCAGCAGGTAGAGCCCGAGATTGCCGGCAAGCTTCCACTTCTGCGCCGGGTCGGAGACCAGGAAGATGGCGTTGAACGGGATCTGCTGGGCGCCCAGGTTGGCGGCGACCATGACCGGGCCGAACAGGATCACCGAGCCGGCCGCGACGCCCTTCCAGTGACGCTCGAACCAGTCCTTGGCGACGCACATCACCGCGCTGGTCAGGCCGAAGCCGAGCATGGCGAGGCTGACCACAAGCGAACCGAAATGCGCCCAGCTGCCGACCGAGAAGACGCGCATGATGCCGATCTGCAGCGCGATGACCGCCCCGGCGATCAGGCCGACCGAGAGATAGAGATCGAGCCGCGCCCGGGTGTCGGCGTGGAAGGCATCGTTCGGCGAAGGCATGCGGCGTTCCGGCTTTCATGAAAAGGCCGGGCGGAACCCGCGGGGTCCGTCCGGCGCAAGAGGCGGAAAAGGTTGTGGTCCGAAGCGCCGGCTGCCGCCGCCCGGCCGGGCGGCGGTGGGCCGGACGATGTCGTCAGTTGTTGTGGGTGCCGACGATCTTGTCGCCCTCGAGCTTGGTGAAGGGCACGAAGGGCACGATCTTGCCGTTGTAGATGTCCGAGCGGGCGACCTGGATGGCGCCGTCGGCGGCCTGCTCCTTGGTCACCTTGAGGATGCGCTGCGCGCCGGGCGGGCCGACCGGGATGACCATGACGCCGCCCGGCTTCAACTGCTGCAGCAGCGGCGGGGGAATGTGGTCGATGCCGCAGGTAACGATGATCTTGTCGAACGGTCCGGCCTCCTCCCAGCCGTAGTAGCCGTCGGCATTCTTGGAGGTGATGCCCTTGAACTCGCCGTAACCGCGCTCGATCAGCGCGTCGTAGATGCCGCGGGTGCGCTCGGCGAGCGGCTTGATGATCTCGATCGTCCAGACCTTGTCGGTCAGATAGGCCAGATAGGCCGACTGGTAGCCGGAGCCGGTGCCGATCTCGAGCACCTTCTCGCCCCACTTCACATCGATCGAGGTGGTCATCTTGCCGACGACATGCGGCCCCGAGATGGTCACGCCGAAGCCGATGTCCAGGAAGGCGTGCTCGTAGGCGCGGCCGAGATTCTGCTTGAGGACGAATTCCTCGCGCGGGGTCATCAGGAAGGCGCGCTTGTTGCGGGCGTCGAGCACGTCCTTGTTGGCGACCATGACCTGGAACCGGTCCCAGCGCTGGCCGAGATATTTGGCGTCCTCGGCCCGGTTTTCGGCCATCCACTTGACGAACTTCTCGCGCCCGTCCATCGGCGGCATCACGTCCTGGCCGAACGGCGTCGGCAGGGCCGCGGCGAAGGCCGGCGCGAATCCGAGGCCGGCCGCCGAGGCCGCCGCCGCACCGAGCAGGAAATCACGTCTTCTCAAGGCAATTCCCCCATGCGAAACCCGGCCCCGTTCTTCGGGCCTGGTGTCTGATTGTTAAAGAAGTGTGATCGAGAGCCGCCCGGACAACAAGAGACGGCCGCTGCATTGCGCTGCGTTCCACTCACGCTGGCGCAACGGCGCCACACTGGCCGAGACGGGCGACCGCGTGCACCACTGTGGGTTATATCGCCCGAATGACGGCAATTCGGGCATTGACCGGGACGACCTGAGCGATCTTGCTTTTGCAATGCAATAAGACGTTGCCGTGGGATGCGTCGCGTGACGGGCTTTGCAGCCGTCTGGTGAAACATTTCCGGTTCATGTTCGGTTGGAGGCGGTCGTTCATGGGGCGCGATCTCGAAGTCATCGCGCCATTCGCGCCGCCAAATATTGTCCCAGAGAACCGAATCGAAATGACTTAGTCGGACGAAATGGTCAATCGATCCAAAATATAGGGTCCCTTTGTTCTGCGGTTTAAAGTTTAAATCGGTATGTTAGTAGAGATACGGTGAAGTAATTAAAAATTGAAAAATGGCGTACACCTATATTTATGCTGATATATGAATTGATCGGTGCATTGACAGGATTGTCAATGACGTCAAGAGTTGGCGTATCAATATGAATTATACGATCGGGTGTCGGTGATGAGTATTGGCGACCAGATGTCGTCGCGTCCGATCTCGGGTGGTGAGTTCGTGCCGGCTGCCGGCGTCAGACTGGCGACCGAAAACGTTTCGGCAGCCGAAAATTCGGGCATTGGCGTTCGATACCGCTGGACGCCCGAGTGGGTGGTTGCGACCACGCTGATCGTGGATTTCTGCTTCGTTGCTGCGGCCATCGAGATGACCTCGCTGGTGACTGTCCTCGTCCCCTGGGGGGCGTCGTCCGACGCCATCGGCAATCTGGTGGTTGGGACGACCTTCGCGGTGGTCTTCATCGGCATCCTGGCGTTGCGCGGCGGATACAAGCTGGATGTGCTGCGCCATCGTCGCCATCAGATCCGGCTGGTCGCCGGCGTCGTGTGCATCTCATTCTTCCTGATGGGGTGGGGCGCCTTCCTCTCCAAGACGACGGCAAACTTCTCCCGGCTCGAACTCAGCGTGTTCTTCGCGATCAGTCTGATCGGGCTGACGGCGCTGCATTGGTGGATCGCGGGGCTGCTGAACGCGAAACTGGCCGCCGGAGAACTGTCCCTTCGCCGTGCAGTGGTGATCGCCGACGCTCGACAGCGCAGCGGCGAGAGGTTTCAACAACTCCTGCGCCGCAATGGCATCGAGGTGGTCGACCTGATCGAGGTGCTGCCCGGCAATCTCCGCCAGGCGGACTTCTCGGCGGCCTGCCGCAGGGCCGTGGAGCGGGCTCAGGGCGCGCTGACCAGAACCCAGGTCGACGGCGTCTTCCTGTTTCTGTGCTGGAACGATCGGCGCGCCGTCGACGAAATGCAGGCTGCACTGTCGGGACTGCCGATCCCGGTGCATCTCTTTGCCGACCTCGAAACCGAGCGCGTGCTCCGGCGTCCGCATATCTCGCTCGGCGGCATGCAGGGCTACGAACTGCAGCGCGCGCCGCTCGATCTGGTCGATCGAGCGATGAAGCGCTGTTTCGATATCGTGGTGTCGGCGACGGCCCTGGTTCTGCTCGCGCCGCTGATGGCGTTGATCGCGCTCGCCATCCGGATCGAGGGCGGTGGCACGATCATCTTCCGGCAGAAGCGCAAGGGTTTCGGCGGCCGGCCTTTCTCGATCTACAAGTTCCGGACGATGACCTGCACCGAGGATGGTGCGGTGGTCAATCAGGCGACGCGCGACGATCCGCGCATCACCCGGATCGGCGCCCTGCTGCGCAAGACCAGCGCGGATGAACTGCCGCAGTTCATGAACGTCCTCCTCGGGCAGATGTCCGTCTGCGGGCCGCGACCGCATGCCATTGCGCATGACAATCTCTACGACCGGATCATCGCCCGCTATGCCTTCCGTCATCACGTCAAGCCCGGGATCACCGGCTGGGCGCAGGTGAACGGCTACCGTGGCGAGACCCGTGACGTGGCCAAGATGGAGGCGCGGGTCGAGCACGACATTTGGTACGTCAACAATTGGTCGATCTGGCTGGATGTCCGCATTCTGGTGCGGACCTTCCTGTCGGGCTGGCTGAGTTCGAATGCCTACTGAAAGGGGCCTCGGATCCGGGGCGCAAGCGCGCCCAAGGGACGAGACCCCGATAGAGACGCGTCGAAGCAAGGAGGTGGCGACCGTGTTGGCAGCAGCGTTCAAGAAGCTGATCCACCGTCCGATCGTCTATCCGTCAGCGCCGGCGGGGCGGGTCCTCTACGCCGTCGGCGACATTCACGGTCGCGCCGATCTGCTCCGATCCACGCTCGATCGGATCGACCGGGACTATGCGGCACGGTCCCACATCGGCGAGAAGACGGAGGTCTTCCTCGGCGACTATGTCGATCGCGGGCCCGCGTCCGCAGCCGTCATCGAAACGCTGATCGAGCGCGCGTCGCGGACCGCTGCCGTCTTCGTGCGCGGCAATCACGAGCAGGTCATGCTGTCCTATCTGGCGCGGCGGGCGCCATTGGAGGGTTGGGCGACGCTCGGCGGCCTGTCGACACTTCAATCCTATGGCATAGCCGTCCGGGACCGGGAGCCGGCCGACATGTGGGATGCAGCCTGGCGCGCGATTCCGGCCGATCACAAGAAGTTCCTATCGGAGACCCGCTCCCATTGCCGGATCGGCGAGTATCTCTTCGTCCATGCCGGCATGAGACCGGGAATCGAAATCGAAAATCAGGTTGAAGACGACCTGTACTGGATTCGGGGCGAGTTTCTCGGTTGCGATGATGACTTCGGCTCCATCGTTGTCCATGGGCATACCCCGGTTCCCTGTCCGGACATGCTTCACAATCGCATCAACATCGATACCGGAGCCTTCATTACCAACAGGCTGACCGCCATCCGAATAGACCCGTCGGGGGTCTGCGTCGTGGACTGAGGCCTCCGTCGAAACGATCGAAGCCCGAACGGGCGGTGCCCTGGGCTCTTGATCAATCCCCGTATTGGCATCCGAGTCGAATGTGAATATCAGTATTGTTGAATGCGTGTGAAATATAAATATGAAGAATCATTATGTCAATCATCGATCTGAAATCAAATTCATGATTCTGTATTGAATCGTGTGTGCCTTATGGGCAACTTTACAGAGATTCAAGCATCGACGCGGAGGCATTACATTTGAGAAATCATTTGTCTGCTGGTAGGATGGCGCAAACTGGTATTGGAGAATATTGCCGATGACTCTTGCGACGAGCCTGTTTCTGCGCGGGGCCTCGGTCGCCGTCATGGTGGGCGGCCTGCTCGGCTGCAGCATGTTGCCTGCGGCCGGGCCGGGCGACGGCGCTATCGACGGCGGTGCCGCCACGAGCGTCAGGAGCGCCGAGCCGGTTGCTCTCAAATATGCCCTG
Source organism: Prosthecodimorpha staleyi (assembly GCF_018729455.1). Taxonomy (NCBI): domain Bacteria; kingdom Pseudomonadati; phylum Pseudomonadota; class Alphaproteobacteria; order Hyphomicrobiales; family Ancalomicrobiaceae; genus Prosthecodimorpha; species Prosthecodimorpha staleyi. Next base: position 95,168 of record NZ_JAHHZF010000002.1, on the reverse strand, counting down.
GTCGATATCGGTTCTGACATTCTCGACTATCTGACCGATCCGGGGCCGGGGTCGCTGCGGGGCAGCTTCGGCGTCGGTCGCGGACCGTCGCCCTCCCTTCAGATCGGCGTCGGCGATGCCATTCAGGTGTCGATCTTCGAATCGTCGTCCGGTGGCCTGTTCGTTCCGAACGACGCCGGCGCCCGCCCCGGCAACTTCGTGACGCTTCCGCAGCAGACCGTGGACAAGGCCGGGTCGATCGCGGTCCCCTATGCCGGCCAGGTCAAGGTCGTGGGGCGGACGCTCGCGGACGTTCAGCGCGAGATCGAGCAGAAGCTCTCCAATCGAGCGATCGAACCTCAGGCGGTCGTGGCCTTGGTCAGCCAGAATTCGAACGAAGTCACCGTGGTGGGTGACGTGGGGGCGTCCAAGAAACTGACGCTCAATGCCGGCGGCGACCGCATCCTCGACGTGATCGCCAAGGCCAGCGGTATCGTGCATCCGGGTTACGAGACCTATGTAACTCTGCAGAGGCGCGGCAAGAGAGCGACGGTCTACTTCAATTCCCTCATCGAAAAGCCTTCCGAGAACATCTATGCCGTGCCAGGCGATACGATCTACGTCTATCGCGAACAGCGCGCCTTCCTTGCCTTCGGCGCCACCGGACTGAGCGGCCAGTTCAAGTTCGAGCAGGAGCGCGTGAATCTGTCCGACGCGGTCGGCAAAGCCGGCGGTCTGATGGATGATCGTGCGGATCCGGGTCAGGTCTTCGTCTACCGCGCGGAAGATCGCGCGGCGCTGGAGAAAATGAAGGTCGATCTGACACCCTTTGACGTGGCGCAGAAAAAGATTCCGACGGTCTATCGGACGAATTTCCGCGATCCGTCTTCATTCTTCGCTGCGCAGAAGTTTCCGATCCGGGATGGTGACATCGTTTATGTATCGAATGCCGATCAGATTGAGGTGATGAAGTTCATTACGTTTGTGACGGGCGTGACGGGCGGAGCGGCGAAGGTCGGAACCGACGCTGTTTCGGTCAGGCACTCCGTGAAAACGCTCAGCAAGTGACACGATCAGGGTGCAGTTGAGGATTTGCAGTCCAGGAGTGCTGCCTGACCGGTCGGTATTTGGGAGATTGCGATGTTGAAGTCTTTGATCACGTGCGCGCTCGCGATCGGCATTGCCGGTCTGTCGGTCTCGGGGGGCGAGGCGCAGGCACAGTCGGCGGGTGCGGCTGGCGGCAATGCCTGCGTGAGCGGTTCGGCCCGCGCCCCGGAAGCGGCGATCCAGGACTTCGTGTCGAGTCCGGAGGCGCTTCTTGCGCAGTATCCCGAAGGCGGCCGCGCCTTGACCCTGGCGGTGCGCTCCATCCTGACCAGCGACGTGACGGCGGCCGAAGCGATGGCGAGCCTGGCCAAAAGCGCGAGCCCGAGCCAGAAGGCCGCCCTCGGCGCCGGCAGTTCGCAGGCCGTTCAGGCCTGCGTGCGCAACCGCCCGGATCTGGCCGTCAAGCTGCAGGCCGTGATGGGGCAGGTTGCCGACGGTCAGTTCATGGCGGCCTTTCTGTCCGCCGCCGGCGGCGTCGATTCTGCCTCGATCTCGGCTGGCGGCGGGGTCGGTGGCGCGACCGGAGAGGGCGGCAACAGCGCCGGCACTGACGGCGGCTCGGGAAGCAACCGAACGGCTGCCGACGTCTCCGAGGGCAGCACAACGGCCACGCCCAGCACGAGCGCTTCGCTCGCAGGCGGTTCCATCGCTTCCGACGCCCTTTCGGTCAGCCCGACCCGCTGATCGATGTCAGTTGCGCTGTCTGTCGTCGTATTGGCAGGCTGACGAGGTGAGTTCCGAATGTTGAAGCCTGTCGGATCCAGTATTGCGCCTCCGGGGATGCCCGAGGACTTGCACCAGCCGGCCGGCGCGATGCTGCAGGTCGACCAGGTGTTGGCGGCGGTCCGCCGACAATACAGGATCATTCTGTTCTTCGGACTTCTGGGCGCGATCATCGGGATGGGCCATGCGCTGACGGCGGTGCCGTGGTATTCGGCGTCGACTTTGCTCCTGATCGACGGCCGCAAGGGCAATGATCCCGATCCGACGGCTTCGATCGCCGAATTGCAGTTCGATACCGGCGCGATCGACAGTCAGGTCGAGGTCCTGAAGTCCGAGCGGATCATTGCGGCGGTCATCGCCAAGGCCGGGCTCGCCGACGATCCGGGCTTCCAGCGGGCCACCGGCTCTCTGTTCGGCTCCATGATCGGGGCGGTCCGGCAGGCGTTGGACGTGCGGCGTTGGTTCGGTTCCGAAGCCCGGAGCGATGCCGAGGCGCGCTTTGCCAAGGAACGCCAGCTGATCTCGACCTTGGCCGGCAACCTGACGGTCAAGCGCGTCGCCCGGACCTATGTGCTCTCCATCGAGTTTTCCTGGCCTGAGGCGTCCCGCGCGGCGGAAATCTCGCGCGCCTTCGCCGACGCCTATCTCGATGATCAGCTGGAATCCAAGTTCGACGCGACACGACGCGCCACCGAATGGCTGTTCGCCCGCATCCAGGAGCTGAAGACCCGGGCGCTGGAGACCGACATGGCGGTGCAGCGCTTCAAGTCCGACAACGGGCTGGTGAAATCGGGCGCGTCCGGGCAATTGGTCGGCGAACAGCAGCTCAGCGAGTTGAACAGTCAATTGGTGATTGCCCGCGGTGACACCGCGCGCGCCGAGGCCCGGTATCAAAGGATCAAGTCGATCATCGATTCCGGCCAGGCCGATGCCGCCGTGTCGGAGGCCCTTGGCAATCCTGTCATCATCGATCTGCGCAACAAATACCTGAAGGCGTCGAAGACGGAGGCCGAACTCTCGGCCCGGTTGGGGCGCAGTCACATCCAGGTCATCTCCCTGCGCGCGGAGATGCGCGAATACGAGCGGCTGATCTTCGATGAACTCGGTCGCATTGCAGAGAGCTACAAGAGCGAACAGGAGATTTCCAGATCGCGCGAAAAGGCGCTGGAGGAAAACCTGTCCAGTCTGGTCGGCGTGAATGCCGGGACCAACGAGACACTGGTCGGGCTGCGCGAACTGGAGCGCGAAGCCGACACCTACAAGAACCTCTACCAGACCTTCCTGCTGCGATATCAGGAGGCGGTCCAGAAGCAATCCTTCCCGATCACCGAGGCGCGCGTGATCACGGCGGCGTCGCGGCCTCTGGCGCCGTCCCATCCGAAGAAGAGTCTCGTCGTTGCCTTCGTGACCATCCTGGGTCTCGGGCTCGGCTTCGGCATCGGTGCGGTCCGCGAGTTTCGCGACCGTGTCTTTCGAACGGGACGACAGGTCCGCGACGAACTCGGCCTTGAGTTCTTGGGCTTCCTGCCGGCGGTCAGCGCTTCGCAACTGCGCAGCATGCATCCGGTTTCCATGGGCGCAGCGTCGGGTCCGTACCCGCCTGTCATATCCCAAGGCGTGATGCGCTACTCGGTCGGCTCGCCGCTGTCGGGATTTGCTGAAGTCCTGCGCTCCGCCAAGGTTGCCGCCGACATCACGCTTGGAAGTCATCGACCGAAGATCATCGGGCTCGTCTCGGTGCTGCCGAACGAAGGCAAGTCCACGATCGCCAAGAACCTCGCCTCCTTGGTGGCGCATCTGGGCGCCCATACCCTGGTGATCGATGCCGACTTGCGCAATCCCGGATTGTCCAGGGCGACGGCACCTGATGCCGCCCGGGGCCTGGTCGAGGTGCTGATGGACGGAGTGCCGTTTCGGGAGTTGCTGCTGCGCGAGGGTGAGACCGGCCTCGACCTGTTGCCGGCGGTCGGACGGCGCAATCTCTCGCATACCGGCGAGCTGATCTCGTCCGCCGCCATGCAGGCGCTGCTGCAGGATGCCGGCCAGGACTACGACTATATCTTCGTCGACCTGCCGCCGGTCGGGCCGATCGTGGACGTGCGCGCCGCCGCGAGACTGTTCGATGCCTTCGTATTCGTCGTCGAATGGGGACGAACGGCGCGTCATGTCGTCCGTTCGACGCTCGAGCACGAACAGTCCGTCTATGAGAAGACGCTCGGTGTCGTCCTCAACAAGGCAAATTTGGCGGGCGTCCGACTCTATGAGGATTACGGATCGCGTGATTATTATTATGGAAAATACAAAAAATACTATCGTGACCGTTGATGTCTGGTTCCGTCCTGCTCGGTAAGATGATTGCCTTGTGGGTTGCCGGTGCGGTGGCGTGGCAGGCGAGCGACATGCTCGTCAAGACGCTGCGCGCCACGCCCGAACTCGATCTGGCAGCGCGGATCGAGGGTGGCGCCGCGATCGACCAGGCCTATCTGGACCGGTTCGACGCCACCTATCCCGAGGCGCGGTTGGACGGCATCTGCGATGCGCGGATCCGGCGCGCCCGCGTGTCCATTGCTCTGGCGCGGCTCGATCTCGCCGTCACGGGCGACGATCTGGAGCGGGTCGATGCGGCCCGGGCCGCGGTCCTCGACCAGACCCGGCGGCTGATCGCCTGCGTGCCGACGGACGGCAATGCCTGGCTGCGTCTGGCCATGGTGGAGATCGCGGACGGAGGCCTGACCCCGGCCGTGTCGGCCTCCTTCGCCCATGCCGACCGGCTGGCACCCTTCGAGGGCTGGGTCCTGCGCGGCCGGTTGCCCTTCTACGCGGATCTTGCCGCGCGTGGGGTCGAGGCCTTCCGGGAACCGGCGCGCAGGGATTTCGCTCTCCTGGTCGAGTTCGGCACGAACCCGGCGGGCGTGGTCGCCGTCGTGCAACGCTGGCCCGGCCTGTTCAGGAATTTCTATCTCGATCGCCTCGGAAGCATGACCGCCCGCGAGCGCCGCCGTCATTATGCCGCCGCGGACCGGGTTGGTCTGGACATCGGCCAGCCCCGGCAGCCGGCCGAAACCGTTCCGTTCCTCGACCCGCCCGGCGTCGGCAGGAGGCGTCCGTGACGCGGCCCGTTCCGGCTTCCGCAGGAGCCCGCTGTGTCGCCGCTGCGCAGGCCGGTCCGAGGCCGGCTGCTGCGCCCGCGGTCGCGGCCGGCCAGCGGTTGCTCGAGTGGCTCTTCTTCGCGTCCGTCATCCTGGCCGTGATGCCGTTCGGAGCCGTCCATACGGTACCGCTCGGCCTGTCGGCGCTCTGCACCTGCCTGATCCTGGTTCTTTCGCTTGGCCGACCGGTATCGAATCCGGCCGTCGGGCGCCTGCTCCTCGACGCCGCGCTGGTTGCCGCCGTATTGGTCGGACTGCTGGTACTGCAGCGCATCCCGGCACAGAGTCTGCTGGCAGTCGATCCGGCCGGGAACCGCCTGTCCCAGGACTTCGGAGTGGTCAGGCCGACCATTTCCATCAATTCCGAGGCGACGGCCTGGAGCCTCGTCCCGCTTGTCGCGCCGATCCTGTCTTTCGTGGCTGCGCTCATCGTGTTCGGCAGTGATCGCGCGGCGTTTCGCTTGGCCCGATTTCTGAGGGTCTTCGGTCTTTCGGTCGTTGTATTCGGCTTGGCTCAGTTTCTGCTCGTGCCGAACACGATCCTGATCTTCGAGAAATGGACCTATCTGGGTTCGCTGACGGCGACCTTCGTCAACCGCAACAGTGCGGCGACCTTTCTGGGTCTCGTTGCGCTGATATGGTTCGGGCAGTTCCTGGGCACGACGCGCAAACTGGACTGGGGCGATCTCGCCGAGCGGACCTGCTCGTTCCAATGGCGCGGGGATGATGCCGTGGCGGACACGCTGCGGGCTGCCTGTGCGGCGATGCTCAGTCTGGTCGCCTTGTTCCTGAGCGCATCGCGTGGCGGCCTGATCGCCACCGCGATCGGCTTTCTGGTCGTCTTCGCCGTCATGGGAGTGCGGACCCAAAACAGGGATGTTGGCCCGAATTGGCGGTCGATCGTCGGCTACGGTTCGATCGTGACAGGCTTCATTCTGTTCGGCGGGCTGGCCCTGCAACGGTTGAACGAGCATGGCGCCGACGACAGTCGCTTCTGCACATACTGGTCCACCTTGTCGGCGGTCGGCGACAATTGGCTCTTCGGCACCGGCTTCGGGACCTTTGCGGACATCTTCCCGCTCTACCGCGATGTCGCCTGCGCCGGTATCGAGGGGGTCTGGGACCGGGCGCACAACAGCTATCTGGAGGCGACGCTCGGCTTGGGGGTGTCGTTCCTGGCGATCCTCCTGCTCGTGCTCTGGCGACTGGTTTCGATGTTTCGTCGAGGGGTCGGCTGGCGTCACCGGCAAAGGCATCTGGTCGCCACGGGTCTCGGTGCGCTGGTCCTGGTCGCCACCCACGCCGGTGTTGATTTCTCCATCCAGATTCATGGCGTCGCCATGTATGCGGCCTCGATCCTGGCTATGGCGAGCGTCGTCGCGCTCGGTCGTGGAGAGTCCTCATGCGGTACGGAAAGTAAAAACAAAAGCGATGTGCCAGGAAAATAGTCGAAATGCATAGAATTTGTGAGACTGTGGGGTGCGGTTTTGCGAGATAGTGCGGCTGGCCATCGCTGGTACGTGGTTCATACTTTGCCGAACAGGGAATCGCTGGCATGCATGCATATGGGCCGGCAGGGCTGGGCAACCTTCCTGCCATTGGTCGAGAGGACCCGCCGCCATGCCCGCCGGATCGAAACCGTGCGCGTGGCCCTGTTCCCGCGCTATCTCTTCGTCAGCCTCGATGTGACCCGCGATCGCTGGCGGGCCGTCAACGGCACGACCGGCGTGGCGTCGCTGGTGATGGCCCGTGACCGCCCATCGCCGGTTCCGGACGGGTTGGTGGAAACGCTTGCCGCCGCGGTTCGTCCTGACGGCGTCATAGAACCCGACTACGGCTACCAGCCTGGTGATCGCGTCCGGCTGATCGCGGGACCGATGGCCGGCAGCGTCGGCGAACTCCTGAGCCTCGACGCCAAAGGGCGCGTCGAAGTGTTGTTGGATCTGCTCAACGGCAACACGGTCCGTGCCCGCGTGGCGCGAACCGTGCTGCAGCCTGCCGGCTAGTGGTTCGATCGACACGGATGACTGCCATCCGTCTCGTGACTCGGAGCCACTGACTTCTTGACCACCAGTCTCGCCTCCGGGGCGTGACGGAGTCTCGGCAAGCCGAAAGAGGGGGTGAAACGTCGTTTCACCCCGATGGCGGTAGCATGGGAAGATCGGCTGCGTTGGCTTTCATCTTTCGGTCTTTCCTCGATCGGCATCCGGTCGCAGGCCCGGGCGACGGCAGGATGGCTGCGGGGCCCGTTGCTGCGTGGCGCCGCGGTCCGGGATGGGGCTCGCCCGTGAGGCGCGATTCTCTGTCGGCGGGGCCGGAGCCGGAGGCGGACGCCAACCCGTGTCGGGCGGGCGGCCCCCGAACCGGTCGGATCACGCGACCACGCGCAGCCGGATCGGCCGGGGCGATCGATCGACCCGGAGCCGCTCCGCTGCGGAGGCCGCCGCAGGCCCCGGCCGAATGGACCGCGCACAATCGGCGGGCGGCCGTCTGGGGCGTTTTCGGGCGGGGAGGGCGGCTTCTCTCGATTGCCCTTGCGATGCTCGCGCTCTGGGCGTCTGCCGCCGCGTCGGAGGAATTCACCATCCGGGTCGCGCCGCCGTCCGATCCGGGAGCGATCGGCCGCGCCCTGGCGGCCGCACGCGAACACCGGCGGACCCGGCCCGAGGATGCGGTCACCCTGCTCCTGCAACCCGGCACCTACCGGGTCAAGGCGCCGATCGTCCTCGGACCCGGCGATTCCGGCGTGCCCGGCGGGCCGTTGACACTGCGCGGCGCAGCCGGCGGGGGAACGGTGCTCTCCGGTGCCGTGCCGCTCGGGTCGACGCGGGTGCAGCCGTCCTGGATGCATGGCGCCGCGCCGGGCGCGGGTGCAGAGGACTTCAGTGCCGCCGCGGAGGCCGGCTACGCCTTTTTCGCGGGCGACCGGCGCCTTATGCCCACGCGCATGCCGACCGTCGGCTACGATCGGCGGGCGCTGCAGACCGTCGGCGCGGCCGGCGACAAGGTCGCGATCCGGCTCCGGCCGGACGAGTTCGAGCGACTGGCAGGGCAGCCGAACCTCTGGGTCAGCGGCTATCTGGCCTATGACTGGCTGCGCGAGGTGCTCCCGGTCACGGGCTCCGATCCCGAGACGAAGAGCCTGATCGTCGATCGGCTGCGCGAGTTCCCGCCCCGCGCGATCGGGCGGATCGCGGTCTACAATGCCGACCTGGGGCCGGGAGCCCCGGGGGCCGTCGTGCTGGATCGCGGACCGAGGGGGCCGAGCATCCGGCTGGGCGCATCCGGTCAGGATGTGGAGGTCATCGTATCGCGCGGCGTGGTCGTCCTGAAGGACGCCCGATGGATCCGGCTTGCGAACCTCGCCATTGAGCGGTCATTCGGGCCGGCGCTCGCCGTCGACGGCAGCCGCAACGTGTCCGTCGAGGACTGCTACGTCGGACAGACGATCGGCACCGGCCTGCGAATCGACGGCGGCGAGGATGTGGCCGTGCGGCGCTGCGTCGTGGCGGACACGACTGGAACCGGCGTGACGGTTTCGGGCGGCGACCGCCCGTCATTGACGGAAAGCCGCCATCGGATCGAGGACACCGTCGTAGCCTGGTTCGGTCAGGTCAGGCTCGCGCCCGGGCTTTCGCTGTCCGGCGTCGGGGCGACGGTCTCCGGCTGCCTGATCGTCCACGGTCCCCATTGGGGCATCCAGGTTGTCGGCAACGAGCACTCCGTGGCGGGCAACGAGTTCGCCGATCTGGTGCGGGAGACGGACGACGCCGGCGTGATCTATATGGGGCGGGATTGGACCCAGCGCGGCAACAGGATCGCGGACAATTTCATCCATGATTTCGGCCCAATTGACCGGACGGATCCGGCCAGCGTGTTCGGGATCTATCTGGACGATCAGTTCAGCGGTGTCGAAATCATCGGCAACGTGATCGCCGGCGGACGCTATGGCGTGCTGGTCGGCGGCGGGCGGGACAACCACGTCGTCGGCAACCTCTTCGTCGCACCGCGCGAAGCCGGCATCTTCATGGACGATCGCGGACTGGCTTGGCAACAGGCCTACGGCAAGCCCGATAGCGTGCTGATGAAGAAGCTGCACGCGGTCGACATCCAGTCGCCGACATGGCGGGCGCGCTATCCCGCGCTGGCGGCCTTCCCCGGCGACCGCCCCGGAGCGCCGGTCGGCAACGCGTTCGAGGACAATCTTGCCGTCGATGCGCCAGTCGCCAAGGCCTGGCGTGCGTCCACGGTACCGTTCCTGCGGGAGACGGGGTCGCGCACGGTTTCGCCCTCCGGCCTTTCGGCGTGGTCGGCCCAGGCGATCGGCGCGCTTGCCGCAAGCCTCCGGCCGGGCGCTCCGCCGGCGCCACCCGCGGACCGTCGCAGCGCCCTCGCGGGGCTGGCCTATTTCGACCGGGCGGAGAGCGGCGGCCCGTGACGGCGTCCCGGTCCGGCCGGCTGTGCGTCATCCGCGGCCTCGAATGACGGCCCCCTCACGCCCGGCGCTTTGGCGGCGGCTGGCGGCCGGCCTTTCGGCTCCGGTCGGAGCGTCGGCCGAGGCCGCACGGGCCCATGAGCGTCACCGCCGCATCGTGCTGAGCGCGCTGGCATCGGCGGTCGGCCGGGCGATCTCGATCGCCGCCGCCCTCATCTCCGTGCCGCTGACGCTGCACTATCTGGGTGCGGAGCGCTACGGCATGTGGATGATCATGAGTTCGTTCGTCGCCATTCTGGGGTTCGCCGACCTCGGCGTCGGCAATGGCGTACTCACCATGGTCGCCCGCCTCAACGGCAAGGACAGTTTCGACGGCATCCGGACCGTCGTGTCGAGTGCCGTTGCGATCCTCGTGATTCTCGCCGGGGTCCTGGCCGGCGCGTTCGTGCTCGCCTATCCGCGGATCGACTGGTTCCGTCTGTTCAACGTCTCGACCGATCTGGCGCGTTCGGAGGCCGGCCCTGCCGTCGCCGTCTTCGCCGCCTGCTTTCTGGCCGCCTTTCCCCTCTCGATCGTTCAGAAGGTCCAAACGGGACTGCAACAAGGCTTCACCGTGAGCCTGTGGCAGTCCGGCGGCAATCTTCTCGGTCTGGCGGCGGTGTTGGCGGTGGTCCGTCTCGAGGGCGGGCTTCCCTGGCTCGTCGCCGCCCTGTTCGGCATTCCGCAGGTCGCCGTGGCCGGCAACGCGGTGTGGTTCTTCCTGTTTCGGCGGCCCGATCTGCGCCCGTCCCTGCGGCGGGTGCAGGGGGCGGTGATGGCAGGCGTGCTCTCGACCGGCTTCCTGTTTCTGGTTCTTCAGTCGGTGGTCGCCGTCACCTACAGCTCGGATTCGCTGATCATCGCCCATTTGCTCGGGCCGGCGGCCGTGGCCGATTTCGCGGTACCGGAGAAACTGTTCGCGGCCCTGTCGGCGGTTCTGGGCATGATCACGGCGCCCCTGTGGCCGGCCTTCGGCGAAGCCATCGCGCGCGGCGATCGCGCCTGGGCAAGCCGGATGCTGAGACGATCGATCCTTGCCAACGTCTGCATCGCGCTTACGGGCTCGCTGGTCCTGGTCGTCACCGGGCCATGGATCATCGAGGCCTGGGTCGGCCGCGCGGTGGCGCCGTCCCTGCTTCTGCTGGTCGGCTTCGCGGTCTGGAAGGTTTGCGAGGCGGCCGGAGCGCCGATCGCGATGCTGTTGAACGGCGCCCACAGGGTCGGACCGCAGATTGTCTTCGCATCCACGACGGCCGTCGTGGCCATTCTGCTCAAGGTTGCCCTGATCGGCCAGTTCGGCGTGTCCGGGGCGATCTGGGCAACCTCCGCCGCCTTTCTCGTCTTCGCGCTCCTGCCCTTGGGGCTGGTCGCCAGTAGGGTGCTTCGTGACTGACAATCCTCGCCAAGAATTCGTCAGGCCGCATGCCGATCTTCTCCCGAGGATCCTGCGTCGCCTGCTCCGGACCCCCGAACGGTTCGCACAACATTTCGAGCGCAAGATAAAGCTGGCATCGTGCGTCGCCGAGGACGGTGCGGTCCTCTATCCGGCGTGCATCATCGCCAACAATCGAGCGCGGGACAACATCCGGATCGGCCGTCAGAGCCGAATTCTGGCTCGTCTGGAGACCATGGGGCATGGCGGCGACATCCAGATCGGCGCGTATTGCTTCATCGGCGAGCGGACGAACATATGGTCGGCCAATTCGATCGTCATCGGCGATCGCGTTCTGATTTCGCACGATGTCAATATTCACGACAGCAATTCGCATTCCTTCTCGGCCCGGGCGAGGCATCAGCATTTCCTGGACATTTTCTCCAATGGTCATCCGCCGATCCTGACCGACGTGCCCTCGGCGCCGATCGCCATCGGCAACGACGCCTGGATCGGGTTCGGGGCCACGGTCTTGAAGGGCGTCACGATCGGTGAGGGAGCCGTCGTCGCAGCGCGGAGTGTCGTCACCAAGGATGTGGCACCCTATACGGTCGTTGCCGGGTTTCCGGCGAAAGTCATTCGCCATCTCGATCGAGATATTAACGAAGAAATTGAAGTAATAAGCGATATAAATAAGGTTACATGATGTGTATATGGAATTCAAATTTTTGGTGGCGGTTGTTGCCGTGACTTCGGTGGATGGAAGGTCGTTCGTAGCGTGAAAGCTCTTGTCACCGGCGCCTATGGCTTCATCGGGCGCCATGTCGCCCGGCGTCTTGCCGAGACGGGATACCGCGTCGCCGGCGTCGGCCATGGCGTCTGGGCGCTCGGCGAGTGGCGCCGCTGGGGCCTGGAGGCGTGGCATGGCGTCGACGTGACGCTCGATACCCTGGCGACCTATGGCGGCGAGCCGGATGTGATCATCCACTGCGCTGGGTCGGGGTCGGTCGCCTACTCCATGTCGCATCCGCGTCAGGACTTCGAACGCTCGGTGCTGACGACCTTGGCCGTGTTGGAATATCAGCGCCTGTATGTGCCGGCGGCACGTCTCGTCGTTCCGTCCAGCGCCGGCGTCTACGGACTGGCAGAGACGCTGCCGATCCGGGTCGATGCGCCGCGCAATCCCGTGTCTCCCTACGGCACCAACAAGGTCATCGTCGAGGACATGGCCCGCTCCTATGCCCGGCACTTTTCACTGAACGTCGCGGCGGTGCGTCTGTTCTCGATCTACGGGATCGGGCTGCGCAAGCAGTTGCTGTGGGACGCCAGCCTGAAGTTCAGCCGCGGCGAGATCGATTTCGCCGGAACCGGCGAAGAGACACGCGATTGGCTGCATGTCGAGGACGCCGCCCGGTTGATCGGCGCGGCCGCGCAGGCGGCCGGCCGACACTGTCCGGTCTTCAACGGCGGGACCGGCGTCGCGACGTCCAACCGCACGGTTCTGGAAATTCTCGCCCGCGCGCTGCGGCCGGGTCTCTTGCCGCGCTTTTCCGGGCAGGCCCGACCGGGCGATCCGCAGCATTACCAGGCGGACATCGCCTCGACCCGGGATCTCGCGTGGAGCCCTTCGCGGGATCTGCCTACCGAGGTCGCCGCCTACGCGGAATGGTACGCGCGGGGGGCGGAATGATCCGGGTGGCCTTCATCGTCAACGCCACCGATGCGGGCTGGCTCGGCGGCGTGAACTACATCGCCAATTTGTGTCAGGCGGTCATGAGCCTGCCCGACCGGCGCATCGAGCCGGTCGTGTTCGCCGCCCCCCAAACCCCGCAGGTGCTCCTGGAAGGGTTCCGGGGCATCGGGATCGTCAGGACGTCCTTCGTCGCCCGCCGCCATCCGGTTCGCCTGCTGGGCAAGGCGGTCGAACGGGCGGCCGGTCGCAACCTGGTGCTGGAAACCTATCTGCGCGCGCAGGGCGTCGCCGTCCTGTCGCACAGCCCGCCGCTCGGGCCGCGCGCCGGTTTGCCGGCGATCACCTGGATCCCGGATTTCCAGTATCTGCATCTGCCGGATCTGTTTCCTCCGTCCGAGATCCGTCGGCGGGAGATCGGCTATCGGCAGAATGTCCGGCAATCGAGGCTCGTCGTCTTGAGCAGTTCGAGCGCACAGAGTGATCTGTCGCGCTTCGAGCCGGCCGCGTTGGCCCGCAGTCGCGTCCTCAGATTCGTATCCGGGTTCGGCAGTCCGGGGGAGGAACGCGCCGAGTTCATCCTCAGGGCGCGATACGGCATCGACCGGCCGTATTTCTATCTGCCGAACCAGTTCTGGAAGCACAAGAATCATGCGGTTGTCGTGGAGGCGCTCGCGCGCCTTCGGGCGCGCGGCATGCCGAGGCTGGTCATCTCGACGGGCTTGATGCGCGATTTCCGCGCGCCGGACCATGCAGAGGCGGTCATGGCGCGGGCCGTCGAGCTTGGCGTCGCCGACGACTTCCGCGCGCTCGGCGTCGTTCCCTTTCCCGATGTTGCCGCTCTCTACCGGCACGCCGTCGCGGTCATCAACCCGTCCTTGTTCGAAGGCTGGAGCACCTCGGTGGAGGAGGCCAAGTCGATGGGCAAGAGCGTCATCCTGTCCGACATTCCGGTGCATCGGGAACAGGCGCCGGACCGCGGCCATTACTTCCCACCTCACGATGCGGACGCCTTGGCGGCGGCAATGTCGGACGTCGCCGAAACGGCTTCACCGGACAGCGATGCGCTGTTCCGAGCGGAAGCGGAGCGGCTGCGGCCGGAACGCTTCGCGGCGTTCGGCCGTGCCTACCAGGACATCGTTCTGGAGGCCGCGGGAGTGTCGCTGGCTGCCGATGCGGTCACCGCCGCCGCGACGTCTCGATCGCCGATATCCGAACCTTAGGCGGATCGATCGGCGACCGGTCGGACGAAGCGATGGCCCGCCGCCCGGGCGGCGTCGCCCGGCGAAGCGCCGATGCGCCCCTTCAACGCCAAGAGCAGAGCCGTTCTCCTTATGCCGCCTCGCGTCTTCTATTTCGCCCCCGTATCCAGCGACCGGCTGAACGGCCTTCACGGCACGTTTCTGGATGTTCCGGCCGTGCGCAACAAGGTGCTCGGCGTCTGCTCCGCCCTCAAGGCCGCCGGCCGGGATGCGATCGTCGTCAGTTCCGTCGTCCCCGGGCCGCTCCGGCGCCTGTTCTCCCGAGCCGAGGATTGTCACGATCATCCCGTGCCGATGATGGTCGTCCCCGTGGCCGGACGCTTCGTGGTCAAGCGGATGACGGCGGGGCTCGCCCTGCTGCTGTTCACGCTGCGGACGGTGCGGCGCGGCGACCGGGTCGTCCTCTACAATTTCTTCCCCGAATATGTGTTCGCCGCCCTCGTTTTGCGGCTGGCCGGCAACCCGGCGATCCTCGACATCGAGGACGGCCCCATCGCGCAGGACAAGGACCTGATCTCCCGGGTGACCAGGATCGCCTATCCGATTCTGGACCGGCTCTGTGCCCGGCGTCGGCTGACGGTTTCCCACCAGCTCGCGCGCCGGATGGGCTTCGACACCTATATGGCGATCTACGGCGTGGCCGATTACTTCGACGTCCCGGAGCCGGCCGGCGATCGCTTCTTCGGCGAGGAACTCCATGTCTCCTTCGGCGGCAACATCATGCCGGGCACCGGGAGCGATCTCTTTGCGGCGACCGTTCGCCTGATTGTCCGAGACCATCCCGAGGCGGCCCTGCATTTCCATCTGACCGGCCATTACGACGCGGCCCTGTTCGCGGATCTGGCGCGAGAGGTCAACGGCGTCGGGCGTCTGCGCCTGTCGCTGCACGGCCTCGTCCCGGCGGCGACCTATCGGGCGCTGGTCGGACTGTCCGCCGTCGGCCTGTGCCTCAAGCTGCCGAGCCACAGCGTCGGCCAGACCACGTTTCCCTCCAAGGTTGTCGAGATCGCCGCCACCGGGATGCTGCTGCTGAGCACGGATGTGAGCGACATGCGCATGGTGTTCGACGACGAGACCGCGGTGATCCTCGAAACCGAAGCGGCGGAAGAACTGGCAGCGCGCCTGGTCTGGATCGAAGGCAACCGGCAGGCGGCGGCGACCCGGGCCGCGGCTGGGCGGCAGCGCGTCAAGGAACGGTTGTCATCGGCCGCCGTCGGGGCGGGGCTCGGAGCGTTCCTGTTTGACTAGGTGGAGGATCATCTTCTGGGAGCCGACGGCTTCACCCCACAAGGCCGACGTGATCCGGGCCTTGCGGCAGTGCCGGACAGTCGCATCGTGCCTGGCCGTGGCGCACGCGGATATCGCGCCGGAACGGCAAAGGCTCGGCTGGGCTTTGGATGCGGACAGCCGGGCCCTGTTCACGGTCGCACCGACACCCGAACTGGTGGCGGCTCTGGTCGTGGACGCCCCGCCGGATACCGTGCATGTCTTTTCCGGCATCCGGCACAATCCGACCAACGAATTGGCGCTGCGCCTGGTTCTGGCCGGCGGGCTTCGCTTCGCGATCATGTCAGAGCCGCGCGCCTCCGAAGGGTTGGCCGGCCTGGCTCGGCTGGCCCAGTCCCTTCTGACCGAGGGGGCCATCCGTCGACAGGTGGCCTTCGTCCTGGCGATCGGGCGCAATGGACCGCCGTGGTTCCGCCGTGCGGCCTATCGGTCCGACCGGATCTTCCCCTTCGGCTACTTCGTCCAGGCGCCGGCCCCGTTGTCGGGCCGCGCCTTCGACGGCTGCCTGCGCGTCGCCTTTCTCGGCCGGCTGACCCGCGCCAAGGGGATCCACCTTTTCCTTGAGGCCGTTTCGCGTCTCGAAGGCGCCTTGCCGATGTCCGTGACGGTCGCCGGCTCCGGCCCGGAGGCGGCAGCGGTTCAGCGCGCCGAAGCCGAGGCGCGAGTCCCGTTCCGGTTTCTTGGTGCCGTCCCGATGGCCGAGATTCCGGGCATTCTCGCCGACCAGGATGTCCTGGTCGTCCCATCGACAACCACCGACGACGGGTGGGGGGTGGTCGTCGGCGAGGCGCTGATGGCCGGTGCGGCGGTGGTGGCGACCGGCCAGGTCGGCGCGTCGTCCTGCCTTGGTCGTCCGGGCAACGGGAGTCTCGTGCCCGCGCCGACCGCGGCGGCCCTCGCGCGGGCGCTTGCCGACCTGGCCGCATCATCGGAGCGTCTGGATGCGGCGTCGCGTGCGGCACGGACCCAATGGGCGCTCGCTCATCTGACCGGGGCGGCCGGTGCGCGCCAGATGCTGGCCATCCTCGACCATGTATTCGCGGGCGCTGCGGCACCTCCGGCATTCCCCCCGACGACGTGATGGACGTCCAAGCCGATGCTCGATGTCGCCATGCTCCTGCTGACGCCGTTGATCCAGATCGGCGCCTCCTACTATGTCTCGGTCGCGATCCTGCTTTCGGTCGCCGAGATCGTGCGGTGGTTCCGCCCGTTGATCAGCGGGCTGCAATGGGCCTTGCCGGCGATCGTCCTCTTCGCCGTGATCCTGATGACGAATGTGGCGCAGTTCACCGGCAGCTGGGGCTCCGACCTGCTGCGCGCCGGCCGCGAGGGGCTGATCTTTGTGCTTCTGGTCGCCGGCATTCGGGAGTTCACCCGAAGACCGCCAATTGCCGACCCGACCCGCCTGTTGAACGTGATCGCGGGAATTCTGTCCGGCTTGCTCGTGCTCTGCTTGGCCCAGAGGATATTCTACCAGAGCGGCGTCTATTTCGGGATACCGGTCGACTACTTTGCGGTCGAATCGAAGACGCTTCCGACCGAAGCGGCCTTCGAGGCGGCCTTGACCTATGGCGGCCGGTTCGGAGGTTTGCGCCCGAACGCGACCTTCCGCGAGCCCTCCTATCTGGCCTTCGTGCTGATCTCATTCGCCATCATGGTCGTTCCATTGATGGGGACCATGCGGAAGGCGCGGTGGATGCTGGCGATGATCTTCGTGACCGGCGCCGTCAGCCATTCCGTTGCGTTCATCGCCGCCTTCCTGCTGGTCGTCATCGTGCCCGCCATGGCGAACCGGCGCCATGCCGTGACTCTGGCATCGGGTGGACTTGCGCTTGTCGTCCTCGGTCCGCTGCTCGGACTGGATATCCTGGGCTACCTGCTCGATCGCTTCTCCGGAACCGGAGGCCTGCAGGCGGACCTATCGACCGAGGCCCGGATCGTCGTTCCTTTCCAGGTGCTCGCGGGCTTCATCGTCGAGCATCCTTTCGGCGTGGCGGTCAGCCGGTTCGAAGATGCCTTGATCCCGCTGATGCCCGGCGGAATGGTGCCGTCGGAAATCGCCCATAACGGGCTCTTCAACGCGCTCTTCCTCTACGGCCTGCCGGGGGCCGCGATGCTGATCGTCTATCTTCGCAGTGCCGGAACCCTGCCGCTCGGTCTCTACCTGCTTACGTCGGCCAATTTCAACGGCGCACTCTTTGCGCCCGACAAATTCGCCATGATCCTGCTCGCCGTCGCGGTCTCCGAATCCATGAGGCGGGCGGCCGCCGCCCGCCAGTAGCGATTTCGCGTCAGGCCTGCCGCCCCCTGATGTCTGGAGCCGAGCGCAGCATCGGCTTCCGAACGGGTTTCCGGACGCCGGCCGCTCCTGCGTTTCAGAGATCCGATCTGCTCCCATGAAGCGTGACAGCCGAACCGGATCTCGAGGGCATCCAATGATGTTTCGAAGGCCGATACTCCGATGAGATCCAGCAATGAACCCATGATGTGCCGCGAACAAATCAACGCCCTGACGAGCGTTCGATTCTTCGCCGCCCTGCTGGTGTTGAATTTTCATTTCGGCGCCGGATTTCTTGTGCGTATCGGCGCGCCGGAGCCGGTCGTGAACCTGTTCCACAATGGATACCTCGGCGTCAGCCTGTTCTTCGTTCTGTCCGGCTATATCCTGAGCTACGCGCATCGACGGAGCCGGCTGACGCTTCGCGACCTCGGCGGCTATGGCCTCGCACGATTTGCGCGGATCTATCCCGTCTACGCACTGGCGCTTCTGCTCGCGCTGCCGGTTCTGAAAGTGCCGCTTTCCGCGATCGACGGCACCTATGTCCTGCTCATGATCCAGGCCTGGGCACCGCCGGAAAGCGCGCGCGGCTTCACATGGATCATGCAGGCCTGGACGTTGTCGGTTGAGGCGTTCTTCTATCTTCTGTTCCCGTTGCTGATGGTCGCATTCCGGGAAATCACGCCGCGGGCGAACCTGATCGTGTCGGTTTCGTGCGCGCTGGCAATCGTGGCGCTCGGCCTGCCGAACGTGTCCCCCGGCGTCATGACGATCCCGTTTGTCGGCAGCCACACGGCCGTCTGGCTGCCTGTGTTTCGACTGCCCGAATTCGTGTTGGGCATGGCGCTCTATCGGCTGGGTTGCGACTATCCGAAGATGCCGCTGTGGCTCGGTCGTTCCTTGCCCCAGCTGCTCATCGTCGCCTCCGCGCTGGTCTTCCTGTCGCTGGCCACGAACGTCCACGAGAAAGCCGTCGTCACCCTTCTGGCCGGCCTTCTGATCCTGAGCCTGACCAGCCGCGAGGGCGTCGTTTCGCAGGTGTTTGCCAGTCGAAGTCTCGTCCTGCTGGGCGGCGCCAGTTACGCGATGTATATCCTGCAAGGACCCGTTCGCGAAATCTGTCGCTCGATCATCCCGGCCCCCTGGGATCAGTTCGTCAGTCCTGTCGCGACCATCGCCGGATCGGTCGTCGTCTTCATCGTCTACGAGCAGCCCATCCGGCGCCTCATCCTGAGACGCGCTGCGGGACGGCCGTCGGCCCCGGAAACGGCATCCGGGCCAGCGTCGCCGCAGGCCGACATGCGGGCGCAACGATGAGGCGGCTCAGGATCATCAAGAGCGTCAATCCGGCCGACGGAGGCCCGATCGAGGCGATCCGGCAGCAGGCTCCGTTCCATGCGGCCGCCGGTGTCGAGGAGCATGTCGTGTCGCTGGATGCGCCGGATGCGCCCTGGGTGGCGGGATTTCCGATCCCGTTGACGGCCTGCGGGGATGCCGAGGGCGTCGCGCCGGGCTGGGCGCGCAAGCTGCCTTGGCGCCGATACGGCTATCGTCCCGCCTTCGTCTCCTGGCTGAAGCGTCACGTGCGCGACTACGATGTCGTCGTCGTTCACGGCCTGTGGAACTATTCGACCCTGGGCGCGCGGCTGGCCCTGGTTGAATCCGGCGTTCCCTTTCTGGTCTTCACCCACGGCATGCTGGATCCGTGGTTCAGCCGGACCTATCCGGCTAAGTCTCTGTTGAAACAGGTCTTCTGGTGGTTCAACGAGGGCGTTCTACTCAACACCGCGAGCCGGGTCCTCTTTACGTCGGAGGAGGAGAAGGTCTGCGCGCGTGGGGTCTTCCGCCCCTACGCGGTGCGGGAACGGGTCGTCGGCTACGGCGCAGCGGATCCGCCGGACGATCGCGATCAGCAGACGGCCGCGTTTCGGGATCGCGTTCCCGGGCTGACGCGGCCCTATCTCCTCTATCTCAGCCGCATTCATCCCAAGAAGGGATGCGATCTCCTCATCGAGGCCTTCGCGGCCGGATGCGCCGAACACGATCTCGACCTCGTGATGGCCGGCCCGGCGGAGGAAGAGACGCGACGGGCGCTGCAGGCGCGTGCGCAGGCGCTCGGCATTTCTTCGCGCGTGCATTGGCCCGGAATGCTTCGCGACGCCGCCAAATGGGGAGCCTACCGGAATGCGACCGCCTTCGTGCTGCCCTCGCACCAGGAGAATTTCGGCATCGTGGTGGCCGAAGCCATGGCCTGCGGCCGACCGGTCCTGATCACCGACAAGGTCAATATCTGGCGCGAAGTCGTCGCGAGCGGAGGGGGCCTGGCCGAGACCGATGACCTGGCCGGCATCACGCGGTTGCTGGCCCGGTTTCTGGCGCTCTCGCCGGATGCGCGTGCGGAGATGGGGCGCTCGGCCCGTGCCGGCTTTCTGGCCGCGTTCGAGATCGGAAACGCCGTCCGCACCCTCAACGATGTCTGCCGCGAAGTCGTCTCCGAGCATGCCGCCCGTAGGACACGGGCCATGAACGGTGCGGTGAGCCTGCCGCCCGGCGGCTGAGGCACACCCGGCGGTCGAAGCCCGCTTGGTGGTCGAAGCCCACTTGGCGGCCGAAGCCCACATGGCGGCCGAAGGCCGCCCGGATTCCCGAGACCTCGAAGATGCCCCTTCCGGTCGCTGAAGAGTGCGGCCTGAACCTGCACGAGAGCTGAACAACCGATATGCCAGCCCGCATCACCATCGTGTTCCTCACCTTCAATTCGAGCCGGACGATCGCCACCACGGTGAGCGCCGCCAGACGGCTCAGCGACGACATCCATTGCGTCGACTCGTTCAGTTCCGATGCCACCCTGGACATCGTTCGGGCTCTGGGCTGCCGGGTCCTTCAGCATGAGTTCATCGACTACGGGTCCCAGCGGAACTGGGCGATCGAGAACATTCCGTCCCCGGGCGGATGGCAGCTTCATCTCGATTCCGATGAAGAGCTGACCCCCGCACTGATCGACGAGATCATGGCCATCGATCTGGAGACGGTGGCCTTCGACGGCTTCATGCTGCGGCGGCAGACCGCCTTCATGGGCAAGGTGTTGCGGTGGGGCGGCGTCGCGACCACGTGGCACTATCGGCTGTTCCGGACCGGCTTCGGGCGGTGCGAAAACCGGCGCTACGATCAGCATTTCGTGCCTTCGGGCCGGACCGGCTTTCTCAAGGGACGGATGATCGATCACAATATCGAGACGATCACCGAGTGGACCGCGCGCCACAACCGCTGGGCCACAATGGAGGCGGAAGAAATCGCGGCCGAGCGGCGTTCGGCTGCCGATCAGCTGCGGCCCGCAGCCTTTGGCCTGCCCAGCCAACGCAAGCGCTACATGAAGATGAAATACTATGCGCTGCCGCTGTTCTGGCGGGCGGGATTCTATTTCGTCTATCGATTCTTGTTTCATCTTGCTTTTCTGGATGGGATCCCCGGCGTCATATATTGCGTATTGCAAAGCTTCTGGTTCCGCTTCCTGGTCGACGTGAAGATCTACGAGATCGAGAAGCCGCCTCCGCTGCCGTCGCCCGCCCGCCCGTCTCTCGGTCCCCATGGTGCCGCCCCGATCGGCGCGCCGATCGAGACGAACGGCCTGACCTGAGGCGGCGGGGCCTCCGATCCTGTCGGCGGAGCAGCGGCCGCGCTGTCGGTCCCGGCGCATCGCTACCGGTCTCTTGCGTCGGCGCGGCGATCAAGGGCGCGGGCTCCATTCCGGCACCGTCGGTGCCGCAGGCGATCACCGTCAGCCGCAATCCTTGGAGAAGAGCATGCCGTGCAAACGCATTCAGGTCATCGGCGGCGCCGGCTTCCTCGGCTCGCATCGTGTCGAGCGACTGCCCGGCCGCGGTGACTTCTGCACGGGGGCCCGGCGGGGGATCGAGCGCCTGACCGGTCATCGGCGTTTGGCACCGATGCGATACGACATGTGCTGTCCGCGCGCCGTTGCGGGAGGCGGGGCATGGTGATGCCCCTGGATGCCTCGCGCAGCCGCCCCCTCGAGGGCGGACCGAGCTTTCCGCTTCGCCATCGTCTCCGGCGGCTGATCTGGGGGCTGGTTTGGGGGTGTTGCGGGATCTGGACCCCGAGCCCCTGTCACGCCTGGCGCCGGCTGCTGCTGCGCCTGTTCGGCGCGCGGCTGGCGGCGACCGCGAAGGTCTATCCCGGTGTCCGGGTCTGGGATCCGAAGAATCTGACGATGGAGAGTTTCAGCTGCCTCGGCCGGGATGTGAACTGCTACGCGATGGCCCCCGTCACCATCCGCAGCTACGGCGTGGTCTCCCAGGGCGCGCATCTGTGTGCCGGCACCCATGACGTGGACGATGCGAACTTCCAGCTCCAGGTCCGGCCGATCGTGATCGGCGAGAGGGCCTGGATCGCCGCGGAGGCGTTCGTCGGTCCCGGCGTGATGGTCGGGGACGGGGCGGTGCTCGGCGCGCGCGCGGTCCTGATGAAGGACCTCGCCGCCTGGTCGGTCGCCGTCGGCAATCCGGCCCGCGTCATTCGCCAGCGCCGTCGCATCGGGTAGCGGATGGCCGCCTGCCGGCCCGGCGGCGCTGTCCGTTGCGCAAGGTGGAGTCCGCCGGCCGCCACCCGTTGCCGTCCAGGTCCCGCGACCGCAGCATGGGGTGCCGCCGGTCGGGAAGGGCGCGATCGCCGGGGCGCGGTGGCAGCCATGCCGGTATGGGCCTGCCGGGCATCCGTGCGCCGGAGGCGCCCGGCCATCCACCCATGCACGGAGTTCCTGACAGGCTCCCGGCGCGCCGGCGGGTCATGGACTGGACGCGGCCGTTCGATGGCTTATGGTCGGTGGCTCCCTGTCGGTCTGGATCCCGTTGGCATGATGGCGTATCTCTGGATTCTATTCACGATCGTCGCCTCGGGCGGCCAGACGTTGCGCAATGCCTTGCAGCGCGATCTGATCGCTGAAGTCGGCACGGTCGGGGCAACCCATGTGCGCTTCCTCTACGGGCTTCCGTTCGGCTGTCTGTTCCTGCTGATCATCTCGACCGTGAGCGGAACCGCATTGCCGGTGCCGACCGGTGGATTCTGGCTCTGGACGCTCGGCGGCGCATTGGCCCAGATCCTGGCGACCGGGCTGATGCTTCAGGCGATGAAGTCGAAATCCTTCCTGGTCACGATCGCCTACACCAAGACGGAACCGGTCCAGGTCGCCATTTTCGGGATCCTGTTCCTGTCGGAAGTGCCGAGCCCGATGCTCGCCGGCGCCATCGTGGTGGCGACCGCCGGCGTGATGATTATGAGCTGGCCCAAGGCGTCGGCCGACGGGGCGGCGCGCGACTGGACGCCCGCGATTCTCGGCACGGTCTCGGGCGGATTGTTCGGCCTGGCCGCGGTTTGTTTCAAAGGCGGGATCCAATCGCTCGGTCTGCCGAACTTTCTGGTCGCCGCCTCGGCCACGCTGGCCGCGGGGCTCGGCCTGCAGACCCTGATCCTGACCGGCTATCTGATCGCCACCGATCGCGCCGCGCTGATCAAGCTGTTCCGCGCCTGGCGGCCCTCGGTCCTGGCCGGCTTCCTCGGCGCCTTCGCGTCGCAATGCTGGTTTGCGGCCTTCGCGCTCGAACCGGTCGCCCATGTGCGCACGCTCGGTCTGGTCGAGATCCTGTTCTCGCTCGCCGTCTCGCACCGGCTGATGAGCCAGATCACCAGCCCGCGCGAAGGCTTCGGCATTGCCCTCCTGGTCGTCGGCGTGCTGGTGGTGCTCAACGCCTGAGCCGGCAGCGGCCGGACCTTTCGATCCGGCCGCTCCGACGTCGGTGCGTGACGGCCGGGCGCCGGATCACGGCGCCAGGCGGATGCCCTCGGCTTCGGCCTGGCCGACCAGCGCCCGGGCGTCCTCGGGCAGCAGCACCCGCTCGGCGACCATCGCCGAGGCCGCCGCGCGCATGGCGGCGACATAGGCGTCCTTGGTCGGGAAGCGCTCCTCCATCGAGAGGCGTGGGTCGTGGGCGTCGAGCCGTTCCTGCCGGGTGCGGGCGAAGGGGATGAAGCTGCCGTTGAAATTGCAGAAGCCATCCTCGAAGCGGCCGGCGCGGAACAGGTTCCAAGCCGTGTAGGTGCCGATCGGCACGCGCTGGAAGATCGAACGCAGCCCGCCGAGATCGCTGCCGTCGGCATCGGCCTGCGGCACCAGCACGCCGTAGCTGCGCGGCGAGGCGGTCGGCGGTTCGCGGGTGATCACCCCGGACTGCTCGCCGGCACGGAAATCCGGCCCGAAGTCGAGCGCATGCAGCGGGTTGCCCTGGCCGATGAAGCGGACGGCCGGACGCTTGACGTTGCCGTAGGCGTTGGCCGGGATGGCCGGGAAGCGGACCTGATCGATCGCCACCAGGGTGCCGTCGGCGATGCGCGGCGTGATCGAGGCCGGCGGCTCGGCGCCGTCGCGGACCCAGCCGGTCAGCGCGGTCAAGAGCGCCCGCATCGAATAGGTGTGCGGGTTCGGGTTGGACTGCTGCTGGCATAGACCGAACGGTTCGGCGGTCGGCAGCGGCAGGCCGGCGGCGCCGTGCTGGGTCGAGGCGAAGATGAAGGTGCGCACGCTGGCCGGATCGGCCACGTCGCGGGTCCCCATCGGATCGGTCAGGCCGAGCGATTGCCGGCCCTCCCAGACCTCCAGCGAGGTCGCGGTATGGAACAGCTTCGGGCAGGTGCCGGTCTCCTGGCAGCGGTCGAGCAGGCCCTGCCGGCGGCCGGTGATCGGGTCGTGCATCCGGGCATACGAGAAGGGGAACTCGTAGGCCGGATAGAGATGGTCGACCTGCTGGCCCCAGGCACGACCGGGCTGCGAGAAGCGCACGTTGAGCGGCATCAGGCCGCCGCCGATATGCGGCATGGCGCCGTCGAAGACCTGCGTCCCGGCCTCGTCGCGGTTGAAGCCGAGATAGAGGAAGGAGCGGATGAAGCGGCCCGATTGCGAGGCGCCGATCACGATGGCGCGGTTGTCGGCCCGGTAGACCGGGTTCGCCGTGCCGGCATCGTCCTTGGCCGCACGCTTGGCGAAGCTGCCGAAATCACGGATCGCCGCATAGCCGAGACCCATCACGAGCGGGTCCTTGGCGCGATAGATCAGTTCGTAGAGGCGACCGGGCTGGAAGCCGGTCGGCAGGCAGATCTGCGTATCCGACGGCTTCGCCTCGCCCCCGTTCGGGCAGGCGCCGAAGGACCATTCGGTGTTCGGAATGACGATGCGCGGTTCCTGCTCCTTGGCCCGCACGGTCAGGCTCGGCAGGAAGCCGTCGGCGAGCGGCTTGCGATTGTCGGTCTCCACCGTCGGATAGCTGCGGTGGGTCATGGTGGTGAACCAGCCGCTCGACAGGTTCTGCACGAAGGTCGGTGCGGACGGGGCGAATTCGGAGCGGACGACCCCGGTCACGGGCGAGCCGTCCGGATGACGCGCGACCGGCACGTCGAGCATCAGTCGGCCGGCACCGGGCAGCATGTCGGCCTGCCAGCCCAGCCAGACCATCGAATAGCCCTGCTGCATCAAAAGGAGATCGCCGGGCTTGGCGAGCGCGTTGAGCTCGGCCTCGTTGCCGCCGGCGCCGATATGGAAGTAGTTGAAGGCGAGCTTGCGGCCCCGGTTGAGGACCTCCAGCAGCAGGATGCCGTTGCCCTTGGCGCGATCGGCCGGGCGCAGGATGTCGATGTCGGTGACATACTCGACCTGGCCGCGGGCATTGCGCGGCGCCAGGCCGATATCCTGGATGACCGCATTGGCCGGATCGAGCGGATCGACCTCGCCGAAGGCCTTGCCGGTCACCCGCTCATAGGCGCCGACCGTGCCGAAGCTCTTGCCGCCGAAAGCCGGCTCGACCTTCGCAATCTCGATGCGGGTGATCTTCGCGTCCGCCGCCTGCGGCGCGACCACCGTCGCAAGCGCCGCCATCACCGGGGCGGCCATCGCCGCCCGGACCCATTCCGCCATGGATGCCTCCTCCTGACATCGGGACGGCACCGCTTGTTGTGGTGCTCGCCGAGGTTGGCAGCAGGCCATGGTGAGAATGCAAAGTCAATCATTGTGTATACGTGATGGGCCGTTCTGTGTCCCGTCTGGGGCGAGTCAGGACTGCTGAGGCCCGACCGGCCGACGGTTCGCGCTTCAGAAGCCGTGCGACTTTGCCGGTCCAGCGACGGCCGTGACGCTTCTCGACCGGTCTCGACGCCTTGCCGAACAGGCGCGTGCCGCCGTCGCGCCGCGCGATAAGCAGCGTGCGGGTGTGGAATTCCTCGACGCCGGGACGGTGCGCGATCGACAGCAGGGTGGTGCCTTCCAGCTCCTCCAGGAACAGGGACAGCATCGCGGTCTGGCTGTGGTCGTCGAGCGCCGAGGTCGCCTCGTCCATGAAGATCCATTTCGGCCGGTGCAGCAGCACCCGGGCGAAGGCGACGCGTTGCTGCTGGCCGAGCGACAGGGACTTGTCCCAACGGTCCTCCTGGTCCAGCCGGTCGACGAACTCGCCGAGTTGGCAGCGTTCCATCGCGGCGGCGATCTCCTCGTCGGTGAAGCGGTCCGGCCCGCTCGGATAGCACAGGGCCTGGCGTAGGCTGCCGAGCGGCATGTAGGGACGCTGCGGCATGAACATCTGGTCTTCGGCCGGCGGCACCTGGACGGTCCCCGACCCCCACGGCCAGAGTCCCGCGACCGCGCGGAACAGCGTGCTCTTGCCGGACCCGGACTCGCCGGTGATCAGCACGCGCTCGCCCGGCGCGATCTCGGCGCTCATCTCGTCGATCACCGTCCGCCCGTCGATCAGCGACAGCGCGACATCGGTGAAGACCAGCTTGCCGTCCGGATGGGTCTCGACCGTCAGCGTTTCCTGGCTGCCGATATCCTCCTCCAGGTCCTTCAGCGTGTCGCGGAAGGTGGTGACGCGCGCGACCGCGGAGCGCCAGTCGGCGATGCGCGGGAACTGGTCGACGAAATAGCGCAGCGCGGTCTGCACCTGCGTGAAGGCACCGACGACCATCATCAGGCTGCCGAAGCTCAAGTCGCCGGAGAAGTAGCCCGGCGCGGCCGCGACGACCGGCACCACCATGGCGAGCCAGCCGTAGCCGGAGGTGATCCAGGTCAGCCGCGACAGCGCGCCCGAGAGCCGGCGCATCGCCGACAGCACCAGTCCGAGCGAGCCGTCCAGGTTGCGCCGCTCGTCGGCCTCGCCGCCATGCAGCGCGACGCCCTCGGCATTCTCGCTGACCCGGACCAGCGCGAAGCGGAAATCGGCCTCGCGGGCATAGCGCTCGGTGTTCAGGGCGATCAGCGGTCGGCCGACCAGCCAGGTCAGGCCCGAGCCGAGGCCGGCATAGAGGATGGCGACCCAGACCATGTAGCCGGGGATCTGCCAGGTCTCGCCGCCGATATTGAAGGTGACGTTGGTCGACAGCCCCCAGAGCACGCCCGTGAAGGTGAACAGGAGCAGGGTCGACTGCAGCAGGCCGACGCCGAGTTCGGTCGTGAAGTCGGCGAACAGGCGGGTGTCCTCCTGCAGGCGCTGATCGGCCGCAGCGCCGCGCTCGCCGGCGAAGCCGAGCCAATAGGCGTGGCGTGGCTTCAGCCAGCGATCCAGCAGCATGGCGCTCAGGCGGGCGCGGATGCGCATCTTGAGCATCTCCTGCAGCCAGGTCTGGGCGACGACGAGGCACAAAAGCAGGCCGGCGATCCGCAGGAAGGCGGCGAGCTGCGTCCAGAAGCCGGCCAGGTCCTTCTTCTGGATGGCGTCGAAGAACTGGCCGTTCCAGGTGTTGAGCAGGACCTGCCCGACCATGTTGCCGATCAGGATCGCGACGAGGGCACCCATCAGCACCACGATGCCGGCGCCCTTGCCGCTGCCGACCATGTCTCGGATCAGAACGCCGAGTTGCACCAGCATCGGCCGTTCGAGGCGCGGCGGCAGGGCCGCCTTGTCGTCCTCGGGCTCGACGGCAGGGGCGGATACGCCGGTATCGGTGCTGGTCATGTGGCCTCGCTTTCGCTTGCCAACAACGACGCGAAGCCATCCGGGGTTCCGTGGGGAACCGACTTTCCGGCAGCGGTTACGAACCCATCCGGGGCAACGGATTCGGTCGCCGCGACGGGCCGGAGGCGTGGCTTCGGCGCCGGAATTGTTGTGGGCGGCCCGGGGCGCTACCGGTGCCGCGCGATCGCGTCGAGGACCCGCGAACCGTCAGGCCGCAGCGGTCGCGCGAGCGGGTGCCTGAAAGGCTGTTCGGGGGTGGCGGCGGCGGACCGGGCGGCCCGGGCGTCAGAAGCCGCCGCCGGTGCGGAAGCCGTCATTGCCGCCGGACGGGCGGTCAGTGCCGCCGCGCGGACCGTCGCCCATGCCGCCGGGCATCGGGAAGCGCGGCCCGCCACCGCCGTGGCCCCCGCCGTAGTCGGTGTGGCGCGGACGCGTGGTGTAGCCCTCGGTCAGCACCCGCCAGAGGTCCGGGCTCGACAGCGCGCCGCCGATCAGGCCGCCGATCATCTCGCCGATGATGCGCTCGTTGCCGAATGCGACCTGCGGCTGGTCCCAGCCACGCCGGCGGAAGTCCTCACGCACGGTCTCCAGTTCGCCGCGGCGCCCGGCCATCTCGCGGGCACGGGCGCGCGTCTCGGCGATCTCGGCGTCGCATTTGCGGATCGCGTCGGCAAGTTCGGCGATGCGCCGGACGAGGCGATCGTCCTTGGCATCCGGGGTGCGGGCGGCGGCGGCGAGCAGGTCGCGGATGTCGTCCTGGGCGAGTTCGCCGGCGATCAGGTCGAGCGCCTCGGCATAGCCGCCCTTGTCGGAGCCGCTGCGGGCCAGCTCGAGCTCCTGGTCGAGCGCGGCCAGGTGGTCGCGGGCGAGCTTGGCGGCGGCGGCAATGCGGTCGCGCGCCGCAAGGGCGGCCGCCCGGCGCTCGTCGAGCGGGCCGACGCCGGCGGCTTCCAGCTTGCTGCGCTCGACGGCGTCGAGCGCCGCGCGCGCGGCCTCGACCTCGGCCTTGCGCCGTTCCGCATGCTCGGCCAGCCGGGCCGGAATCTCGATCAGCATGGCATAGTTCGGCCGGGCATCCTGGTAGCCGACCAGGGCCGCGACCTTGCGGTCGAAGAAGCGCGCGACATTGCCGGCCCGGTAGGTCGCGGTGCCGAAGCCGTTCCGCCAGAGATACATGAACAGCGGATCGCCCTCGTAGGGCGCCCCCTTGGTAACGCGGTCCGCAGTCGCCGTCGCGGCCTTCTTGGCCGCCTCGTCGGCGATGCGCTCGGCCTCGGCGAGGCGGTCCCGCGCGGCCTGCCAATCGGCATCGTGTCCGCTGGCATCGGCGGTGTGCCGGGCGAGCGCGGCGATCTCGTCCTCGATGGCGTCGAGATCGGTCTCCGCGGCGCGCTGGTCGGCATCCAGGCGTGCGGCCTCCGCGGTCGCCGCATCGCGCCGTGCGGAGAGATCGGAGAGCGCCTTGCGGGCGGTCTCCATCAGCTGAAGGGCGCGCCGTTCCGCCGAATCGAGCCGCGTGTCGAGCGCCTGCGCGGCGATCGCGTCGAGCCGCAGCCTGGCCAGCGCCCGGTACGCATCGGTCTGCTCGGAGCGCAGCCGCTGCGCCTCGGCGGTGGCGGAGGCCAGCACCGCGTCCAGGCGACCTTCCCCCGCGCGGGCCTCGGTGATGGCACTGTCGAAGGCGGCGAGCGTATCGCGTCCGGAAATCATGGGGTCACCAGCCGGATGTGATGGTGCCGCCGAGGACCGTCACGGTCCAGGTCGGCTCCAGGGTGCCGCGGGTCTTCTGCCCGATCACCGCATGTTGGATGATGCCGTCATCGGCCTTGTCGCGGCGGACATCCTCGAACACCTGCGGGCTGACGCGGATGCCGAACCGGTCGACCACGGTGGTCTTCTGGTCCTCCTCGCTGGTGATCGGCAGCTTGAGCACCGACCCGTCCGGCGCCAGGGCCTCGACGATCAGATAGTAGTTGCGCCCGCCGGTGGCGCGCGGCACCCGCCAGATGCCGGATTGCTCGCCAGGGCGCGAGACGATGCGCAGGCTGTATTCGCGGCGCAAGTCGCCGAGCAGGGTGTTCATGCTGGCGACCGCCTGGCGCGCGGCGGCGGCCTCCTTGCGTTCGAGCGCACTGCGGCCGTCGGCCAGGATCGCGCCGGCGCGGCTGCGCGCCTCGGCGACCCGCGCCTCGGCCTGGACGGCCTGATAGGCCCGGTCGAGCTCGCCCGGCAGGGTCTGGGTGATCTCGATGCGCGCCTGTTCGGCGGCGCGTTCCGAGGCGCCGACCCAGAAATAGCTGTAGGCGCCCCAGCCCAGCGCCACCACCAGCGCCACCGTGCCGGCCTGGCGCAGGATGCGGCCGCGGTCGATCCAGACCAGTGCGAGCGAACGCGCCAGCCCGGGTGGCGGCGGGGTATAGACGAAGCGCGCGGCGGCGAGCGAGCGCACGCCGTCGATCAGCACCCGGTCGGTGACCTCGATGCCCTGGCTGCGATAGATCTCGCGCAGCCGCTCGACCAGCTGGCTCTCGCGCGCCTCCTGGTCGAGCTCGCGCGCCACCAGGGCATCCTGATGGCGCAGCGTGTCGACGACATCCATCGCCATCATGATGTCGTCGAGCTTCGCCTCCTGCGCCGGGGCGGGCGCGGAACCGGGCTCGGCCGAGGCATTGGGCGGTGCCGGCACGAGGGCCGGCGCGGCCGCCGGGCTTGCGTCAGACATTGAAGCTCTGCTGGCCTTCCGCGATCAACTGGGCGATCCGACGCTTGCCGTCCTCGACCGCATCGCGGATCTCGGCGGAGTTCTGGGTCGACAGCTTGCGCATCTCGTCGATGATCACCGTCGACTTCTCCTGGAAGTTGACGATCGAGTCGACCAGTTTCTTGACCGCGTCGGCGCGGACCGTCGGGCCGTAGCCGGCCTTGACGGCCTCCTCCTGGATCTTGCCGCCGATCTCGGCCAGCACCTCGATCGACTTGGAGACGCCCTCCTTCATGGCGTTCAGGCTCTCGGTCGATTCATGCAGGCCGAACATGCCGGTGAACGAGGCCTTGAGCGCGGTCAGGACCGAATCGTTGGTCGAGAAGAAGCTGACCGCCTGCTGGTAGACCCGTTCCTTGGCGTTGGTCGTCTGCATCAGACGCGCCATGATGACCTCGGAGGTGTTGTAGCCGATGGTCAGGTTGTCGGAGAGATCCTTGGCGATCTGGTAGCGCTTGTCCTCGTCCTGGGTACGGCGCAGTTCCTCGTCGCGGACCAGTTCGAGCTTGGCCTTCTCGGCGATGTCGCCGGTGAATTCGGCCACCACCTTGGAGGCGGCGTCGAGCTTCGCCTTGGCGGCGGCGAGGCGCTCCTCGGCCTTCTTGAGGATCTCGAGCGCCATCACTTCCGACTGCTTCAGCGCGCCGCGGAAGTCCCGGTAGGCCTCCAGGATGATCGCCTCGCGCTCGATCTGGTTGCGCGTCTCCTTGGTGACCTCGAGATAGACCGCGCGAATTTTGTCGAAGCGGTCGGCGATGTCGCCGCGCGACAGCTTCATCCAGACATTGGTGGCGCGTTCGAAGACGTTGATCTTGCCGTCGGAGATCTGATCGACCATCGCCTTGGCGTCGTCGCGGATCGAATTGAAGCCGTCGGTGATCAGCTTGTAGCGCTCGCCGACCGTCATGCCGGCGACCTGCTCGCGCACGACCTCGTTGAAGACCGAGTTCTGGCCGAGGGTGCGCGCGATGACGACGATCTTGTCCTTGTCGAGGTCGGCGATCTTCTCCAGGAGTGCGATCACCGGGGCGTCCTCGGTGCGGCTCGGCGCGACGCCCATCTTCTTCAGCCCGCTGACGGCGCGGTCGAGATACTGCATCGGGGTCTTCACGACGACATCGGACACGAGTTCAACTCCCTTTCGCGCTGCGCCAACCGGGGCGCGCGGAGACATGTAGTGTCCGACGATGGATACTCCAGGGCAATGGCGGCTGGAAGACGCGGCGAATGCGCATGGGACAAGGGGCGGCCCGGCGGACCGCCCCTCTCAGCGATGAAAGTCGGCAGGTGGCGCCGGCCGGTCAGCCCTTCAGGGCCGCGGCATGCTCGGCGATCCAATCTTCGAGCGCGCGCGGCTTGTGGCCGGTCAGCAGCGCCACATAGTTGGTGGTCGCGCCCGTCCAGCCCTCGCGGACGGGGTAGAAGATCGAGGCCAGGAAGGCGGCATAGCCGGGCGTGACGCCGGCGCCGGTCAGCATGGCGATGAAGGCCTCGTCGGTTGACGCCTGGTAGGCGATCG
This sequence comes from Prosthecodimorpha staleyi, assembly GCF_018729455.1. Classification (NCBI taxonomy): domain Bacteria; kingdom Pseudomonadati; phylum Pseudomonadota; class Alphaproteobacteria; order Hyphomicrobiales; family Ancalomicrobiaceae; genus Prosthecodimorpha; species Prosthecodimorpha staleyi. The sequence continues at coordinate 63,557 of NZ_JAHHZF010000002.1, read as the reverse complement.
GCCGGCCGAGATCAGCGCCGCGGCCTCCGCATAACCGATCGCGCGCGGACCCGTGAGCGGATAGGCGGCGCCGTCATGGGCGGTGGTGGTCAGCACGGCGGCCGCCACGTCGGCGATGTCGCGGGTGTCGATGAAGGCGCTCTGGCCCTCTCCGGCCGGCACGGCAATCACGCCGGCATGGACGCCATGGCCCCAGAAGTTCAGGAAATTGTCCTGGAACCAGTTCGGCCGCAGGATGACATAGGGCGTGCCGGACGCGATCAGGAACAGTTCGACCTGGCGATAGGGGATCTCGTCGACGGCATCGACGCCCCAGGCGGTCATCAGCACGACCTTGACCTTGCGCTCCGCCGCGGCGGCGATGATCGGCTTCAGGGCGGCGATCACGTCTTCCGTCCCGGTCGGCGCCAGAACGAAGGCGCGGTCGACGCCGTCGAGGGCGGCCGCGAAGGTGGCCGGATTGCCGTAGTCGAAGGCGACGCCTTCCGCGCCCTCGACGGCCTGGCCGCCGCGCGAAGCCGCCTTGACGCTCTCGCCCTTGGCGAGCAGCGCCTTGACCAGAGACTTGCCGATGGTGCCGGTGGCGCCGAGGACCAGGATCTTTCCGCTCATTGCATTCCCCTTGATATGGTTTCGATTGGAAACCAAGCGTCGATGGATTATGCAGATAGCGAGAACGCATCCTGCTGTGAAGAACGCACTTTGCGGTTAGGTGGTCACCTGCCGGTAACCGCCCCGCCGCCGGAGGTCCCGCGATGGACTATGCCTACGATGTCTACAAGAAGAACTGCCCGACCCGGCTGGTGCTGGACCGTCTCGCCGACAAATGGGCGCTGCTTATCCTGATCCGCCTCGGCGAGAAGCCGATCCGCTTCAATCAACTGCGCCGGGAGATCGAGGGCGTGTCGCAGAAGGTCCTGTCGGAAACGCTGCGCAGCCTGGAACGCGACGGCCTGGTCGACCGCGCCGTATTCGCGACCGTGCCGGTGACGGTCGAGTATTCGATCACACCCCTCGGTCGGACCCTGGTCGAGACCGCACAGGCCCTGACCCGCTGGGCAGAGGCCAATGTCGAAGCGATCGTGGCTGCGCAGGCGGCCTACGACGCCCGCACCGGCGCTGCGGCGTGACCGGCCTTGACGGTCCGTCCGCGGCGTAGCCGGGGGCGGCTACTCGGCCGCGGCGCGCGGGGCTTGGCGCAGCCAGGGGCGGCCGGCCAGCGGCTTCGTCGCGGCGTCGGCGGCGGGCTGGTAGAAGAACGGCACCAGCGGCAGGCGGCCCTCGGCGAGCGCCTTGCGGGTCGGCTCATTGACCACCTCGAAGGCGGTGAAGCCGGAGCGCTGCATGAAGGGGACGAGGTCGATCAGCACGTCACCGGTTGCCCGCAATTCGCCGGCGTAGCCGTGCCGCTCGCGCAGGATGCGGGCATGCGAGAAGCCGCGGCCGTCGTTGAATTTCGGGAAGCGGACGACGATGACGGGGAAGCGGTCGAGATCGGCGGCGATGTCGTCGAGATTGTCGGCGGGCTCGACGAGCAGGCCGACGGCCGCATTGGAGGCGGCGAGCGCGTCGCGTTCGGCGAGGTAGCGCGCCTTGCCGATGACGACGCCGCCGGCAGCCGGCAGCGGCGCGTCGGCGGCGAGGACCGGCCAGTCCTGGGCCTGGAAACGGCCGTCCCGGAATACATCGCTCATGCCCGTTCCCTCAGATACCGCTGCCATCGGCCTCAAGGCCGAAATGGATACCGCATTCGATCTTCTCTGTCCCGCGCCAGCGCCCGGCGCGGTCGTCCTCGCCCTCCGCCACACGGGTCGTGCAGGGCATGCAGCCGACCGACCGGTAGCCCTGTTCGACCAGCGGATGCGGCGGCAGGTCGTGGGCGGTCGCATAGGCGGCGAGATCGGCCGGCATCCAGGCGGCCAGCGGGTTGACCTTGACCCGGGTGCCTTCGGTCTCGAAGACCGGGATCGCCGTGCGCGTGGCGGCCTGGAACCGCTTGCGGCCCGAAATCCAGGCGTCGAACCCGTCGATCCCGACGGCCAGCGGCTCGACTTTCCGGATCTTGCAGCAGAGATCGGGGTTGCTCGCCCACAGGATGCCGTCCGGATCGGCGGCGGCGAGGCGCGCCGGATCGGGCGTCAGGGTGCGCACGTCAGTCAGGCCGAGCCGCGCGACCAGCCGGTCGCGGTAGCGCAGCGTCTCGCCGAACAGCTTGTCGGTGTCGACGAACAGGATCGGCGTGTGCCGGTCGACCTGGGCGACCAGATGCAGCATCACCGCCGCCTCGGTGCCGAAGGAGGAGACCAGCGCGATCCGGCCCGGAAACAGGGTGTGGATCGCGATGTCGAGCAGCGCCGTGGTCGGCAGGCCGCCATAGAGCGCGTCGAGCGCGGCGGCGTCGGGGAGCAGCGTCGCGCCCGCGACGCCGCCCTCCGCAAGGCTGAGGTCAGGCCGCCCCATAGAGGGCCTCCTTGAAGGGCTGCAGGCCAAGCCGGCGATAGGCCTCCAGGAAGGTCTCGTCGGGCGAATGGCGCCGGGCCACATAGGTGTCGACGATCGTCTCGATGGCGTCGACGACCTCGGCGGTCGAGAAGCCGCGGCCGGTGATGTCGCCGATCGACGCCGTCTCGTCGGCCGAGCCGCCGAGCGTCAGCTGGTAGAATTCCTCGCCCTTGCGGTCGACGCCCAGGATGCCGATGTGGCCGACATGGTGGTGCCCGCAGGCATTGATGCAGCCGGAGATCTTGATCTGCAGCGGGCCGATCTCGGCCTGCCGGTCGGGCGCGCCGAGCCGCTCGGAGATGCGCTGCGCCACCGGGATGGAGCGCGCATTGGCGAGGCTGCAATAGTCGAGGCCCGGGCAGGCGATGATGTCGGAGGCCAGCCCGACATTGGCGGTGGCGAGGTCGGCGGCGACGAGGCCGTCATGGACCGCCTTCAGGTCGTCGCGCCGGACATGGGCGAGGATCAGGTTCTGCACATGGCTGACCCGGATCTCGCCGAAGGCGTACCGGTCGGCGAGATCGGCGACCGCCTCCATCTGCTCGGAGGTGGCGTCGCCCGGAATGCCGCCGACCGGCTTCAGCGAGACGGTCAGCGAGGCGTAGCCGGGCTGCTTGTGCGCGTGGACATTGGCGCGCACCCAAGCCCGGAAGGCCGGATCGGCCGCCTCGGCGGCGGCCTGCGCGGTGCTTTCGGCCGGCAGGGTGTCGAATGTCGGCGGGGCGAAATAGGCGGCGATCCGCTCGATGTCGCCATGCGGCAGCTTGAGCGCGCCGTCGCGGATGCGCTCGAACTCCTCCTCGACCTGCTCGCGCACGGTCTCCAGGCCCGCCTCGTGCATCAGGATCTTGATGCGCGCCTTATACTTGTTGTCGCGCCGGCCATAGAGGTTGTAGACGCGCAGGATCGCCTCGCAATAGGCGAGCAGGTCCTCCTCGGGCAGGAAGTCGCGCAGGTGCCAGGCCGTGAACGGCGTCCGGCCGAGGCCGCCGCCGATGAACACCTCGAAGCCGATCCGGCCCGCGTCGTCGCGGACGATCTGCAGGCCGATGTCGTGCACCCGGATCGCCGCACGGTCATGGGCGGCGCCCGAGATGGCGACCTTGAACTTGCGCGGCAGGAACGAGAATTCCGGATGCAGGCTCGACCACTGGCGCAGGATTTCGGCATAGGGGCGCGGGTCGGCGATCTCGTCGGCGGCGGCGCCGGCGAACTGGTCCGCGGTCACGTTGCGGATGCAGTTGCCCGAGGTCTGGATCGCGTGCATCTCGACCGCGGCGAGCTCGGTCAGGATGTCCGGGATGTCCTTCAGCGCCGGCCAGTTGAACTGCAGGTTCTGGCGCGTGGTGAAATGGCCGAAGCCGCGATCGTACTTGCGGCCGATCGCCGCCAGCGTGCGCAACTGGCGGGAATTGAGCGTGCCGTAGGGGATCGCGATGCGCAGCATGTAGGCGTGCAGCTGCAGATAGACGCCGTTCATCAGGCGCAGCGGACGGAACTGCTCCTCGGTCAGCTCGCCGGCCATGCGGCGCTGCACCTGGTCGCGGAACTGGTCGACGCGGGCCTGGACGAACTGCTGGTCGAACTCGTCGTAACGGTACATGGCGGCGATCCTGTCGTCAGGCGATCTTGGGCTGGTTGTCGTTCGCCTTGGGCGTGGCCGGGCGCTCGTCCGCGAAGGCGCCGGCGACGGTCGGCCCCGCCGCGCGGATGCGCTCGCGCAGCGATTTCGGCACGATCCCGCCGGCGGTAACCTCGACCTCGACCGCATAGGGCTCGACGACGTTGAGTTCGCTGACGGCGGGATTGGACTTGGCCAGCGCGGCCTCGACGAAGGCCTTGTCGTCGGCGACGGCGGCGCGGTTCACGTCCTCGACCCAGGCCAGATCCCCGGTCAGCCAGACGACGCGGCCGTCGGTGAGGCGGTTGGCGGTGATGACCTGACTGGGCACGGGCGGGGACCTTTCGAGCGGCGGATCCCGGCGGATCCTGGTCCCGTTGATATACGCGCTGCAGCAAATCCCGGCGCCGTCAGGAATTCCTTTTTCTTTTCCAAGTCTAGAAAATCATTTCGGGCGATCGCCCGGATGCGCCAAGCCATTCGGGCGCGGTTGGCGGCCGACGGACGAAAACCGGCGCGCGATCGGTCGATCGTCGCGCCGGGCGGGCGTTGCATGGAATGAATTTGCGCCAACCCGCCGCAATCGAGCCGGCCGCTTCGCGCCCGCGGGATCGAAATGCTCCGGCGGGCGCGCTTCGGGAAAAGTCTACTTCAGCGTCTGCAGGATGGAGACGTAGTTGGCGACCGCGGCGCCGCCCATGTTGAAGATGCCGGCCAGTTCGGCCCCGGGGACCTGCATGTCGCCGGCCTCGCCGGTCAGCTGCATCGAGGTCATGACATGCATCGAGACGCCCGTGGCGCCGATCGGATGGCCCTTGGACTTCAGGCCGCCGGAGGGGTTGACCGGCAGCCTGCCCTCCTTGGTGGTCCAGCCTTCGAGAATGGCGCGCGCGCCCTGGCCCTCAGGGACGAGGCCCATCGCCTCGTATTCGATCAGTTCGGCGACCGTGAAGCAGTCGTGCGTCTCGACGAAATCGAGATCCGACAGGGTGACGCCGGCGGATGCGAGCGCCCGGGCCCAGGCGACCGAGCAGCCCTCGAACTTCAGGATGTCGCGCTTCGACATGGGCAGGAAGTCCTGCGCATGGGCGAGGCCGCGGAAGGCGACGGCCTTCTTCATGCCGAGGGCGGTGGTCATGTCGGTCAGCACCAGCGCGGCGGCGCCGTCGGAGACCAGCGAGCAGTCGGTCCGCTTCAGCGGGCCGGCGACGAAGGGATTCTTGTCGCTCTCGGTGCGGCAGAAGTCGAAGCCGAGATCCTTGCGCATCTGCGCATAGGGGTTGGCGACGCCGTTCTTGTGGTTCTTGGCCGCGATCGCGGCGAGCGCGTCGGACTGGTCGCCCCAGCGCTGGAAGTAGCCGTCCGCGATCTGGCCGAACACGCCGGCGAACCCGCCCTGCGTGGCGCCGTCCTCGGGCAGGTAGGAGGCCTTGAGCAGGATGTTGCCGATCTCCGGCCCGGGCGTCCGCGTCATCTGCTCGACGCCGACGACGAGCACGAAGCGGGCGGTGCCGGCACGGATCGCCTTGACGCCCTGGTGGACGGCGGCCGAGCCGGTCGCGCAGGCATTCTCGACCCGGGTCGTGGGCTTGAAGCGGAAGGCGTCGTCGGCCTGCAGCACCAGCGAGGCTGTGAAGTCCTGCGCCGAGAAGCCGCCGTTGAAATGACCAAGCACGATCTCGTCGATGTCGCCGGCCTCGAGCCCGGCATCGGCGACCGCCTGGGTGGCGACGCGGCCGATCAGCCCCTCGACGGTCTCGGCATCCTGTTTCCCGAACGGCGTATGGGCCCAGCCCACGATGGCAGCGGTCATGGTCGTCTCCTCGGCGATTTTCTTCGTCGCGGCGCAGCATAGCCGGCCGTGCGACAGCGCGGAACAGGCCCGAACGGCGGATCGGGTCTGCACCGCGTGCGACGCCCGCCGGCCGGGGTTCAGAAGGCCAGCCGCAGGGCGCCGCCGTCGACCGGGATGGTGACGCCGTTGACATAGGAGGCCGGCCCCGAGGCCAGGAAGGCGATGACGGCGGCGGCCTCGTCGGGCTCGCCGAAGCGGCCGGCCGGGATGTTCTGCGCGATGAAGGCCGCGCGCGCTGCCTCGGTCGGGTGCAGCCTTTCCATGATCTGCGGGCTCTTGATCCGGCCCGGCGCGACGCAGTTGACCGTGACGCCCTCGGCGGCGAAGCGCGCGGCCATCGATTTCGACCAGCTCTCCAGCGCCGCCTTGGCGGGCGAGGCGGCATTGACGGCCTTGATGATCACCGCGCCGGAGACGTTGACGACGCGGCCCCACCCGTGCCCGGCCATCAGGGGGGCGAGGCGATGGGTCAGGCGGCGGGCGGCGTCGAAATTGAGCGCGAAGGCCTCCTCCCAGGCGGTCTCGTCGTCGAGAGCGGCGAGCGGACGGGAGCCGCCGGCATTGTTGACCAGGATGTCGACCCGGCCGAAGGCGTCGAGCGCCCGGTCGGCGAGCGTGCCGGCCGTCTCGGGGCGGGCGAGGTCGCCGGTCAGGACCAGGGGTTGCGTGCCGCCGTCGCGGACGATGTCCGCGGCGAGATCGTCCAGCACGGCGACATTGCGGCCGGCCACCGCCAGTTTGGCGCCGGCTCGGGCGAGCATCAGCGCCGTCGCCCGGCCGATGCCGGTGGTCGCGCCGGTGACCAGGGCGACCCGGCCGTCGATCTGCAAATCCATGATTTCGGTCTCCTCCACGCCGCCGCGGCAGCGGTTCAGTCCCGCGCCGGCCGCGCGTCGCGTGCGAGCAGATAGACGGCGAGCGCCGCCGTCAGGGCGACCGCGAAGCCGCCGAACAGGATCGCGAAGGTCGCGGCGGGCGGGGTGCCGGCCGCCGCGAAATGCCCGACCAATATGCCCGAGACCGGCTGCAGCAGACCGGCGCCGCCGATCATGCAGGCATTCATCAGGCTGAGACCGCGGCCGAGCACATGTTCGGGCAGGAAGGCGCGGGCATGGGCCATCGCCACACCGTAGGTCATGCCGAAGGCGCCGATCGCCGCAAAGGCGATCGTGGCGCCGATCACGCCGACTTCCGGACGCAGCGCCAGCACGGCCAGCGCCGCCACGGTTACGGCCGAACCGCTGGCCACCACCCATTTGCGGGTGCCGAACAGACGGTCGAGCGGGCCGTAGACGAAGCTGCCCAGGATCATGGCGAAGCCCATCACCATCACCGCATTGCCGCGGTCGAGCGGACCCAGGCCGTGCACTTCCGAGAAATAGGGCCCGATCCACAGGCCGCGCACCGCCGCCAGGATCGGATAGCCGGTCAACGCGAGCGGTATCATCGGCCAGAGTTCCCGGATGCGCAGCACCTCGCCCATGGCGAAGGGGTTGCCGGTCGCCTTGGCGGCACCTGCAGGGGGCGGCGGATCGCGCAGCAATAGTGCGACCGCCGCCGCGCCGGCCAGCGTCAGCACAGCGACCGACAGCATCGCATTTCGCCAGCCGATCGCCGCGACCGTGGCGGCGAAGGGCGTCGCCGCGAAGATGTTGCCGAGCGAGCCGACGCCGACGATGGCCGACGACAGGGTCGCGAAGCGCGCCGCGCCGGCCGTCCGGCCGATCACGAACAGCGCGCCCATGAAGACCGGCGCGCAGCCGATGCCGATCAGCGCCATGCCGGCGACCGGATGCCAGGGTCGGGAGGCGACACCGAACAAGGCGCTGCCGGCGACGGCGGCCAGCATCAGCACCGATACGGTCACGCGCGGCCCGATCCGATCGAATGCCATGCCGATCGGCACCTGCGCCAGCGCGAAGGCGGCGAAGAAGGCGCCGGAGACGAGCCCCAGGTCGGCCGGATCGAGACCGATGTCGCGCGCCAGTTCGGGCGCGATCACGGCCAGGAAGGCACGAAAGAACTGGCTGAGCAGATAGGCGGCGACCAGAACCGCGTAGGTGACGACCAAGGCGAACTCCCGGGGCGCGGCCTCCCGTGCCGGGTCCGGACGGACCCATCGCGGTGACGCTGCCCTTATCATGTGAGGCTTGAACGAAGTCCCGTTCGCACGGGTCCCGCCCGGCAGGGCTGCCCAAGATAGAGGCATTCCGCTCGCTGACCAGTCATCGCCGCGCCGGGCCGCTCCGTCCGTTCGGCAGAGCTCCGTGGCGGCGATCGGCCCGTGGGATGCATTTCCCTTACGTCAACTGTTGCCGCCAACGCTCTGACTTTGCGGCAGAAAGCGGGATGGCCCGGCAAATGGCCGGCCGCTTTCTCTTCGCGTGGGCGCACCAGTGCCGTTTGCGGCATTTTCGATACGCTGCCGCTTCGCCGCGCCGGTCGCGACGCTTGCGGTTTTGCCCACGGACCCGCTTGCGATAGGAAGGGAGTTCGAACTGGCCGGAGTCTCCCCATGTCCCAGCGCTTCCGTATCCTCGGCCGATCCACGGTTTATAGCGGCTTCACCACGCTCGAGGTTGCCGACCTGGAAGTGACGTTCCGGTCGGGCGAAGTGCGCCGGATTCGCCGGGAAATCGAGACCCATGGCTCCGGGGCGGCGATCCTGCCGTTCGATCCGGTCCGTCGCGTCGCCGTGATGGTGCGCCAGCTGCGCGTGCCGATCGCGGTGGCGGGCGAGGACGACGCCTATCCGCTGGAGGCGATCGCCGGCCTGCTCGATGTCGAGGGGGAGGGGCCCGAAGCGACCGCCCGGCGCGAGGCCGAGGAGGAGGCCGGCCTGTCGGTGTTCGACATGCTTCCGGTGGCGGCGACCTACTCGACCCCGGGCATCTCAACCGAGAAACTGCATCTGTTCCTGGCCGAGATCGATATCCACCAGGCCCGCACCGGCGCCGGCGGTGGCGCGGCCGAGGAGCACGAGGACATCGAGGTCGTCGTCATCCCGCTGGCCGAACTTGCCGAACGCGCCGACCGGGGCGAACTTCAGGATCTGAAGACCTTCGCGCTGGTCCAGTCGCTGCGGCTCGCCCGTCCGGCGCTGTTTGCCGATATCGAGTGAGCCGCCGGCCGCGTCGGGACGGCCGGCCGGTGACCGCGACAGAGGCCGCGGCAGCCGATCCCCGACGCCGCCGCCGCGATCCGGCATGTCCCGTCAGCGAATGTAGCGGATGCTCGGATGATACGGGTTGGCGTGCCAGTGGCACCGGATTTCCCGGTGGTACGGCCCTTCGCCCGGATAGGCGTGGAAGTGGCAATTGTCGCCGTTGTTCGGCTGCGCCGGGCGGGCATAGACCCGCGGCGGCGGCCGGTCGGGCGGGATCGCCCCGGGCGGCACATAGCCGGGCGGGCCGTAATAATAGGGGCTGCCGTAGCCGTAGGGGTAGTAGGACCGCCGGTAGCGGTAGGTCGTGACGGTATCCTCGTCATCGTCGTCATAGACCGGCGATCCGGGCGCTGGCCGGCGCTCGGCCATGCGCGGTGCCGGGCCGTAGGTGCCGGTACCCGCGCGCGGATCGATCGGATAGCCGTAGGGATCGACGCGACGCCCGCCGGCGTCGCCCGCCCGGTCCTCCGGATGCGGCGCGACTGCCGTGCGGCGGGCCGCCGCCGTGGGGGGGCGGGGGGGGGGGGCCCCCCCCCCGGCCCCCGGGAGGCGGCGCCACGGCCGTGCGCCGGCCGCCGGCGTTGGGATCGCGGCGGGTGGCCTCGGTCGTCTTGCGCGGCGCCGGCTTGCCCGCCGCCTTGCGTTCGACCGGCTTGGCATCGTCGGGCCGGCGGACCGGTTCCGGCGTCGTGGTGGTGGCCGCCGTTTCGGCGTCGGAGCGCGGCGGCTTGGCGGGCACGATCTCGTCGGCCTTGGCATCCTCGGCCCGGGCGGGACCCGGCACGCGGTCGGTCGCAGGCCGGGTTCCGACACCGGCCGTCTCAGGCTTCGGCTCCGTCGTCGATTTCGGTTCGGTCGCCGAGACGGCCGGCTTGCCCGAGGCCGGGCTCTGGTCGCCGCCCTTGGAGAGGTCGATGACGCGGACATTGGAGCCGTCGCCGGATGGCGCCGCGCTGGCGCCCGCGGCTCCCGACGGCGTCCCGACCGTCTGGCCGCCGCTGGTTTCCTGGCGTTTCGGATCCGGACGCGGGCCTTCGCCGCGCGGCGTGCCCTTGCCGGAGATATAGGGCAGGCTGCCGCCGGACGTGCTCGGCCCGGACGCCTCCTGCGCCATGGCGGTCGCCGCCGCGAGGGAACCGGCGAGAAGAGTCGAGGCAAGCAGCAGGTTTTGTGCGCGACGCATGACGGATCCCGGTCACTGGCAGGAAGGCCTCGGTAGCGAGGCAACCGCCAGGAAGGTGAAGGCGGATAAGGGCGACACGGTGACTGCGCGATGACGCGCTCCGGACCCCAACGCGGCACTGTCCGGGCGGTTCCGCCGCAGGCGGCCCGGTCACCATCGCCGATGCGCCGTCAATTTTCCGTTGCTGTGAGGTTGTCCTGCGCTCGGCGGCCGCAGACCGCGGCGACGGTCCCTCTCCCGGTTGCCGGTGGACATGCTAGAGGAGGGGCGGCCGGGGTCGGGCGGCCGGCACAGCGACGCAGGCGCTCCACGAGGGCGCGGATCAAGGGGGAAGGAACCATGCGGCTCAAGGACAAGATTGCGATCGTGACCGGTGCGGCCTCCGGCTTCGGCCGCGGCATCGCCGAACGCTTCGCCGCGGAGGGCGCCCGGGTGGTGGTCGCCGACATCAACGAGGATGGCGCCAAGGCGGTCGCGGCGGCGATCGGCGCGGGCGCCGTGGCGGTCGCCTGCGATGTCGCGCGCCGCGCCGACGTGGAGGCGATGGTGGCCGCCGCCGAGCGGCTCGGCGGTCTCGACATTGTCGTCAACAATGCCGGCGCCACCCATCGCAACGGCCCGATGCTCGACGTGACCGAGGAGATGTTCGACCGCATCTTCGCCGTCAACGTGAAGTCGGTCTTCCTTTCGGCCCGCGCCGCCGTCCCGGTCATGCAGAAGCGCGGCGGCGGCGTGATCATCAACACCGCCTCGACGGCCGGCCTGCGCCCGCGGCCCGGCCTGACCTGGTACAACGCCTCCAAGGGCGCCGTGATCACCGCGACCAAGTCGATGGCGGTCGAGCTGGCGCCGATGAAGATCCGTGTCAACTGCCTCTGCCCGGTCGCCGGCGAGACCGCCATGCTGGCCGATTTCATGGGCACCGACACGCCCGAGATGCGCGCGAAATTCGTCGCCTCGATCCCGCTCGGCCGCCTGTCGACCCCGCGCGACATCGCCAATGCGGCCCTGTTCCTGGCCAGCGACGAGGCCGATTTCGTGACCGGCGTCGCGCTCGAGGTCGACGGCGGGCGCTGCATCTGACGGCCGCGCCGCGGCCCGGCTCCGCTGGCGGCAGCGGGCCGGTCGGACGAAGATGGCGCGGAGCCGAAGCCCCGCGCCCCCTTCATGTCCGTGGCGCCGGTCGGATCACCAGCGATCGACGATGCGGACCACGCGCCGGCTGTGCGGCTCGACCAGGAGCCGGCGGCCGTGCGGGTCGGCGACCCAGCTGTAGCCGGCATAGCCGTAGCGCGGCGGCACCGGCGTCAGCATGACCGTATGCGGCAGGACCGTGCCGACCATGACCGGCCGGTCGAGCATGACCGGGGACGGATCGTAGCCGACGGGTGAGCCGGTCCAGGTCGGACGGCGGCGCTGCAGGCCGTCGTCCTCGTCGTCGCGCCAGTCGGCCCGCTCGCGCCAGCCGTCCGGGCGGGCCGGCACGATGGTGCGCTCGGTCACGGTGCGCTCGTGGACGACCACGCCGCCCCGGCCGGGATCGTAGAGCCGCGGCGGCGGCGGAGGCCGCCGGACGACGACCTGGGCTTCGAAATCCGGCCCGATGCCGCGCGGCGGCACCGGGGAACGCCAAGTCTGCTCGGTATAGTCGCCGCCGTCGGGTTCGCCATAATAGGTATCTGCCGCAGAGGCGGCGCTCGTCAGCGCAAGCCCGGCGGTCAAGGCCAGTACACTCCTCAACATGACACACTCCCTCGATTGTTGAAGCCGGCGCGCTCGGTATCGAGACCCTGCGCGCCTTGCCCCCAATCGGCGCCGCCCCGCGGCCGGTTCCCCCGCCGCCGGAAGGGCCGCCGCCAGCCCGCACCCTCGAAAGTCGGCGCGGATTCTGTCCCGTTCGCGGCCGAACCACGGCGCTCCCACGGAGAGCTCCGCGCATTCCGGCGACAGTTAATGCTTTGGGTGAGGAGGGGGCAGACTGAGGGAGCCCGTGCCAGGGCGGCCCCCGCGGACACCATGCCGCGCCGTACGCCAGTCTCGGACCGATCCGACCTCCCGAAAATGAAAGACCGGCCAGATCGGCCGGTCGCATCGGTCACGGGCGGAACGGTGGCCAAACGGTCCGGCTATTTGAAATCCTGCATCTGCATGAGGTCCGCGCTGCCCGCCACCGCCTGCGCCTTCACGACGCCGACTTCGAACTGGCGGACCGGCACCACGACGGAGCGTCCGGCCACCGTCGTCTCCAGTTGAGCCGGTATGGCGTCCCTGTCAGCATTGCGCGCGACATAGACCGCCAGCACCTGTCCGGCGCCGCCTGCAGCGTCCTGAATGCCGACGCCGCTCACACCGGACACTGCCATCAGCCGGGCTTCGTGCTGCCGGAGCGCGGCTTTCGCCTCTCTGATTCCAACCATGGCTTGCCTCTTGCCGCAGTGCGGCAGCATTGTTGATCGTTCGGAATGGGCACGCAACAGCAAACTGTCAGCGCAGGATATCGATATCCAACGCAGACAACACATCGCTTGTGGTTTGATCAAGGCGGACGGTATCCATCCGCCTCGTGAATTTGAACCAACTACTCTTTGAATACATTGTCCATTTAATCTGACATTTGCGGGATGCAAATGTTAGATTCTGGACCTATATATCAGTGCGACTCAACTTGAGATTGTGTTAGCCTAGGCCCTCGGTAGGGAGGAGACCATGGGAACAGTTGCACAGGCAGTCGAGAGGCTGGCAGATGCGGCCGAAAAGTTGCTGTTCGAAACGGAGCGCCTGCGCCGTGACATCATGCGACTTCGGCAACGTATTGAACCGTTCGATGGTGAGCGCGCTATCCCTGAACCGATCAAAGTCGAGTTTGGTAAGCGTTGGACGGCTGCCGAAGCGTTGGACATGATCGGCGCAGCCCGAAAGGCAATCGCAGGACACGAGATCGATTTAGGCGCCATCCGTTCGTTGATGGACACGATAGAGAAAGACGCTTATTCACGCGAAGAGCTGAAGCCGTGGCTTAAGCCTTAGAAAAACATTCTGAATGAAAGCGACATCACCTGCGAGCCGAGCGATCTGCGCGCGCAGGAATCCTATATTAATCCTCGCGTTGTCCATGCTGCTTCGCCGCATAAGCTGCGACCAATAGCTCCTTGACCTTCACGTCGTCCGACCTGACACGCACGTTCACGATGGCGGCCTGTTAGTAACAAGAAGCACGGTACAGTGGCCGGGTTTTCCGCATTCCGAACGAGAAGGCAGCGCCACGCCTCTATAAGTCACGCCATGCCACGCCACACCTGCCGCCTCGGCAGTCATGAGAATACGCCGCCTCGCTCCGCTGCGCCCCCGCCCGCAGGCGGCGACGGTGCTTCGTCGTTGCCGTCTTCAGCGTCTCGGTAAATCTGTGCGTCTCGTTGATCATCAGGGCTCGGTTCGTCCGGCGGTTCGGCAAGTTTGTTTCGGACGCGCCACCCAGATCGGCCTTCGGCCTTGAACTCATCTGAACTTGAAAGCATGGCGCTCAAATTGTTCAGTGGCGGGTTGCCGGCAATCACGACACCTTGTGACAGGACAAACTCCAAGATTTCGCGTGTCGGTACGGGCGCCAAGCTCCGCCCCACAAACTCCTTTGCTAAAGCCAATGCGCGCGCACGCTCCGGTGACTGCACCCGTCTCATTTGGACAGTTTGACGGTGCGACTGCGCGGGCGCCTCGACAATCGTGGCGGGCTCGCTGGCCTTAGCACCCACATAGAGCGCCATTATTTTGCGTAATTCGCGGAGCCGCACGAAGCGGATGTCACGATCGAGTTCGCCTTCAAGTTCGGCGATTTCCGCCGCCAACGCTGCCATGAAATTCTGGCCCATAGGTCCCTCCCATCAAGGATGAGGGACGATACCACTTGTTGTCACATATTGGTAGCGTCGCCACGCCACGACCTATTGATCATTTCGTGCGGGCGGTTTATGAGTTCAAAAGCCCATATGCAAACGGCCCGAATCGAGGGGTAGCCGCCCCAAGATCGAGCCGTTTGATGGGATACCTTCCGGCGGGTTTGAACTCCCGACGCCGGCCGGCGGATAGGCACGGCGAGTAGCAATGCCTTTCTACGCATATAGCATCGCCGTGCCATCCGATCAACACGGGGTCTCCAAAAGGAGGCCTACCAATGTCGGCACATCGTGCTTGTCATTGGGTCCGTGAACACATGCGCGTGTCCAAGTTCGGACTCGTGCATATGGTCACGGGCTATTGGCGCTGTTGCGATAGTAACAGCTAGACGCTTTCAGTTCCGCCGGGCTTGCATTTGTGTCCCGGCGGGACTTCGTCACTCTCATTAAGTGTCGACCGTCGCGGGAGTACATCCCGCGGCGGCCTTTTTGCTTTTAGAATTCGATATTTTTGGCAACTTCTTTCGGCCTTACGCGGGCGAATCGTTGAGGGCTTCGCCGAAATCTATATCTACCCCGAACGGCGGTCCGGTGTTCCGGTCGCCGGCCATGCGATCGATCCTTATGGCGCAGATGGCCTTCGACACACGCGAATCGGTCGTTCATGAGGCCCGTCACCTTCATGACACGGCGATTGAAGCGCCACGTCATCTCGTCCAGATGTCGCTGCAGATGCTTCGCCGAAACCCAATTATGAATGCCGATGATCTGGCGCTTCAGGAGCGAGCACACGCTTTCAATGCCGTTCGTGTGGATCGTGTAGTCTCGCACATACTCACCTAGCGAATGGTTGTCCGTGTAGTGGCAGAAGTTCGTGCGGAGGCTAAGAAAGGCTCGGTCCTGATCGGGCATGAACGAAGAGCCGCGCTTCAAATTCGTCCCCACGGCGCCCTTGATCGTCGCGCCTGTTTGGTCCGCGATGTGTACAAGTCTCCCGGGGCCACGCAGTGTGCCATAGGTCGTCTCCAGCATGGCGTTCACGTCGAGAACTTCGGCAATGCTGTAGTCGGAGTTCTGCCCGAACTTCCGCTCCTTGGTGCCGCGTCGCGACGTGCAGCTATTGATAGCGGCTAAAGCCGGTCCCGCAGGGCGTACCAGGTCATGGCCAGGACCAGGGACGGGTGGCGCAGGAGGCGGCCGCCGGGGAAGCGGCGGGCGGGGAGGGCGGCCAACACGTCGAAGCGGGCGGTGTCGCCGGCGATCGCCTCGGCGATCAGGCGGCCGGCGAAGGTGGCGAGGCTGACGCCCTGGCCGGAATAGCCGGCGGCCGTATAGAGGCCTGGCTTCAGGCGTCGGATGAAGGGCAGCCGCGACATGGTCACCGCGAGCGTCCCGCCCCAGGCGAAATCGATCGCCGCATCAGCCAGTTGGGGATAGACCTTCAACATATGCGAACGCACGAATGTCTTCAGATCCTGGGGGAAGTCGCGCCGGTAGGTCTCGCCGCCGCCGAACACCATCCTGCCGGCCGCATCGAGCCGCCAGTAGTGCACGACGAAGCGGCTGTCGGAGACCGCCTCGCGGCCCGGGATCAGGCGATCCGCGCGCGCGCCGAGCGGCTCGGTCGCCAGCACATAGTTGTGGATCGGCATGACATGGGCGTCGGTCTCCGCCTCCAGCCCGGCGAGATAGCCGTTGCAGGCGACCAGCACGACGTCGGCCGTCACGGTGCCGGTCGGCGTCACGATGCGCGGGCGCGCGCCCGGTTCGATCCGCAGCGCCGGCGTCGCCTCGTGCAGGGTGGCGCCGGCGGTCTCGGCGGCGCGGGCGAGGCCGAGCGCGAAGTCGAGCGGCTGCAGATGGCCGGCGGTCGCGTCGCGGGTGCCGCCGAAATAGACCCCGGTCCCGATCGCCGCCGCCAGCGCCGCCGCATCGAGTTCTGTGACGCCGTCGAGGCCGTAGTCGCGGCGGAGCCTGTCGGCCTGGCGCCACATCGGCTCGACATAGCGGCGCTTGTGGGCGGCATGGATCAGGCCGTCGCGCCAGTCGCAGGCGATGGCGTGGCGCGCGATCAGGTCTTTCACCGTCGCCTTGGCGGCTTCGCCGAGGTCGAACAGGGCGCGGGCCCGGTCGCGGCCGAACCAGGCTTCGAGCGTATCGACATCCTGGCGCTGGCCGGAATGGAGCTGGCCGCCATTGCGCCCCGACGCGCCCCAGCCGATCCGGTTGGCCTCCAGGAGCACGACCCGGCGTCCGGCCTCGGCCAGATGCAGCGCGGCGGAGAGGCCGGTATAGCCGCCGCCGATGATGCAGACATCGGCATTGCGGTCGCCGTCGAGCGCCGGGCGGTCGCGGGGATCGCGAGCGGTGGCGGCATAGAGCGACGGGGCATGCGGCGACGCGCGCGACGCTTGCGGGTGCGCGGTCATCCGAGGCTCCCGGTCCGCGCCGGCATCATCCGAACACGCCGCGCCGCTTCAGCTCCTCGTAGGTGAGGTCGAGGGTCTGGCGGGCGAGGCGGACCAGGTCGTCGGCCTCCGCATGGGTCAGCGTCAGCGGCGGCGCGATGATCAGGCTGTCGCGCACGGCACGCATGACCAGGCCGTTCTGGAACGCGAAATCGCGCGCGATCGAGCCGACCGCGCCGGTCGGCGTGAAGCGGTTGGAGATGTTCTTGGGGTCGGGCACCAGTTCCAGCGCGCCGATCAGCCCGACCATGCGCGTCTCGCCGACGATCGGATGGTCGGCGAGCGCCGCCCAGCGGGCCTGCAGATAGGGGCCGATATCGTTGGCGACGCGCTCGACCAGGCCCTCGCGCTGGATGATGTCGAGATTGGCCAGAGCCGCGGCCGCGCAGGTCGGGTGACCCGAATAGGTATAGCCGTGGTAGAATTCCTCGCCGAGATTGACGAGCACGTCGGCGACCTTGTCGGAGACCATGACGCCGCCGAGCGGCAGGTAGCCGGAGGTGACGCCCTTGGCGATGGTCATCAGGTCCGGCTCGATGCCGAAATAGTCCGAGCCGAACCAGCGGCCGGTGCGGCCGAAGCCGCAGATGACCTCGTCGGCGACCAGCAGGATGTCGTATTTCCGGCAGATGCGCTGGATTTCCGGCCAGTAGCTGGCCGGCGGGATGATCACGCCGCCGGCACCCTGGATCGGCTCGCCGATGAAGGCGGCAACATTCTCGGGGCCGAGCGTGCGGATCATCCGTTCGAGATCGGCCGCCGCCTGCAGCCCGAAGGCGTCGGGCGCCATGCCGTGGCCCTCGCCGAACCAGTAGGGCTGGCGGATATGGACGATGCCGGGGATCGGCAGGCCGCCCTGGGCATGCATCGGCTTCATGCCGCCGAGCGAGGCGCCGGCCATGGTCGAGCCGTGATAGGCATTGTGCCGGGCGATCACGATCTGCCGGTTCGGCTGGCCCTTCAGCGCCCAATAGTGGCGCACCATGCGCAGCACAGTGTCGTTGGCCTCGGAACCCGACGAGGTGAAGAAGACCTTGTTGATATGGGCCGGCGCGATCGCGGCGAGGCGTTCGGCGAGGCGGACCGCCGGCGCGTTGGTGGTCTTGAAGAAGGAATTGTAGAAGGCGAGCTCGCCCATCTGGGCATGGACCGCGTCGGCGATCTCCTGGCGGCCGTGGCCGACATTGGTGCACCACAGCCCGGCCATGCCGTCGAGCAGCCGGTTGCCTTCGGAATCCCACAGCCAGACGCCGTCACCCTTGACGATGACTCGCGCCCCCTCCTCGGCCAGGGCCTTGTGGTCGGTGAACGGGTGCAGGTAGTGGCGGGCGTCGGCGGCGCGCAGGTCCGCGGTCGGATAGAGGTTCGACTGGAGCATGGCATCCTCGGGCCGGTCTCGGCGGAAGGGCGGCGGGGCGGATCACGACAGCTGGAGCGGGGGCGGGCCGGCGGCGCAGGACCGGGATGACCCGGCTGGCGCGGCGGCGCTTCCCCCCGCGTCCGGCATCACACGTTCAGGAGCAGGTATTCGCGCTCCCAGGGGCTGATCACGCGCATGAAGGTCTCGAACTCGGCCTGCTTGATCGCCCGGTAGGTGGCGACGAAGGCCTTGCCGAAGATGTCGGTCAGCTCCTCGCATTCCTCGAACAGCGCGACCGCCTCGAGCAGCCCGCGCGGCAGGCCGAAATCGAGCGCATAGGCCGAGCCCTCGATCGGTTCCTCCGGCGACAGGCCGTCGATCAGGCCGAGATAGCCGCAGGCGAGCGAGGCCGCCATGGCCAGATAGGGGTTGGCGTCCGACGACGGCACCCGGTTCTCGACCCGGCGGGCGATCGGCGAGGAGTTCGGCACGCGCAGGCCGACGGTACGGTTGTCGTAGCCCCAGTGGACGTTGACCGGCGCGGACGACTTGCGCATCAGCCGCCGGTAGGAATTCACGTAGGGCGCCAGCATGCACATGACATGCGGCAGGTAGCGCTGCTGGCCGGCGATGAAGGAGAAGAACTCCCGGGTCGGCTGGCCGTCAGGATTGGAGAAGATGTTGCTGCCGTCCTCGAGGTCCACCACCGACTGGTGGATATGCATGGCCGAGCCGGGTTCGTTGGCGATCGGCTTGGCCATGAAGGTGGCATACATGTTGTGGCGCAGCGCCGCCTCGCGGATCGTGCGCTTGAACAGGAAGACCTGGTCGGCGAGCGCGATCGGGTCGCCGTGCAGGAGGTTGATCTCCATCTGGGCGGCCCCCTCCTCGTGGATGAGGGTGTCGATCTCCAGTCCCTGCGCTTCCGAATAGTCGTAGATGTCGTCGAACAGGTCGTCGAATTCGTTGACCGCCGCGATCGAATAGGATTGCCGGCCGGTCTCCGAGCGGCCCGAGCGGCCGGTCGGCGGCTTCAGCGGATAGTCCGGATCCTGGTTGCGTTCGACGAGATAGAACTCGATCTCCGGCGCCACGATCGGCTTCCAGCCCTTGTGCTCGTAGAGCTCGACGACCCGGCGCAACAGCTGGCGCGGCGCGATCTCGACCGGGCGGCCGTCGCGATGGAAGGCGTCGTGGATCACCTGCGCGGTCGGGTCGGAGGCCCAGGGCACGACCGAGAGGGTCGAATAGTCCGGCGTCAGGATGATGTCGCTGTCGGCCGGATCGACCGTGAAGGTCTCGTCGTCGTCCGGATAGTCGCCCGTGATGGTCTGCAGGAAGATCGAACCGGGGATGGCCATGGTCGGCCCGTCGACGAACTTCTGCACCGGCATCATCTTGCCGCGCGCCACGCCGGACATGTCCGGCACGACGCATTCGATGTCGTCGAGACCGCGCGCCTCGAGCCAGGCAGCCGCCTCCGACGCGGAGCCGACGCCGCGCACCGCCTCGTGCGCCTTGACCGATTTCTTCTTCTTCGCCATGGGTCCGTCCGAAAATGTGATCACATTTTTGCAGGCACCGTCCCGTCCGTCAACCACGATGGCGATCGAGCCCGAACCGGCTTCAATCGACCAGGCTTGCGGCGCCGATCTCGTTCATGCCGTCGAGGATGTCGGCACGGATCGCCGCCCTGAGACCGGCCTCGTCGCGCGCCGCGATCGCCTCTATGGCGCGTTCGTGCTGGTCGATCAGGATGGCGGTGCCGAAGCGACCATAGACGAGCCGCATGAAGGGACCGAAACGCAGCCAGACGCTTTCGATCAGCGGCACCAGCACCTCGGAGCGGGCGGCGCCGTAGATCTCGAAATGGAAGCGGTGGTTGGAGGCCATGTAGTCCTCCACGTCGCCGGTCTCCAGCGCGCGCTCGATGTCGTCGTCGGCCGCGCGGATACGCGCCAGCCGGGCGGCATCGATATGCGGCAGGGCGCGCGCGGCGGCCTCGGGTTCGAGCAGGGAGCGGGCGGCGACGACCTCGTCGAAGCGGGCACGCGTCATGTCGGGGACCGAGACGCGGCGGTTGGGGTGGATGACCAGGCCGCCCTCGGCCGAGATGCGCCGGATCGCCTCGCGCACCGGCATCGGCGAGACCCCGAGCGTCGCCGCCAGCCCGCGCAAGGTCACGGCGCGGCCGGGCACGATCCGGCCGGTCACGATCGCCGTCTTCAGGGCGTCATAGACCTGGTCGTGGATCGGCGCGGGCGGCGGGGCACCGTCCTGCGCGCTGCCCGCCGCAGCCGTCCGCACCGGCCGGGCGCGACCGGGACGCTCGATTTCGAGGGGGGCGGCGGTTCGGCTTCGCGACGGCATTTTCGACCGGGATCGCGCGTTGACAGGGTCGACCCACTGTGATCACATTTTCGCCCGGATGCAACGCCGCCGCTGCCGCCCGATCGGAGCGCCTTCGGGCCGAATCGTTCCGTCGGGCCTGCAGTGGGACGGGCCGTGGGGTGACGGGGGGGTAATGGGGCGTATCGAGATCGGGCCGGCGGCGGGCGATGCCCTCGACGCCATCGAATCCGGCGAGGTCGAGCGCTTCCTCGAAGCCCATCCGGAGACGGAGGCGGTCGAGTTCCTGGTCACGGAATCGAACGGCGTGCTGCGCGGCAAGTGGGCGCCGGCGGCGACCATAGCCAAGGCCTTCGCGGACGGCATCAATTTTCCCTTTTCCATGTACGGGCTGGACGTCTGGGGCCGCGAGGTCATGGAGACCGGGCTGCATGTCACCACCGGCGACCGGGACGGCTATTGCCGGGCGGTCCCGGGCAGCCTGCGCCCGGTGCCCTGGGCGGCGCGGCCGACCGCGCAGGTGCTCCTGACCATGCATGCCGACACCGGCGAGGCGTTTCTGGGCGATCCGCGTCACGCGCTGGTGCGCGTCGTCGAGCGCATGAAGGCGGCCGGCTACACGCCGTGCTGCGCGGTGGAACTGGAATTCTACCTGCTCGACCCGAAGGCGCCGCCGATGGCCGACGGCATGCCGGCGCCGGTCTACCGGGCGACCGCGGGCCCGACGCCGCAGAACATGTATGCCATGTCGGACCTGTCCGACTTCTCGTCCTTCTTCTCGGACATCTGGGCCTACGGCAAGGCGCAGGGCCTGCCGATCGACACCATGGTGTCGGAGGCCGCACCCGGTCAGTTCGAAGTCAATCTGAAGCACCGGGCCGATGCGGTCGCGGCGGCCGACGACGCGGTGATGCTGAAGCGGCTGGTCTGCGAGGTCGCGCGCCGCCACGGCCTGAAGGCGACCTTCATGCCGAAGCCGTTCATGGATGTCGCCGGCAGCGGCCTGCATCTGCATGTCAGCCTGCTCGACCGCTTCGGCCACAATGTCTTCTCCGACCCGATGATCGGCGAGCGGCGGCTCGGCCAGGCGATCGCCGGCCTGCTCGAGACCATGCAGGCTTCGACGCTGCTGTTCGTCTCGTCCTGGAACGGCTTCCGGCGCCTGCAGCCCGGCTCCTACGCGCCGACGACGGCCTCCTGGGGCCACAACAACCGGTCGGTCGGCGTGCGCGTGCCGGCCAGTTCCGATGCGGCGCGGCGGCTGGAACACCGCATCGCCGGGGCGGATGCCAACCCGTATCTGGTCACGGCCGCGGTCCTGGCCGGCATGCTGGAAGGGATCGAGCGCGAATTGACGCCACCGCCGCCGGTCGTCCGCAACGCCTATGAGGAGCCGGTGCCGGCCCTGCCGGCCAGCATGGCCGAGGCCATCACGCTGTTCGAACGCTCCGATTTCGTGCGCCGGATGCTCGGCGTCGAATACCGCAGCCTGATCGCCCATCTGAAGCGCGCCGAGGCGGAGGCCTTCGCGCGCGAAATCACCCCGCTCGAACGTCTGACCTATCTCTGATCGTGCCGCAGCGGCACTCTTGTACCGCTGTTCGGACGCGATAGGCTGGTCGTCGGAAGTCCCGGAATGATGGTCAAATCGCGAGGTTGGAACATGAAATACCATCCTAGGCTGCTCGGCCTGGTCGGCTTTGCCATCGCTGCCGTGCTGTCCGGCGGCGCCCAGGCACAGACCAAGCAGGTCAACATCTACAACTGGTCCGACTATATCGACCCGACCATCCTGGAGGATTTCACCAAGGAGACCGGGATCAAGGTCAAATACGACGTTTTCGACTCCAACGACATCCTGGAAACCAAGCTCCTTGCCGGCAAGACCGGCTACGACGTGGTGGTGCCGTCGGCGCACTTCCTCGGCCGGCAGATCCAGGCGGGCGTGTTCCAGAAGCTCGACAAGTCGAAGCTGCCCAACCTGAACAACATGTGGCCGGTCGTCTCCGAGCGCCTCGCCAAGTATGATCCCGGCAACGACTATGCCGTGAACTACATGTGGGGCACCACCGGCATCGGCTACAACGTCAAGAAGATCAAGGAGCGGATGCCCGACGCCCCGCTCGACAGCTGGTCGCTGGTGCTCGATCCGGCCAATGCCGCCAAGTTCAAGGACTGCGGCATCATGATGCTCGATGCCTCGGACGAGATCGTCCCGGCCGTGCTCAACTATCTCGGCCTCGATCCGAACACGCGCAATCCGGATGACTTCAAGAAGGCCGCTGAGCACTTCAAGAAGATTCGTCCCTTCGTGCGCAAGTTCCATTCCTCCGAATATATCAACGCGCTCGCCAACGGCGATGTCTGCCTGGTGGTCGGCTGGTCCGGTGACATCAAGCAGGCCGGCGACCGCGCCGAGGAGAAGAACGCGAAGATCAAGGACGAGAAGAAGAAGGTCGAGATCGGCTACTCCATCCCCAAGGGAGGCGCCGCGATGTGGTTCGACAACTTCTCGCTGCCGAAGGACGCCAAGAATATCGACGAGGCCCATGCCTTCATCAATTACATGATGAAGCCCGAGGTGATCGCCAAGGCGTCGAACTTCATCAAATATCCGAACGGCAACCTGGCGTCGCAGAAGCTGATCGACCCGGCCGTGTTCAACGACAAGAACATCTACCCGCCGGATGACGTGATGGCGAAGCTCTATCAGATCCAGTCCTACGACCCGAAGACGCAGCGCGTCTTGACCGATACTTGGCGCGACATGAAGCGCAAGTGATCCCCGAAGGCCCGGCAGTCGACCTGCCGGGCCTTTTCGTTTCTGGCCCTTCCTTCCATTCGGGTGTCCCTCATGTCGACCAAGACGCTCGGTCCCGTCCGACGCAAGTTCCAGCCCTGGACCGATCCGACGGCCAAGCCGCTGATCGAGTTCCGCAATGTGATCAAGCGGTTCGGTGACTTCACGGCCGTTAATGACGTGAGCCTGGGCATCTACGAGCGCGAGTTCTTCGCGCTGCTCGGGCCGTCCGGCTGCGGCAAGACCACCTTGATGCGGATGGTCGCCGGCTTTGACGATCCGACCACCGGCGACGTGCTGCTGGCCGGACAGTCGGTCAAAGGCCTGCCGCCCTACAGCCGGCCGGTCAACATGATGTTCCAGAGCTACGCGCTCTTCCCGCACATGTCGGTCGAGAAGAACATCGCCTTCGGCCTGGAGATGGACCGGATGCCCAAGGGCGAGATCGCCGCCCGGGTCGAAGAGATGCTGAAGCTGGTCAAGCTGGAATCCTTCGCCAAGCGCAAGCCACACCAATTGTCCGGCGGCCAGCGCCAGCGCGTCGCGCTTGCCCGTTCGCTCGCCAAGAAGCCGAAGGTGCTGCTGCTCGACGAGCCGCTCGGCGCGCTCGATCGCAAGCTGCGCGAGGAGACCCAGTTCGAGCTGATGGACCTCCAGATGACGCTCGGCATGACCTTCCTGATCGTGACCCACGACCAGGAGGAGGCCATGACGGTCGCCGACCGGATCGCCGTGATGGACCACGGCAAGCTGATCCAGGTCGCGACCCCATCGGAGATCTACGAGCAGCCGATCTCGCGCTACGTGGCCGACTTCATCGGCGACGTGAACATTATCGAGGGCCGCGTGGAAAGCGCCGCGCCGCTCGTTACGATCGTCTCCGAGGCCGCCGGCACCCGCGTCGAGGTCAACTCGGACACCCCGGTCAATGCCGGCGACACGGTCTATTTCGCGATCCGTCCGGAGAAGATCGCCATCTCGCCCGACGTGCCGGCCGAGACCGGCATCAACGCCCTTTCCGGCACGGTCTTCGACATCGGCTATCTCGGCGACGTGTCGGTGTTCCATGTCCGTCTCGACGGCGGACGGACCATCCGGGCGACCGTCGCCAACCGCCATCGCCTGATCGACCGGCCGATCTCCTGGGACGACCGGGTCTGGCTGACCTGGGGCCGGGATTCCGGCGTCGTGCTGACGCGCTGAGGGAGGCTCGCCCGATGTCCCGTTCCCGTCCCGCGCTCGGTCGCATTGCCGTGGTCGCCGTGCCCTATGTCTGGCTGGCGATCTTCTTCCTGGCGCCCTTCGCGATCGTCTTCAAGATCTCGCTGTCGCAGACCGCGATCGCCATGCCGCCCTATGTGCCGATCTTCGATCCGATCGCCGAGGGGCTGGCCGCGACCTGGCAGCGCCTGTCTGAATTCTCGTTTGCCAACTACCAGCGCCTGATCGGCGACCTGAAGGGGGCGCCGCTGCTGCTGGTCGCGCTCTACGGCGTCGCCGTGGCGGCGGTCGCCGCGGCGTTGGCCCGGGTGGTCGAGGCGCTGGTCGATGCGGTGCCGCGCAGCTTCGGGTCGCTCGTCGTGCTGGTCGCCGCGCTGCCGGCGATCGCAGTGGCGGCGGGACGGCTGCTGCCCTCCATCGGCCTGATCGCCGGCGAACCCGGCCTCGGCGCGTTGCTGGCGGCGGCCGGTGTGGCCGAGCCGCCGGCCTGGCTGACATCGGATTTCGGCATCTTCGGCCTCGCCGTGGCGGTCTCGCTGCCCTTCGCCTATCTGGGCGCCCGGCTGGAGGCGCGTGCGCTCACCTTCGTGCTGCTGGCCGGCATTGCGATGTCGGAACGCATCTCGGTGCTCGGTCTCCTCGACGGGGCCGGCATCTATCTCGAAGCCTATCTGACCAGCCTGTGGATCGCCGGCAGCGCCACCTTCATGACGCTGCTGGTCGGCTATCCGATCGCCTACGGCATGGCGCGCGCGCCGAAATCGATGCGGCCGACCCTCCTCATGCTGGTCATCCTGCCCTTCTGGACCTCGTTCCTGATCCGCGTCTATGCCTGGATCGGCATCCTCTCCAACGAGGGCCTGCTCAATTCGCTCCTGATGTGGGCCGGCGTGATCGACGAGCCGCTGATCATCCTGTCGACCTCCAAGGCGGTCTATCTGGGCATCGTCTATTCCTACCTGCCCTTCATGGTGCTGCCGCTCTATTCGGCCCTGGAGAAGCTCGACGACACGCTCCTCGAGGCGGCCCAGGATCTCGGCTGCACGCCGTTCCAGGCCTTCTGGCGGGTAACCTTCCCGCTGTCGCTGCCCGGCGTCGTTGCCGGGTCGGCGCTGGTCTTCATCCCCGCGGTCGGCGAATTCGTCATCCCGGATCTGCTCGGCGGGTCCGACGTGCAGATGATCGGCAAGACCCTCTGGGAGGAGTTCTTCGCCAACCGCGACTGGCCGGTCGCCTCGGCGGTGGCGATCGCGCTCCTGATCATCCTGGTGGTGCCGATCGTCTTCTTCCAGAACGCGCAGGCGCGCTCGCAGGAGGCTGGCCGATGAAGAAATTCTCGCTCTTCAACGCGGTCTCGCTGACGCTCGGCTTCGCGTTCCTGTACCTGCCGATCCTGATCCTGGTGATCTACTCCTTCAATGAGGGGCGCAGCGTCGGCATCTGGGTCGGCTGGTCGACCAAGTGGTACGCGGCGGCCTTCGAGAACGAGCAGCTGATGGAAGCCGCCTGGGTGACCATCCGCATCGCGCTGATCTCGGCATCCTGCGCGACCGTGCTCGGCACGCTGGCCGCCATCGTGCTCGCCCGCTTCGGCCGCTTCCCCGGCCGCATGCTGTTCTCCGGCATGGTCTTCGCGCCGCTGGTCATGCCGGAGATCATCCTCGGCCTGTCCTTCCTGCTGCTGTTCGTCGCCGTCGACTTCGACCGCGGCTTCTGGACCATCATGCTCGCGCACGTCACCTTCACGATGTGCTTCGTCGCCGTGGTGGTGCAGTCGCGGCTGGTCACCTTCGACCACAGCCTCGAGGAGGCGGCCATGGATCTCGGCTGCCGGCCGGTCGGGGTCTTCTTCCGGATCACCCTGCCGATCATCCTGCCGGCGGTGGTGTCGGGCTGGATGCTGGCCTTCACGCTGTCGCTCGACGACCTCGTCATCGCCAGCTTCAACACCGGTCCGGGCGCCACGACCCTGCCGATGAAGATCTATTCGGATGTCCGTCTCGGTGTTAAGCCGGAGATCAATGCCGTCTGCACCATCATGATCGGCGTGGTCACCGTGGCGGTGATCATCGCCTCGATCCTGACCCGGCGCAGCGAGGCGGAACGTGAACGGGCCGAACGGTTGGCGGCCGCGGGGTGAGGGAATCATGGGAATCGTTCGTATCGACACATCGCCGCTCGCCCGGGTTGCCGACCCGATCGATCCCGCCAAGGTGCTGTCCGGCGCGCCGGTCACCGGCACGCGGCCGGCGACCGAGGACGATGCGCGCGGCTTCTATACGGGCGTATGGGAATCCGCGCCCGGCAAGTGGTCGGTCGACTATGCCGAGGACGAGCTCTGCGTGATCCTGGTCGGCCGCCTGCGCCTGACTTCGGACGCCGGTCATGCGGAGGAATTCTCCGCCGGCCAGAGCTTCGTCATCCCGCGCGGCTTCCGCGGCACCTGGGAGACGATCGAACCTGTGCGCAAGGTCTACGCGATCCTGACCGCGTAGGCCTCCCAACGTGCCGATCTCCCGACCCCGGCGGCCCGGGGGCGGGGGCTGCCGTGCTCCGGCTTATCGGCCGCGAGTTTGGCCGCGCTCGGCTCAGCCCTTGGTCAGGACCGCGACCGCCTCGACATGGTGCGACCAGAGGAACTGGTCGACCGGCTGGACCGGCCCGAGCCGCCAGCCGGCATCGATCAGGTAGCGCGCATCGCGGGCCAGCGTGGCCGGATTGCACGAGACCGCGACGATGATCGGGACGGCGGATTTCGCCAGCTCCTTGGCCTGCGGGGCGGCGCCGTCGCGTGGCGGGTCGAACACCACCGCGTCGTATTTGGCCAGTTCCTTGGCCATCAGCGGCCGGCGATAGAGATCGCGGGTCTCGATCGAGATCGGCTTCAGGCCCTGGGCGTGGCGCGCGGCGCGCGACAGGGCGTCGAGCGCGCGGGCTTCCGATTCGACGGCATGGACATGGGCGCCCCGCGCCAGCCGCAGCGTGAAGGTGCCCGAGCCGGCGAAGAGATCGGCGACCCGCTTGGCCTTGCCGACCGCCTCGACCACCCGGTTGGACAGCGCCTCCTCGGCGCTCGCCACCGCCTGCACGAAGGCGCCGGCCGGGATCGCCACCGCGACGCCGCCGAAGCGCATCTGCGGCGGGCGGGCCTCGACCAGCGTCTCCCCGTCGATCGAGAAGCGCGCGAAGCCGAGCGACAGCACCGCGGTGATCACGTCCTGGCGGCGGGCCGCCGGCAGGCGCGCCTCGGCGACCGCCACGTCGAGGCCGGTCTCCGTGTCGATCACCGTGAAGATCGCCCCCTTGGCGGGGACGGACAGCATGTCGGCGATCCGGATCAGCTTCGGCATGGCGTCGACGATGGCCGGGGTGACCACCAGACAGCCGGCCGCCGGCGCCACGGTGTGCGACAGGCGCTCGCGGAAGCCGACAGCGAAGCGCCCGTCCGGGCCGCGCTGCACGGCGATCACCGCGCGGCGGCGGCTGCGCGGCGCGACCGCCACGGTCGGCAGCACGGTCGCCTCGATGCCGCGATCGGCGAAGGCGGCGGCGACCGTCTGGCGCTTGAATTCGAGATAGGCGGGTTCGGCCCAGTGCTGCAGGCTGCAGCCGCCGCACAGGCCGAAATGCGGGCAGGGCGGCGTCACCCGGTCCGGGCTCGGCGTGACGATCTCGATCACGCGCGCCCGCTCGCCGGCCTGTTCGATCCGCACCACCTCGCCCGGCAGCGACATCGGCACGAAGATGCGTCCGGCCTTGCTGTCGGCGACGCCGTCGCCCTTGTGGCCGATCTCCGCGACCGTGACCGTTTCGATGCCGTCCTGTGCGTGCAAAACCCTGTCCTCGCTGGTGGCCGGACCGCCAAGAAGGCCGCCCGTGCCCGGCCGTTCCGGCCGGACCTCGCGGTCGACCGGCAGGCCGGACCTCCAAGTGGACCGGCGCGCAATTTTCTTCAAGACGCCGTCGCCCGAAGCGCTACCTTTCCGGCCATGGATGCGATCAATCAAAGCCGGGCCCTCGGCGACCTCGACGGTGCGGAAAGCGCCCGCTTCTTTGTCGCGGGCCGGTTCGACGCGCTCGAATGCATGACCGCGACCTTCACGACCCATGCCTATGTGCCGCATCGCCACGAGACCTACGCGATCGGGGCGATCGAGGCCGGCTGCGAAACCTGGACCGCCCGCGGCATCCGCCACTATGCCGGGCCGGGCGAATTCGCCTTCAACGATCCGGAAGTCGTCCATGACGGCGCCCCGCTCGCCGAGGGCTACAGCTACCGCATGATCTATCCCTCAATCCCGACCCTGCGCCGCCTCGCCGCCGATCTGGCCGGCGGACGGGACCGCGGCACGCCGTGCTTCCCGCAGGCCGCCGTGCGCGATCCCGAGGGCGCGGCGCTCTATGCCGAGGCGCATCGCCGGCTGCAGGCCGGCGCCGACCCGTTCGGCGCCGAGGAACTGATGACGCGCGCGCTCGCCCGCTGCCTGGCGCGCCATGCCGACATCCCGGTCGCGGTGCTCGGCCGCGAGCCCGGCCCGGTCGCCCGGGTGCGGGCGCGGCTGGAAGCCGACCCGGCCGCCGAGCACTGCCTTACGGATCTTGCGGCCATTGCCGGCCTGACGCCGCACCGGCTGATCCGCGCCTTCCGGCGCGAGACCGGCCTGACCCCGCATGCCTATCTGGTCGATCGCCGCGTTGCGGCGGCGCGCGATCGGCTGCGCGGCGGCGAGCGGCCGGCCGAGGTCGCCGCCGCCACCGGCTTCGCGGACCAGGCCCATCTGACGCGCGCCTTCAAGGCGCGGATGGGCGTCACCCCGGGTGCCTATCGCACCGCCTTCCAGGCCTGAGACCGGCCTTTCGAACGAGTTCCGCCATGACCGCCGACACCCTTGCCGAGGCCCGCGCAGGTCTCCGCGATATTCTGCCGCCGCTCCTCGCCGCCGTTCCGATCGGGCTCCTGTTCGGGGCGCTGGCGGTCGGCCGGGGCCTGCATCCGGCCGAGGTGGCGCTGATGTCGGCCCTGGTCTTCGCCGGCGGCGCGCAGTTCGCCGTGCTCGATCTCTGGGCCGCCCCGGTCCCGATCGGCGCCGTCGCCTTCTCGACCGGCCTGATCAATGCCCGCCATCTCCTGATGGGCGCCTCGCTGGCCCCGAAGATTGCCGGCTTCCCGCGTCTCGTGCGCTTCATCGGCATCGGCGTGATGGCCGACGAGAACTGGGCGCTGGCCGAACGGCGCGCGCGCGAACGGCCGCTGACGCCGGCCTATTGGATCGGCATGGCGGTGCCCTTCTGGGTGAACTGGGTCCTGTTCACGACACTGGGCGCCCTGGCGGGGTCGTTTCTCGGCGACCCGAAGCGGATCGGGGCGGATTTCGCCTTCACGGCCCTGTTCATCGGCCTGGTCGCCGGCTTCCGTGCCGCGCCGCGGGCCGGCGCCGTGATCGCCGCCAGCGCGGCGGCGGCGGCCCTCGCCCATCTCGCCGTTGGCAGCCCCTGGCATGTCGTCTCCGGCGCGTCTGCCGGGATCGCCGCTGCCGTCCTGCTCGCGCCCGCCGCACCGGCGCCGGTCGGCAATCCGGCACAAGCCGGTGCAACGGAGGTGCGCCCGTGATCGTCGAAGGGCAGACCCTTGCCGCCATCCTGGCCATGGTGGCCGTCACCTATGCAACCCGCATCGGCGGTGTCTTGATCGCCGACCGCCTGATGCTCGGGCCACGGCTCAAGGCGGCCTTCGACGCCATCCCGCTCGCCGTCCTGACCGCGGTGATCGCCCCGATGGCCCTGGCGACCGGGCCGGCCGAAACCCTGGCGGCGATCGTGACGGCCCTGGCGGCCCTGCGGCTGCCGCTGATCGGCACGGTCGCGGTCGGCGCGGCCGCGGTGGTCCTGTTCCGCGCGGTCCTGGGATGACGCGGATTGCAATCGCTCTGAAATCAGGGGTTGTCGACGCCTGCTCCGGCTGAGTATCGTTCCGACACCGTCGCCCATGTCCGGCCGGCGGGGGATGGGCCAGTCATGGGCTTCTGTCGCGTATCCGCCGCCGCGCTATTGGTCGCCCTTCTCGTCGCCGGGCCGACCCGGGCCGGCGACGGCAAGGCGACGCCGCTCGACTGTGCCGCCCTGGGACCCGCCTTCGTGTCCCTGCCGTCGACCGAAAGCTGCCTCGCCGTGGTCGGCACCGCCCGGCTCGACGCGCAAGGTCACACAGGCGGCCGCGTCCTGACCGCGCGTTCCGGACCCGAGGAGCGGCTCTGGCGGATCGAGGGCACCGGTCCGCCGCCCGGCCGTTTCGCGCTGACGGCGCGGGCCGGTCTCGACATCGACCTGCGCTCGGCGAGCGAATTCGGCACGCTGCGGACGGTGACCTCGCTGGCCGTCGAGCGCGCGTCCGGCGGCACGGGCGGCGACGTGCCGGCGGTCTATCTCGATGCGGCCTATATCGAAATCGGCATGTTCACGGTCGGGCGACGGCAATCCTTCTTCGACTATATCGGCACCAGCGACCGCTGGTATGCGCTCAATCCGACCACGAACCGGCCCTGGCCGGACGCGAAGGTCGATCTTCTGGCCATCACGCGCAAGATCGAGGGCTCGCTCGCCGTCACCGCCAGCCTGGAATGGGCCGCCTCGGGCTACCGAGGCCGCAACGGCATCGGCATCTTCGACGAACTGATCCTGGCCGACATGCCGAATGCGCTGCGCACCCGGGCGCGCGACGGCCTCGTCGGCACCGATCCCGACTGGCCCGATCTGGTCTTCTCGGCCGTCCTCACCGAGAGCTGGGGCTCGGTGCAGGTCATGTCCGCCCTGCACCGACTGGAGAACGACCGGCACCGCAGCTATCTCGGCTTCTCGCCTCCGGGCACGACGATCGGTTGGGGCAGCGCCACCGGGGCGGGGGCGACCGTCAACCTGCCGATGCTCGGCGAGGGCGATCGCGCCAGCCTCCAGGTGGTGCGCACGAGCGGGGCGACGGCCTATGCGGCGGCGAGCCTCGATGCCCTCGGCAATTTCGGCGCCGATGCGCTGTTCGGCTGGTCCGGCCGATTGAACGAGGTGCCCGACGGAGCCCTGAAGCCGACCAAGGCGCTGTCGATCGCCGCCGGCTACCGTCACGTCTTCTCGCCGCATTGGGAACTCGCCGTGACCGGCGGGCATATTCTGGTGAACGGCTACCGGGCGCGCGACTTCGCGCTGACCGACCTCGGCGGCGACCTCCTCTGGCGGCCGCTGCCGGGCTTCATGCTGGGCGCGGCCCTCGAATGGCGGCGGGTCGACTTCACGACGGCGACCCGAGACGCCTTCAGCGGCAGGCCCGGGCCGGGCGAATACAATCCCTGGCGCCGCCGGCTGCGCGACGCTCAATCGATCACCGCGACCGTCAGAGCGGAGCGGACCTTCTGAGCGTATCGGGCTTCTCGGCGGCGACGAGATATTCGCGATTGCCGTCGCCGCCCTCGATCGGCGAGGCGATGCGGCCGATCAGGCGCCAGCCCTGCGTCTCGAGGAAGGTCTCGATGCCGCAGGCGGCCGCCTCGGCCGCATCGGCGTCGCGCACGATGCCGCCCTTGCCGAGCCCCTCGCGACCGACCTCGAATTGCGGCTTGATCAGCGCCACCAGCACCGCACCGGGACGGGCGAGGGCGAGGGCCGGCGGCAGGGCCAGGGTGAGCGAGATGAAGCTCACGTCGGCGGTGACGAATTCCGGCGGCTCGGGCACGTCGACCAGCGTCAGGTCGCGGGCATTGAGGCCCTCGACGGCGCCGACGCGCGGATCCGCGGCGAGCGTCCGGTCGAGCTGGCCGTGGCCGACATCGATCGCCGTCACGGACCGTGCGCCGCGTTCGAGCAGCACCTGGGTGAAGCCGCCGGTCGAGGCGCCGATGTCGAGGCAGGCCCGGCCGGCGGGAGAGAGCCCGAAGGTGTCGAGCGCAGCGATCAGCTTCAGGGCGCCGCGCGAGACATAGCGGGCGGCGGGATCGGCGGCGACGATCGGCGCATTGCCGGGCACCAGGGCTCCGGGCTTGGTTTCAACCGTCCCGGCGACCGCGACCACGCCGCGCTGGATGGCGTCGCGCGCCCGCGCCCGGGTCGCGTAGAAGCCGCGCGCGACCAGTAGCTGATCGAGGCGGATGCGATCGGGGCCGCCCGGTCCGGTGCCGGCGATTTCGGAGCTCGTGTCCCGCACTCAGAAACAACCCGCCAGCGCGCCCATGGCGGCATCGAAATAGACGCCCAGGCCCCAGCGCGCCCATAGCCAGAGGCTCGCGCCGAGGGCTGCCACGAGCAGCGGCGTCGCTATCAGGGCAACCTTGAGGTCGTTCGATGACATGGCCGGATGATAGCGCCGAAAGCATCCGGCGGAAAGCAGGACGGTCCGCATGGGTGATGCGGTCAACTACGCGCCAGCAGCTGACGCAGCTTGGAGAGCGCCTTGTCGGTCGCCTCCTGGTAGTTGATCGCGCCGACGAAGCGCTGCTGCGCGTTCATCAGGTAGACGGTCGCGGTATGGTCCATCAGATAGGTCTGCCCGGCGGGGACCCGGCGGGCATAGACCCGGTAAGCCTTGACGATCTCGGCGACCTGCTCGGGCGTGCCGGTGAGGCCGCGGATGCGCGGATCGAAGGCCTCCAGATACTCCTTGAGCTTTTCGGAGGTGTCGCGCTCGGGATCGACGCTGACGAAGACCACCTGCAGCCGGTCTGCGTCCGGACCGAGCGTCTTCAGCCACAGCGTCGCCTCGGTCAGCGTCGTCGGGCAGACATCCGGGCAGAAGGTGTAGCCGAAGAACATCGCCGAAGGCTTGCCCTTCAGGTCGTCGCGCGTCACCACGCGGCCGTTCTGGTCCTTGAGCGTGAAGGGGCCACCGACCGTATCGGTCGGGGCGATCAGGTCGCCCAGGTCGCTGACGCGCGGCTTGAGGCTCTGCCAAGCGAAGAGGCCGCCCAGTCCGAGGGCGGCAACGACGACGGCGCCCCAGAGCGCCACGCGGATGGTTCTGATCGACATGGCAAATTCCCGATCCGGTCGTGCGGGCGGCACCGATGGTGCTAGGCCCTGCGCATGGCTTCCACGCCCGCCGTGTCCCGGCCGAGCGCCTCGAAGACGCGCGTGACAATACCGGGCGCGTCGAGCCCGGCAGCGGCATACATGCGCTCCGGGCTGTCATGGTCAAGGAAACTGTCGGGCAGCATCATCGGACGCACCTTGAGCCCGCCGTCGAGCAGGCCTTCCTCGGCCAGCGCCTGCAGCACATGGCTGCCGAAGCCGCCGATCGAGCCCTCCTCGACCGTGACCAGCACGGCGTGCTCGCGGGCCAGCCGGCGCAACAGGTCGCGGTCGAGCGGCTTCATGAAGCGGGCGTCCGCAACGGTCGTCGACAGGCCGAAGCCGTCGAGCGTCTCGGCGGCCTCCAGGGCGGCCTTCAGCCGGGTACCGAGCGACAGGATGGCGACCGTCGAGCCCTCGCGCAGGATGCGCCCGCGCCCGATTTCGAGCGGCACGCCCTCCGCCGGCATCTCGACGCCGACGCCTTCGCCGCGCGGATAGCGGAAGGCCGAGGGGCCGTCGTCGATCGCGGCGGCGGTCGCCACCATGTGGACGAGTTCGGCCTCGTCGGCGGCGGCCATGATCACGAAATGCGGCAGGCAGCCCAGGAAGGCGAGGTCGTAGGCGCCGGCATGGGTCGGCCCGTCGGCCCCGACCAGCCCGGCCCGATCGATCGGGAAGCGCACCGGAAGGCGCTGGATCGCCACGTCATGGACGACCTGGTCGTAGCCGCGCTGCAGGAAGGTCGAATAGATCGCGCAGAAGGGCTTGTAGCCCTCGGCGGCGAGGCCCGCTGCGAAGGTGACGGCATGCTGCTCGGCGATGCCGACATCGAACACGCGTTTCGGGAAGGCCTCGGCGAAGAGATCGAGACCGGTCCCGTTCGGCATCGCGGCCGTGATGCCGACCACGCGATCGTCCTTGCGGCCCTCGGCGATCAGGCTCTCGCCGAAGACGCGCGTATAGCTCGGTGCATTGGCCTTCGGCTTGGCCTGCTTGCCGGTGACCACGTCGAACTTGTTGACACCGTGATACTTGTCCGCCGCCTCCTCGGCTGGGGCGTAACCCTTGCCCTTCTGGGTGACGACATGGACCAGGATCGGGCCCTTCTGCGCGTCGCGGACATTCTTCAGGACCGGCAGCAGGTGGTCGAGATTGTGCCCGTCGATCGGGCCGACATAGTAGAAGCCAAGTTCCTCGAACAGCGTGCCGCCCATCACCATGCCGCGGGCGAATTCCTCCGCCCGCTTGGCGCCGACCTCGACGAATTTCGGCAGGTGGCGGACGATGCCCTTGCCGATGTCGCGCAGCGTCAGGAAGGTGCGGGTCGAGACCAGCCGCGCCAGATAGGCGCTCATCGCCCCGGTCGGCGGGGCGATCGACATGTCGTTGTCGTTGAGCACGACGATCATGCGCGAGCCGAGCGCGCCGGCATTGTTCATCGCCTCGTAGGCCATGCCGGCCGACATCGAGCCGTCGCCGATCACCGCCACCACATTGTTGTCGGCGCCCTTCAGGTCGCGCCCGACCGCGAAGCCGAGCGCGGCCGAGATCGAGGTCGAGGAATGCGCCGCGCCGAACGGATCGTAGGGGCTCTCCTCGCGCTTGGTGAAGCCGGACAGGCCGCCCGGCTGGCGCAGGGTGCGGATGCGGTCGCGCCGGCCGGTCAGGATCTTGTGCGGGTAACACTGGTGGCCGACATCCCAGATCAGGATGTCGCGCGGGGTCTCGAAAACGTGATGCAGCGCCACGGTCAGTTCGACCACGCCGAGCCCGGCGCCGAGATGGCCGCCGGTCACCGAGACGGCGTCGATGGTTTCCTGGCGCACTTCCTGTGCGACCTGCTGCAACTGGCTCTCGGGAAGCCGGCGCAGGTCAGCGGGCGTGCGGATGGTGTCGAGCAGAGGCGTATTCGAGGCCGCGGTCAATGTCTTGCGCCTGCCTGGTTCTGAGGCCGTCCGGGCGGAGGGACGGGGGACGGCGCTCCTGGAGTCATGACCCCATATAGGGCGCCGCCGACCCGGGAACGAGCGTTCCTCCATACAGGAGCGACCCCGGCCGCGCAAATCAGACCAGTGTCGCAAGCCGCGGCCGGATCATTCCACGTCGAGGGGTTCAAGACCGGCCGGCTTGCCGTCGGCGCCGAGGCGGATCTTCTCGACGCGGGCTTCCGCCGCCGACAGGAGCCGGCTGCAATGCGCCTTCAACGCCTCGCCGCGCTCATAGGCGGCGATCGATTCCTCGAGCGGTACGTCGCCGCGTTCGAGCTTGGTGACGAGCCCCTCCAGTTCGGCCAGCGCCTGTTCGAAGGACAGGCTCTGCACGGCGACGGCGCCCTTGGCGGCGTCCTTGGCGGCAGCGATCTCGGCAGCGGCTTTGGTCACGAAGGTCTCTCCGGCTCGCGCAGTCCAGCCGCGGCTGGAACCCTGCGCCAGGCTCCTCGTCAGAGCGCGAGAGGGAACCCGCCCGGGCGCGCGGTGTCAATGGCGGGATGGGATGCCTTGTCTTTTCTGCTATCCTCGCCCCATGAGAACCGCTGATCCCCATGGTCGGGAGGTCGATCGATGAGCGTGACCGCCGAACAGCACGACGAGACGATGCGGGCAGACGACTTCATCGCCTGGGCGGCCGGGCGGTTCGAAGATACCCGCTACGAACTTCTGGACGGCATGCCGGTTGCCATGGCGGGCGGCACGTCGCTGCATGAGACGATCGCCGGGAACATCTTCGGCGAACTGTTCCAGAAACTGCGCGGCTCGCCCTGCCGGGCCTATCGCGATCTTCTTCTGCGCAGTCCCGTCAACGACCGCTTCGCGGTCTATCCGGATGTCTATGTCCGCTGCGGGCCGCCGCTTTCCGACGAGGCCCTGTCGGTGGATGACGCCTCGATCGTCATCGAAATCCTGTCGCCTTCGACAATGCATCTCGACCGCGGATACAAGCTTCAGGAATACCGCCGGATGCCGAGCATCCGGCAATATCTGATCGTGCATTCGCGCGAATTGCGGATCGAGAATTGGCAGCGGGCTACGGAAGAGCCCTGGCCCGCCGAGCCGGAGATCCTGGCAGGCCGGGCGGGCCTCGTGACGCTGCCGTCCCTCGGCCTCTCGCTGGCCCTTGCCGACCTCTATGCCGGCACCGGCACCGCCACCCTCTGATCCCTTACGCCCGCATCAGCGTCATGACATGGGCGGCGACCGAGCGGGCGAGGCCTTCGAGGTCGTAGCCGCCTTCGAGGATCGAGACGACGCGGTCCTGGCAGCAGTCGTTGGCGATATCCATCAGCTTGGCGGTGACCCAGGCATAGTCGGCCTCGACCAGGTTGATGGACCCAAGCGGGTCGCGGTGATGGGCGTCGAAGCCGGCCGAGATCAGGATCAGGTCGGGGCGGAAGTCGGCGATTCGGGGCAGGATCGCCACCTCCATCGCCTCGCGGAATTCCGCGCCGCCGTCGCCGGCGCTGAGCGGGGCGTTGACGATGTTGCCGACACCGGTTTCGTTCGGCGCGCCGGTGCCCGGATAGAGCGGCATCTGGTGGGTCGAGGTATACATGACCGACTTGTCGGACCAGAAGATGTCCTGCGTGCCGTTGCCGTGATGCACGTCGAAATCCATGATCGCGACGCGTTCCACGCCGTGCTTCTTCTGCGCCCAGCGCGCCGCCACCGCGATATTGTTGAACAGGCAGAAGCCCATGGCGCGATCCTTCTCGGCATGGTGGCCGGGCGGACGGATGGCGCAGAAGGCGTTCTTGACCTTGCCGGCGAAGACTTCGTCGACCGCCGCCGTCACCCCGCCGAGCCCGCGCATCGAGGCCTGCCAGGAGCCCGGCGACATCACCGTGTCGGCGTCGATCCGCGTCAGGCCCTCGCTCGGCGCGCCGGCCTCGATATCGGCGACGAAGGCCTCCGGATGGGCCAAAGCGGCCATTTCGGGGGCTCCGAGCGGCGCCAGTTCCCGCTCCAGCGCCTGGAAGCGCTCATGCTCGAGGATCCGGTCGATGGCCCGGATGCGGTCCGGCCGCTCCGGATGACCGAGCGGCGTGACGTGGTCGAGAAAGCTCGGATGGTGGATCAGCAGCGTGGACATCGCCTGTTCGGTCCTCCCCTTCGGTGCGTCGCCGCACCCGGCCGGCCCGGACTTGAGGTCCCCCGGCGCTTGATCATCCCGTCTGTCGACGCCCGGCCACGGCCCTGCAGCGCCAGTCTCGGCGCATAGGACGCCGCCCGGTCCCGCCCTGTCAATGCAGGCGCGGGGCCTGGCATGCCAGATCGTCGCAGTCTTCAGTCTGTGCCTTCGGGGCCGATCCTGGCGTGATCGAAATCAATTGCCGACTAGGCTCTTGGTCGTAGTCCGCTCCATTCGCGGCGATCGGCGCGGCCGCCACAACGGCTATCCGCGGGGCGCCGCGGCCCGCCCGAGCCTGTCCCGGATCGCCTCACCGAGCCCATCCGCGGGGATCGGGGCGACCGCGATGGTCGGTGCGCCGCTGGCGTCGAGCTGGCGCAACGCCCGGAACAGCCCGGCCGCCGCCTCGGCCAGGTCGCCGGCGGGGCTCAGATTGACCAGCGCGATCGCCTGCTCCTGGCCGGGCAGGGGATCCGGCCCGAAGGCGAGCAGGGCCTCACCCGG
The DNA here is from genome assembly GCF_018729455.1 of Prosthecodimorpha staleyi. NCBI lineage: Bacteria > Pseudomonadati > Pseudomonadota > Alphaproteobacteria > Hyphomicrobiales > Ancalomicrobiaceae > Prosthecodimorpha > Prosthecodimorpha staleyi. Next base: position 25,462 of record NZ_JAHHZF010000002.1, on the reverse strand, counting down.
CCGCACTTCGGATGCGTCGAGCCGGACGCGGGCATTCGGCGCGTAGTGCGAGAGCAGCAGCCCCGGGGCCAGCGGTCGTGCAGGATCGGAACCGCCGGCATCATCCGGGTCCAACGCCCGCCCGATGGCGGCCTCGATCGCCGCCCGCGGGACGCCACCGGGGCGGAGCAGGCGGACATGGCCGTCGAGACAGGCGACGATGGTCGATTCCACCCCGACCGGCGTCCGCCCGCCGTCGATCACCACGGCAACGCGGTCGCCGAGCTCGGCCACCACGTCCTCGGCCGCGGTCGGGCTGATGCGGCCGGACCGGTTGGCGCTGGGGGCGGCGATGGGGCGGCCGAAGCGGCGGATCAGGTCGCGCGCCACCGTCGTCGCCGGCACGCGCAGGGCGACGCTGTCGAGGCCGGCGGTGCACAGATCGGCGATCGTGCTGTCGGGCCGCTTCGGCACCACCAGGGTCAGCGGTCCGGGCCAAAAGGCCTCGGCGAGGCGCCGCGCGTCCGCCCCAAAGCGGCCGTGCCGCTCGGCCTCGGCGAGATCGGCGACATGGGCGATCAGCGGGTTGAAGCTCGGCCGGCCCTTGGCGGCATAGATGCCGGCAACCGCGCGCCCGTCGGTCGCGTCGGCGGCGAGGCCGTAGACGGTCTCGGTCGGCAGCCCGACCAGGCGCCCGGCGGCGAGTGCGGCAAGCGCGGCGTCAAGGCCGGTGGGATCGGCGGCAACGACCTGCATGGCGGATCCGATTTCGTCCGAAGTCACGATTGACCTCGCCGGCCGGCTCCCTATCGTGCGGGCGGCCGGCGGGCCGAGCCGATAGAGAGCGGGCCGCCGGCCGTCAAGCGCCGTCATTCGGCACGCAGCCGACGGAAGCCGACAAGAACGAAGCCCGAGGAGACTCTCATGCCCTACCGCGCCCCGGTCGAGGACATTCTGTTCACGCTCGAACATGTCGCCGGCCTCGGCCCGGCCCTGGAGGCCGGCAAGCTCGGCGATCTCTCGGCCGATCTGGTGCGCGCCATCGTCGAGGAGGCCGGGCGCTTTGCCGGCGAGCGCGTCGCGCCGCTGCTGCGTGCCGGCGATGTCCATCCCTCCCGCCTGAAGGATGGCGTCGTCACCACGCCGCCGGGCTGGCGCGAACTCTATCGCGACTGGTGCGAGGGCGGCTGGAATGCGCTCAGTGGCCCGGTCGAATATGGCGGCCAGGGCCTGCCGGCGATGCTGTCGGTCGTCGCCCAGGAGATGTGGAATTCGGGCAGCATGGCCTTCGCGGTCGGCCCGACGCTGACGATCGGCGCCGTCGAGGCGCTCGCCGCCCATGGCTCGGAGGCGCTCAAGGCGACCTACCTGCCGAAGCTGGTCTCGGGCGAATGGACCGGCACCATGAACCTGACCGAGCCGCAGGCGGGTTCCGATCTCGGCGCGCTCAAGGCCCGGGCCGAGCGCCAGGCCGATGGCACCTATCGCATCTTCGGCCAGAAGATCTTCATCACCTACGGCGAGCATGATCTCACCGACAACATCATCCATCTCGTCCTGGCGCGGCTGCCGGATGCGCCGGCGGGAACCCGCGGCATCTCCCTGTTCCTGGTGCCGAAAATCCTGGTCGAGGCCGACGGTTCGCTCGGCGCACACAACGACCTGCGCTGCGCCGGGCTGGAGCACAAGCTCGGCCTGCACGGTTCGCCGACCTGCGTGATGAGCTACGGTGACGGGGAGGGGGCGGTCGGCTATCTGGTCGGCCAGGAGAATCGCGGCCTCGCCTGCATGTTCACGATGATGAACAATGCCCGCCTGATGATCGGCATCCAGGGCGTGGCGGTCGCCGAGGCCGCGCACCAGCACGCGCTCGCCTATGCGCAGGAGCGCCGGCAGGGCCGGGCACCGGGCTGGACCGGCGAGGGCATGAGCCCGATCGTGCTGCATCCGGACGTGAAGCGCATGCTGGCGACCCAGAAGGCGCTGACCGGCGCCGCGCGCGCACTCTGCTACGCCTGCGCCCACGCCCTCGACATGGCCCATGCGGCGGAGGGCGACGACAAGGTCTTCTGGACCGAGCGCGCCAGCCTGATCACCCCGCTGGCCAAGGCCTTCTCGACCGATATCGGCGTCGAGGCGGCCTCGCTCGGCATCCAGATTCATGGCGGCATGGGCTTCATCGAGGAGACCGGCGCGGCACAGTTCCTGCGCGATGCGCGCATCGCGCCGATCTACGAGGGCACCAACGGCATCCAGGCGATCGACCTGGTCACCCGCAAGCTGCCGCTGTCGTCGGGCCGCGCCTGGCGGGTCTATCTCGGTGAACTGTCGGCCGACGCCCATGAGGCGCGCGCCATCAACCGGCCGGAATTCGGCCGGATCGGCGAGGCCGTCGCCGATGCCCTGCGCCATGCCGAGACCGCCGCCTTGTGGATGGAGGAGACCGCGCCGCGCGATCCCGCCGCCGTTCTGGCCGTCGCGACGCCCTTCCTGCGCCTGATGAGCCTCGCGGCCGGCGGCGGCTATCTGGCGCGCGGCGCGGTCGCCGCCGCCAAGGCCGGGCGCGACGACGCCCCGGCGCGGGCGGCATTGGCCCGCTTCTATGCCGAGCATCTCCTCTGCGAGACTTCTGCCCTGGCCCATCAGGTGATGACCTCGTCGGATGCGGTCGCCACCGTCGATCTGGCTCTCGCCATGTGACGCGCCGTTGATCCGCGTCAAGGCTGCGGGCCGCGCGGAGTGCTTTCTATCGGCGATCCGAACGACATTGCCGGAGCCTCCGATGGTCAACGTGCTCGAAACCCTCGTCACCCGCTGGCGCGACTATCAGGCCAGTCGCGCCGCCGTCGCCGAACTGATGGAACTCGATCCGAACGAGGCCTCCCGGATGGCCGCCGACTACGGCCTGTCGGTCGACGACCTGACCGACCTCGTGCAGCACGCCGATTCCGCCAAGCTGATGGAGCGGATGATGCTGGCGCGCGGGCTCGATCCGGAGGAGGTTCGCACGGACCTGCCGGCCGTGCTCGCCGACATGGCGGTTCTGTGCAGCCGCTGCTTGGCCAAGGGCCGCTGCGAGCACGAACTCGCGGCCGGTACGGCGGTCCAGCACGCCGACGAGTTCTGCCCGAATTCCATGACCATGCGGGCTCTGGCCCGATAGGGATGATCCGATCCGAAGGGCTCGGATGATCCCGCGCCCGCTTCTGTCCGAGCGTGCCTTGTCCGAATTCCGTGCCGATCGCCCTGATCGGATGGGCGCCGATGTCCGGTCGATGCGGGGCGGTGCCTCCGGCCCGGCGTCGCCCGGCGGGCCGTTCGAAATGCCACCGCACGGCAACGGCTCCGTTTTCGCCATGATCGGCCGGTAACGGTTTTTCCGTTGTCATGGGCCAATCTGAGATCATGCTGACGAGACGGACTTTTCTGAAGACGGCGGCGGCCGGTGGCATGGCCTTCGTCGGTCTCGGCGGCTACGCGTTCGGGCTGGAACCGCAGGTTCTGCTCAATGTCACGCGCTACGATCTCGCCCTGCCGCGCTGGCGCGGCGCCAAGCCGCTGACGGTCGCGTTGGTCGCCGACATCCATGCCGTCGACCCGTGGATGTCGACCCGTCGCATCGCCGAGATCGTCGAGGCGACCAACCGGCTGAAGCCGGATCTGGTGCTGCTGCTCGGCGACTATGTCGGCACCATGCGCTTCAGCCACGGGCCCCTGCTGCCGTCTGTCTGGGCGCCGATCCTCGGCGATCTCGCCGCCCCGCTCGGCACCTACGCCATCCTCGGCAATCACGACTGGTGGTGGTCGGGCGGCCCGACGCCGATCCGTTCGGCGCTGGAGCGCAGCCGCATTCCCGTGCTCGTCAACGATGCGGTGCGGATCGAGCGCGACGGCCATCGTTTCTGGCTGAGCGGTACCGACAGCATGGTGGCGCTGCACGGGCCGCGCGGCTTCATCGGCAAGCACGATCTCGGCCGGGCGCTCGGCCGCGTCACCGACGATGCGCCGGTGATCCATATGGCGCACGAGCCCGATCTGTTCGTCTCGATGCCGGAGCGCGTCGCTCTGACGGTGTCGGGCCACACCCATGGCGGGCAGGTGCGTGTCCCCTTCGTCGGTGCGGTCGTCGTCCCGTCGGCCTATGGCCGGCGCTTCGCCTATGGCCATATCGTCGAAGGCGGCCGGCATCTGGTCGTTTCCGGCGGCCTCGGCTGTTCCGGCCTGCCGGTCCGGTTCATGGCGCCGCCCGAGATCGTGTTGCTGACGATCCACAGTGACGGCATAACGCCGCAGACCCCAGGCCTCAGTTCATAAGTTGGCTAGATTCAAGGCGGGATGCTCTTTTCATGAGCACGTTTTTCATGAACACTCCATGACAGTGACGTCGAGTTGCCGCATTTTCCGGGCCAAACTGATTGGGCCGTAAGAATTCGCACGCGGCGTTGCTGTCCGGCGTAAATGAAGCGCGCCGGGTCGCGGCTTTCCAAACCGGCACGGGACAGTGCTGCAAGTCGAAAATCCGAGGATGAAAATGTCTGCCAAGGACAATCAGGGCAAGGAAACGCAGTTCAGCCAGGGAATCCCGCCCAAGCGTGAATCCGTGACGCTCGACAAGCAGTACAAGTCGATCGGCATTTCGGCAGTCAGCGCGGCGGCCAGCGTCAAGCCGGTCAAGGGCAAGAAGCTCAACAGCAACCAGATGGGATGAGGCGGCGCGTGCGCCGGAGGTCGGGTTCCGGCCGCTCATGGGCTTCTGGCGACGACCGTTTCGACGGCTGGCGCTGGACCATGCGATGCGGCCGGTCTAGACCGGCGCGATGCTGACCGTCTATTCCTGCCGGGGTGCCGGCCTTCTTCGCCATGCCGATCCGCAGTCCGGCGAAATGCCCGACGATGCCGTCTGGTTCGACCTGGTCGAGCCGACCGTCGAGGAGGATCGCCTGGTCGAGCGGATCATGGGCGTCGCCATTCCGACTCGCGAGGACATGCGCGAGATCGAAGCGTCCAGCCGCCTCTATCAGGAGGACGGCGCCAGCTACATGACGGCGACCATCCTGTGCCAGGCCGATTCCGGCCAGCCGCGCACGACGGAGGTCACCTTCATCCTCGCCGGCTCCCGCATCGCGACGGTGCGCTATGAGGAGTCGCGGCCCTTCTCCCAGTTCCAGGTCCGCGCCGGCAAGCCCGGCGCCGGGGTCGACGATGCGCATTCGATCCTGCTCGGACTGCTCGATGCGATCATCGATCGCATCGCGGACGTACTGGAGCGGGTCGGTGCGGAGGTCGAGCAGATTTCCGGCCAGGTCTTCACCGCCGAGATCGGCCAGAGAAGCGAGCGCGACAAGGACTACGGCCGCGTCATCCGCTCCATCGGCCAGCAGGGCAACCTGATCGCGAAGATCCAGGAGAGCCTCGTCTCGCTGTCCCGGCTCGCCGGCTTCTTTGCCGAGGAGGCCGGGCGCAACGGCGGCAAGAAGGACGAGAAGGCCCATACCAAGACGATCGCGCAGGACATTCGCTCGCTGAGCGAACATGCCGTCGCGCTCGACAACAAGGTCACCTTCCTGCTCGATGCCACGCTCGGCCTGGTCAGCCTGCAGCAGAACACGATCGTGAAGATCTTCTCGATCCTGGCCGTCGTTTTCATGCCGCCGACGCTGATCGCGTCGATCTACGGCATGAATTTCCACGCCATGCCCGAACTCGACCAGCCCTGGGGCTATCCGATGGCGCTCGGGTTGATGCTGGTATCCGTCGCGGTCACCTACGCCGTATTCAAGTGGCGCAGCTGGCTTTGAGCGTCATCCGATCTGAAAGGAACGGATGGCGCCCAAGAGGGTTTCGCTTGCGCGAGCGTTCTCCGATCGGAGCGGTCGCCCTGAACGGTCCCTGCTCTGGCCGAGGCGCCGGCGACCGCCGCCCGAGCTTCCCGCAGGGTCAGGGATAGAGCCGCGTGGTCGTCCAGCCGTCGCCGGCGCGCTCGAACACCAGGCGGTCGTGCAGGCGGAACGGACGGTCGTGCCAGAATTCGAAGCCGGTCGGCACGATCCGGAAACCCGACCAGTGCGGCGGGCGGGGGATGTCGCCGAGGCCGAACTTCAGGCCATACTCGGCGACCGCCTTCTCCAGGGCGAAGCGGCTTTCCAGCGGCCGCGACTGCTGCGACGCCCAGGCGCCGATCCGACTGCCCCGCGGGCGCGAGGCATAGTAGTCGTCGGCCTCGGCATCCGACACGATCTCGACCGTACCGCGCACGCGCACCTGCCGACGCAGCGACTTCCAATGGAACAGCAGCGCCGCCTTGCGGCTCGCCAGGATCTCGCGGCCCTTCCGGCTCTCGAAATTCGTATAGAAGACGAAGCCCTGCTGGTCGAAGCCCTTGAGCAGGACCATGCGCACGTTGGGCATGCCGGTCTCGTCCACGGTGGCCACGGCCATCGCGTTGGGATCGTTCGGCTCCCTGCCCTCGGCATCGCGAAGCCATTCGCCGAAAAGGCGGAATGGTTCCGTCGCTGCGGAAAAGTCACCGGTCGTTAACTCAGACGGAGGATTGTCGGAGAGGTTTTCGGTCATCGCGTTCTTGGAGGGTTTCTTGGCCGGGCGTGTTGCGTTCTATACCCGGGTCGGGTCTCCGCGCCAATGCGCCCCGGCATTGCTGATCTGCTCCGCCTTTGCCCTCGGCGCCTGCAGCGCCGCTCCGTCGTCCGCCGATCTCACCGGTTCGATCCCCACCGCCGCCGCCACCACTGCCGCTCCCGTGCCGCCCGGGCCCGCCGCCAAGGCGCCGGATGCCGGCGCGAAGCCGAGCGACTGGGAGGCCGTGCGCCGCTCCGTGGCTCGCGCCGAGGCGTCCGCCGGGGCGGAGGTCGCCAAGGACAAGGCCAAGACCAAGGAGAAGGCCCGAATCGAATGGGCCAATGCGGAGACCGGCAACTCGGGCACCATCTCCGACGTGATCGCCTCCGGACGTGCCGGCGGCGCGTGCAAGGGTTTCAACACCACGGTCTCCTCGGTCGACGGCGTCAGGCTGTACCGCGGTCAGTTGTGCCGACGCGCCTCGGGCTGGGAACTGACCAGCGTGGAACCGGCGGATTCCGGGCGGATGTAACGCGCCGCAACTGGCAATCCGTGCGCATCGCCCCCACATAGCCGTTCATGGTATAGTCCTGCAGGTCAAAACGGCGGCTTGCGGGGACGGTGCTGGCACCGCAGACCTTCCCCCGGCCGGCAGGGGACATGCCGACCGGGCCATGCCTCAGGGGGTTCGAGACGACGATGCGTGATCCGTACGACGTGCTGGGAGTATCCCGCTCGGCGAGTGAAGACGAAGTCAAGAAGGCCTTCCGGCGTCTGGCCAAGAAGCATCATCCCGACCAGAACAAGGACGACCCGCGCGCCAAGGATTCCTTTGCGGAGGTCAATTCCGCCTATGAGATTCTTGGCGACAAGGCCAAGCGGGCGCAGTTCGACCGGGGCGAGATCGATGCCGAGGGCAAGCCGAAATTCTCCGGTTTCGAGGGCTTCGGCAATCGCGGCGGGTTCGAGGGCTATTCGCGCCGTTCGGGCGGCGGGGGCGGCGGCCAGGGCATCTTCGACGACTTCATGACCGACATTCTCGGCCGCGCCATGGGCGGCGAGAGCCGTCGCGGGGGCGGTGGCGGATTCCGGCGCACGGCCGGCGGCGGAATCGGCGGCGATTTCGACGGGGATCGCGGCGGGCCGTATCGCGGCGAGGACGTGGCGGTGACGCTGGAGGTGGCGCTGGAGGACCTGGTTTCCGGCGAGAAGGTGCGCGTCACCCTGCCGACCGGCAAGACGCTCGACGTGTCGCTGCCCGACGGCGTCACGGACGGCTACCGGATGCGTCTCAAAGGACAGGGCCAGACGAGCGGCCTGGGCGGACCGGCCGGCGACGCCATGCTGACGGTCACCTTCCAGAAACATCCGCAGTTCCGCGTCGAGGGCTTCGACCTGCGCACCGACCTGCCGGTCTCGCTTGAGGATGCGGTCCTTGGCGGGCGCGTGCGGGTGCAGACCCTGGAGGCGCCGGTCGACCTGACCATCCCGCCGCGCACCAGCGGCGGCAAGGCGATGCGCCTGAAGGGGCGCGGCCTGCCGAAGAAGGGCGGCGAGCGGGGCGATCTCTACGTGACGCCGCGAATCGTTCTGCCGGACGGCGGCGATGCCGAACTCGAGGGTTTCCTGCGCGCGCGCCGGGCGCGCTGAGCGCCCCGGACGCCTTTGCGTCGCCCCCCGCCGGGTCTCGGCCAAAGGTGCGGCCTGCCGTAGGGGCGGCAAGGCATTGCGATGGATTTGCCCGGTGCCGAGGGCTATCGCCCGCCATGGTTTCGCCGGGTCGGCCGATCATTCTGGCAGCGTTCATGTTCGATGCGCTAAGGTTCCGGCAAGTGTGATGGGGGACGGTTTGCCGTCCCGCTAATCCCCACCAGGGACTTCGACGAAGATGAAAAGAACCCTTCTAGTCGCGATGGCGCTGATCATGGTCGCAACCTCTCTCGTCTCCGCCCAGCCGCGCCCGGGCGGCGGACGGCCGCCATGGGGTGATGTCTGCTGCGGCGGCCCGTGCTGCTCCAAGCCCGCCAAGCCGGGACGCTGAACCGACCATGACGCTGGGGCCGACCGATATCCGCAGCACTGCCCCGGCGGCCCCGCGCCGCCGGGCGGTCAAGCTGCATCCGGCGACGGTCTTCGGCATCGGCGTCTTCGCTCTGGCCGGCTGGGGCGTCGCGATCTGGGAACGCTTCGTCGAACTGCCGCAGGCCACCAATGCGCAGCGCGTCTCGGTCGCGCTGAAGCTGGTCGATCGCTTCTCGGACGGCGAGGCGCAGCGCGCCTATGTCAAGCTCAGCGACGATCTGAAGCCCTGGTGGGACATGATCCAGGACCAGCAGCGCAAGATCATGGCCGCCACGGTGGAGAGCGAGCGCGAGGCGCTGATCGCCAGCCGCGACGAACTCCTGCTCGCCTTCATCCGCGACCACAATCTCGCCGCTCCGATCGACCAACTGGTCGACAGCTTCGAGCCCTTCGACCGCTGCCTGACCGTGCAGGCCTGCGACGAGGATGTGATCCGGCGCTCGATTTCGATCGACGTGAAGCGGCTCTACCGCACCTTCAAACCCTATATCCAGGCCCGCCGCGACGCCCCGAAACCGGAGGAGCGCGACAAGGATTTCGGCAAGGGCCTCGAGTCGCTGTTCTTCCGTTTCCTGAGCTGACGCCTAATCGGCCGTTGCGAAGCGTGTGCGGCCGCGTTCCAGGCCGTCGGCGATCTCCATCACCAGCTTGCGGCGGACGGCTTCGGGGAAGCTGGTCGTCTCGTCGACCGTGACGATGAAGGCGCCGGGGCCGCCGATCACGTCGCGGCGGAAATGCTCGGTCAGGGGCTCGCCGGCGACGCGGCGGACTTGGCCGCCCGGCCGCGCGATGACCAGGCCGTTGATGGTCACGCCCTGGGCGACCGCGTCGTCGCGCGCCGCCCGGATGTCGCGGCCGCCGATATTGGGGCCGTCGGCGGAGACGTCGACCACCTTCTGGCGGCCCTCGATCGCGTTGGTCTCGATCATCCGGACCGAGAAGTCGATCGCGTTGGAGATCGAATTGTAGCCGAAAGCGGCGCGCGGGCGCGTCACGAGCTTGCCGGCGAAATCTGCGGCGGCGGCCGGATCGCCGATCACCTGCCAGTCGACGATGACATGCTGGGAGGCCGGCCCGCCCCATTCGATATAGGCGACCGCGATCTTGCCGATGAGGCCCGAGCGGATCGCCCGCTGCACCTCCGGCGAAGTCAGCGCATCCGCATAGCCCTTGCGCTGCAGGGCGAGTTCGTCGGCGTCGATCGAGCCGGATCCGTCGGCGGCCAGCACCAGTTCGAGATCGACCTCCTCGGCCGCCACGCCGGGGGCGCAGACGGCGAGCGCGGACGCCAGAAGGGTTGCGACGGCGAGGGCTCGGGCGATCATGGTGGTCCTCCGCATCGGTCTCAGATCGGAGGATCGGTCGGAACGCCGCGCCCGGCAAGATGAACCGTGCGGCAGTCTGTTGGGGATCCGGGCGAAACCGCCCGGACCTTCATGTCCGAATCCGGCGGCACGCACCGTGCCGCCGTGAGCCGGAAAGTCTCAGCCGCGCAGGCCCTGGCGGCGGACCCAGTCCTCGCCGTCGTTGAGGGCGCCTTCGAGGCGGTCGAACAGTTCGTTGAGTTCGGCCTCGGAGATGATCATCGGCGGGCACAGGCCGAGCGTGTCGCCCATGGCGCGCAGGATGGCGCCGCGGTTCTGCAGGAAGGTGTTGACCTGCGCGCCGACGCCGAGCTTCGGGTCGAACGGCTTCTTGGTCGCCTTGTCGGCGACCAGTTCGATGCCGCCGATCAGGCCCTTGGAGCGGCCGTTGCCGACGAGCGGATGGTCTTCCAGGCGCCGGATGCGCTCGGCAAACAGCGGCGCCATCGCGCGGACCCGGCCGACCACGTCGCGCTTCTTGTAGATCTCGATCGCCTTGACGCCGAGCGCGCAGCCGAGCGGGTGGCCGCCATAGGTGTAGCCATGGCCGAAGGTGCCGATCTTGGCCGACTGGCTGTCGAGCGCGTCGATCATGAACTGCGGCAGCAGCACCGCGGAGAGCGGCGCATAGGAGGCGGTCATCTGCTTGGCGACCGAGATGGTGTGCGGCGTGTAGCCCATGGTCTCGCAGCCGAACCAGTTGCCGGTCCGGCCGAAGCCGCAGATCACCTCGTCGGAGATGCACAGGATGTCGTGCGCGGCCAGGATCGGCTGGATCGCGGCGAAATAGGCGTCCGGCGGCACGATCACGCCGCCCGCGCCCATGACCGGCTCGGCGATGAAGGCCGCGATCGTCTCCGGCCCCTCGCGCTCGATCAGCGCCTGCAGGCTGGCGGCCAGCCGCGCGACGAACTCGGCCTCGGTCTCGCCCTCCTGGCCGAAGCGATAATATTGCGGGCAGTCGGTATGGACGACGCGGGCGACCGGCAGGTCGAAGTCGATATGGTTGTTCGGCAGGCCGGTCAGCGAGGCGGTCATCACGGTGACGCCGTGATAGGCCTTGACGCGGCTGATGATCTTCTTCTTGTCCGGCTTGCCGCGGGCATTGTTGTAGTACCAGGCGAGCTTGATCTGGGTGTCGTTGGCCTCCGAGCCGGACGAGGCGAACAGAACCTTGGAGATCGGGATCGGCGCGATCTCCTTCAGCGCCTCGGCGAGTTCGATCGCCGGCTCGTAGCCCTTGGCGCCGAAGAGGTGGTAGTAGGGCAGCTTGCGCAACTGCTCGATGCCGGCCTCGATCATCTCCTCGTCGGAGAAGCCGAGCCCCGCGCACCAGAGGCCGGAGAGACCCTCGATATACTCCTTGCCCTGCGAATCCGTGATCCAGACGCCGTGGCCCTTCTCGACGACCAGCGGACCGATCTCGCGGATGCGGTGCTGCGGCGTATAGGGATGGACCAGGGCCTCGATATCGCGGACCTGCATGTTGGTGAGCTGGGTCATTCTGGTCTCTCGTCTGATGTGGCGGCCGGGCCGCCCGTTGCCCCGCGGTCCCACGGCGCGGAAGGCGGGACCATAGCCGATCCGACCCCGTCCCGGCAGGTCTCCGTTGACGCTGCGGCCGGCGGCATGCCTGCCATACCGCAGCGCTCAGGGGGAGCGGGCAGGGGGCGAGGTCGGCAGGCCGGAGCCGGCAGGGCAGGCCGGTCAGGACGAGACGCGGATGCGCAGCAACTGGGCGGCGATGTCCTGGTAGGCGGCCTTCAGGGCGGCATCGTCGGCCGCGTCGTAGAAGGCCTTGCGGGTCTTGCCGGTCTGGTCGGTGATGGTCGAGGCGCAATCCTGCAGCAGCGTCTTGGCCCAGGTGCCGGACGCGCCGGAGAGGTCGAAGCCGATCGTGTAGACGACGGTCGTCTCCTTATCCATCGCCTGGCAGGCGGCCAGCGCGGCCTGCGTCGAGACCGCGTTCGGCTCGATCTGGGTCAGCTTGCCCTTCTGGCTGTAGGAGGTGTTGTAGAGCCCGTCGGTCATCAGGATGGCGACCTTCTTGACCCCCTTGGTGCCGGTGGCCGAGGCGGCGGCGCCGGTCCAGACATCGCTCCATTTCGACGACAGCAGATAGCGCGCCCAGATCGTGCCGAGATGGCCGGCCGTGGTGCCGCCCGCCTTCAGGGCGGCGATATCGGAGAGCAGCGTCGCCGCGTCGTTGGTCATCGGCCTGACCGCCAGGCTCGGGCAGGAGGCCGAGGCCGAAGTGCCGACCGGGGAGGCCGCCCCGCTGGCATCCGAGGCATCGATCGCGCCGGCCGCGTCATAGCGCTCGGTCACGCAGGCCGCGCTCTTGCCGCCGGTGACCGTGCCCGCATAGGCCCCGGCATTGACCGAGGCCGCGAAGGGCACCAGCCCGATCCGCACGATGTCCTTGGTGCCACCGCCGGACGGCAGCATGGTGTTGACGAAATCGGTCGCGGCGGATTTGAGCGAGGTGAGCTTGGCGACCGAGCCGCCCTTCGGCTTGTCGCCCATCGAACCGGTCACGTCGAGCATCATGGCGATCTCGAACTTCGTCCCGTCGACGACGGAGGAGGACTGCGTGCCGATGTCGAGCTGGTCGACCGAGACCAAGCCCATGAAGGCGGTCGGCATGCGCGCCGAGACCGAGAGCGTGACCGTCTTGGTCTTGGCGTCGGCCGATAGGGTGAAATCCGAACTGGCGACGGGCGCCGTCAGGGCGGTGCGGAAATTGGCGTCGAACATGTCGCGCGCCAGCTTGGTCAGCGCGGTCGTGTCGGTCGTGCCGGTCGACAGCGCCTTGGCGGCGGCCAGTGCGGCGGCGTCGAGCGCGCCCTGGAGGTCGCCGCGCGCCGCCATCGCCCGGCCGTAGTCGACCGCGAAGCCGGCGCAGACCAGGACGACCGAGGCGACCACGCCGAAGATCGGCGCGATGCCCGCGGTCCGGTCGGCCGCGAGCGGCCGGAAATGCCGTGTGATTGAAGTCAACATGCCTGCAACCCGAAATCCCATCGGGTCGCGGCTAGCAAGGCCGGTGCCAGCGCCGCATCAGTTCGGTGCGGGCCGTAAAGCCTTGATGGGACAGACTTTCATCTGCCGGAAGAGAGGGCTGCAGCCGGGCGCTCTTGGCGCAGGCCGGGATCCTTGGACCGGAACGGCGCCGAGGGGCGGGCGGGCCCTGAGGCCCGTGTCCCATTTCGAGACGAAGCCGGTCCGCCGGGCGGGGCCGGTCTCCTGAGGGTTCAGGCCGTCTTGATCTTGCTTTTGATGAAGTTGAACGAAGTGTTAAGCGTCGTGCCGAGCGCCGTCGCGCCCGCGATGATCGCGATCGCGATCAGCGAGGCGATCAAACCGTACTCGATCGCCGTAGCGCCTGATTCATCACGCAAAAAACTCTTGAACCGAGACATCGTTGCACCTCCTCAAGGGGCTTGGATGGACGGACCCTAGCGCCTCAAAGGTTAACGCGGCTCGAAACCTGAGGGCCGGCCGTCAGGCTCGTTGCCGGCTGGTTAATTCAAAATGACGTCAAAGTCAGAATGTCCGGGGTCGGATGCGTACGGACCCGCTGCACGCCCGATACCCTCTGGACAGGGGCTTGGCGGTTCGCGATTCTCCCGGGCAACGCGGGCGTCAGTCCCGCCCGGAGGAACGACATGTTGGGAACGATGCAGCACTGGCCGCTGCTGTGCAGCAAGGTCATCGACCATGCGGCGACTCAGCACCCCCACCGCAAGATCGTCAGCCGATCCTGCGAGGGCCCGATCCATGAGACCAACTACGGCGAACTGCGCGGTCGCGCCCTGAAGGTGGCGCAGCGCCTCGTCCGCGACGGAATCGGTCTCGGCGACCGCTGCGCCACGCTGGCCTGGAACACCTGGCGGCATCTGGAGGTCTGGTACGGCCTGCTCGGTATCGGCGCGGTCTATCACACGGTCAATCCGCGGCTCTTCCCCGACCAGATCGTCTGGATCGTCAACGACGCCGAGGACCGGGTCCTGTTCGTCGACCTGACCTTCGTGCCCCTGGTCGAGGCCTTGATCGCGCGCATGCCGGCGATCGAGAAGGTCGTCGTGCTGACCGACGCGGCCCATATGCCGGCGACGACCATTCCGAATGCGGTCGCCTACGAGGACTGGATCGCGGAGGTCGACGGCGATTTCCACTGGCTGGAGTTCGACGAGAACACCGCCGCGGGCATGTGCTACACCTCCGGCACGACCGGAAACCCGAAGGGCGTGATCTATTCGCACCGCTCCAACGTGCTGCATGCCTGGATGGCCGCGACGCCCGACATGATGGGCCTCGGCGCAGCCGATGTGGTCATGCCGGTCGTGCCGATGTTCCACGCCAATTGCTGGTCGCTCGCCTTCACGGCCCCGCTGACCGGCGCCGGTCTCGTCATGCCCGGCCCGAAGCTCGACGGCGCCTCGATCCACGAACTGACCGAGCGTTTCGGCGTGACCTTCTCGGCGGCGGTGCCGACCGTCTGGCTGATGCTGCTGCAGCATCTCGAGGGGACCGGCTCCAAGCTCGGCACCCTGCGCCGCGTGGTCATCGGCGGATCGGCCTGTCCGCGCGCGATCACCGAGAAATTCCTGAAGAACTACGGCGTCGAGGTCCGTCACGCCTGGGGCATGACCGAGATGAGCCCGCTCGGCTCGATCTGCACCCCGAAACCCGAGACCCGCCCGGCCGACGACGAAGCCTGGCTCGACCTGCAGGTCAAGCAGGGCGTGCCGCCCTTCGGCGTGGAGATGAAGATCACCGACGACGAGAACCGCCCCCTGCCGCATGACGGCAAGGCCTTCGGACGGCTCAAGGTGCGCGGCCCGGCCGTCGCCGCGTCCTATTTCCACGGCGTCGGCATGGAGCATTTCGATTCTGAGCAATGGTTCGACACCGGCGACGTGGCGACCATCGACCCCCACGGCTACATGCAGATCACCGACCGGGCCAAGGACGTGATCAAGTCCGGCGGCGAATGGATCTCGTCGATCGACCTCGAAAACCTTGCGGTCGGCCATCCGGACGTGGCCGAGGCGGCGGTGATCGGCGTCGCCCATCCGAAATGGGACGAGCGGCCGCTCTTGATCATCGTGCCGAAGAAGGATCGCGAGCCGACCCGCGAGGCGATCCTCGACTTCATGGCCGGCAAGATCGCCAAGTGGTGGATGCCGGACGATGTCGTGGTCGTGCCGGAAATCCCCCATACGGCGACCGGCAAGATCCAGAAGACCGCCCTGCGCGACCGCTTCCGCGACTATCGCCTGCCGACCGCCTGAGCGGCCTCGCCTGATCCCGTGGCCCGTCCGGCAGGATCGCGCGGCGGCATGCAGTATGGCGTGCCGCCGGCCCGTCCGGTGGCCAGTCGGCCCGGCTGCCCCGGGTTGCGGCCGCTGCAGGGCTCGTCCCCGGTCTCGATTCCTTTACGGGACGTTCACGCTGCGATCATACTCGCCATGGTCGTATGGTGCAGGTGCGGCCATGGCCGTTCGCTGCAGGTGCGTTCCGATGACCGATCTTTCGACCCCATTCCCGATGGGGGCCATGCCGGAGGCGGCGACATCCGACACCGCGCCGACGGACGGAGAGGGCGTTCGGGCGGCCTTCGACGGCGAGACGCCGGGCATTTCCAGCATCGCCTTCGCGGGCGGGCTCTACACGGTCCTGACGCTCGGCCTCTACCGCTTCTGGTATGCGACCGATCTCCGCCGCCAGCTCTGGCACCGGTCGAGCCTCGGCGGAACGCCGTTCGAATATGTCGGCACCGTCAGGGAGATCTTCGTCGGCTTCCTGGTCATGCTGACCCTGCTGGCGCCGATCTATGCGCTTTTCTATCTGTCGGAAATCTATCCGGACGATGAGATCGGCCAATGGGCCGGTCTCGGTTTCCTGGTCTCGATCTTCTTCTTCTCGGGCTTCGCCACCTACCGGGCGCGCCGCTACCGGCTGTCGCGCACGCTGTGGCGCGGGGTCCGCTTCGGCCAGACCGGCTCGGCGGTGGTCTATGCGCTGCGGAACTTCGGTTGGCTGATTCTGTCGGTCGTCACGCTCGGCCTTGCCGTGCCCTTCTGGCGGGCAAGCCAGGAGCGGATGCGCATCAACAACAGCTGGTATGGCGACCGTCGCTTCGCCTCGACGGCGGCGGGTCTTGTCATGCTGCCGCGGTTCCTGGTCTATCTGCTGCCGGTGCTTGGCCCGCTCGCCGTCGCGATCGCCAATGTCTTCCTCACCCACCCCTATGAATTCTTGGCCGCCCAAGTGAGGTTCATGTCGATGGGTGGTCAGCCGGACCCCAGCCTCGTGCACGCTTTCCAAGGCGTGGTCTGGACCATCCTCTGGGCCTGCGTCGGCGCCTTCCTGCTCTGGCCCTTCTACCGGACCGGCGAATTGC
Source organism: Prosthecodimorpha staleyi (assembly GCF_018729455.1). Lineage (NCBI taxonomy): Bacteria > Pseudomonadati > Pseudomonadota > Alphaproteobacteria > Hyphomicrobiales > Ancalomicrobiaceae > Prosthecodimorpha > Prosthecodimorpha staleyi. Next base: position 9,052 of record NZ_JAHHZF010000002.1, on the reverse strand, counting down.
GCCGCTTCATCGGCCGCGTTCGGCTCGGCGAGACCCGCTTCCGCAGCGACATCACCGCCTGGGCGGTCTACAAGTCCCATATCGCGTTCGCGTTTACGGTCTGCTTGAGCGGCGCGATCGGCGGGTTGCTCATGGCGGCGCTGCTCAGCAACCGCTACGGCCGGGTCGACACCCACGACACGCGGACCCTCGTCCTCACGATCGTCGGCTATGCCCTGGCCTATTGGCTGTTCGGGGCGCTGCGGCTCGTGATGCTGACGGCGCCGGTCTGGGGCAAGCTGGTCGGGTCGGTCACCGTCGAGGGTATCGGGCATCTCGATACGGTGGCGGCGCGGCGCGACCGGTCCTCGGCGACCGGCGACGACTATGCGGGCGGCTACGATGTGGGAGCCCTCTGATGCGCATCGAAGGCCACGGCACATTCTATGACGGCCGCAGCAGCCGGCCGGTTCCGGTCGCCTTCGCGCTCGACTTGGCCCGGCTGGGCATCGCCGACATGGCCGGCGCCGAACTGGCAGCATGGCCGGTGGCGAGCCTGCGCCGGGCCGATGCCGGGGCCGGCCGCATCCGGATCGCGTGCGACGGCGAGGATGCGCGGCTCGACGTGACCGACCCGGGCACGGTCCAGGCATTGACCGCCGCGTTGCGGGCGACCCCGGCCGTCGGCAGCGACTGGCGCGGGATCGTGAGGGTCGGCGGCTGGATGCTGGCGGCGGTCGCCTCGATCGCCGCCCTGGTCGTCTTCGGCATTCCGCTGCTCGCCGATCGGCTGACGCCCCTGATCCCGGTCTCGGCCGAACTGAAACTCGGCGAGGCCGCCAAGCCGCAGATCCTGGGCACGCTGTCGGGCGGCAAGACGCCGAAGCTGTGCCGCGCGCAGGACGGCGTCGTCGCGCTGGCGCGGCTGACCGACCCGCTGGTCGCGGCCGCCGGCGCGCCCCTCCCGGTCACCATCGAGGTGGTCGACATCCGCATGCCCAACGCCTTCGCGCTGCCGGGCGGATCGGTCATCCTGACGCGCGGTCTGATCGAGAAGGTGGCGCGGCCGGAGGAACTGGCCGGCGTCTTCGCCCACGAACTCGGCCATGTCGTCCATCGCGACGGCATGCGCGGCCTCCTGAAGAGCGCCGGTCTGTCGATCGTCTTCGGTCTGGTCATCGGCGACTTCACCGGATCGAGCGTCGCGGTGCTGGTCGGCCGGACGCTGATCGATGCCAGCTATTCGCGCGAGACGGAAAGCATGGCGGACGCCTTCGCGATCGAGCTGATGACCCGAATCGGTCGCGACCCGGCCGCCCTCGGCTCCGCCCTGGATGCGATCGGCAAGGACGGGCCGGAACTCGACGGCTTTCTCTCCTGGCTCTCGACCCATCCGGTCACGGCGGAGCGCACGAACCGGCTGCGCGCGGCCGGCGGCGGCACCGCCGCGGCCGGGCCGATCCTCGCCGCGGCCGACTGGGCGGCCCTGAAGGCGATCTGCCGATGATGACGGCGCGTCGCGGCACCAGAAGGCTCGCCCGCGCGCGACCGGCATGCTATTCGGCCTGACGGCAGCAAGCCGACGGGACCGCCATGCTCTATCGCCCGATCCAGCGCAGGTCTGAGGCCGCCGAATGGGGCCGCCGCTTCGGCGCCCTGTCGCTGCCGGTGCTCGTCCTGACCATTCTCGGCCATCGCTTCTACGGGATGAGCACCGAGCATGCCTTCGCGCTGGTGGCGGTCTCGGTCGGGTTCGGCCTGCTCGGCATCCTCCTGTCGGTCGTCGGGATCGCGGTCGTCTGGGAGCGTGGCCATCTCGGCGGCGGCAGCGCGGTGCGCGGCCTGATCTACGGGTTGATCGCCATGGCTCCGGCCGGATTCGGGCTCTGGGGCGTCTACACCTATCCGCGCTTCACCGACATCAGCACCGACATCGCCGACCCGCCACTCTACCGCAACGCCGCCTTCGTGCGCGTCGGCCGGTTCAACACCGCGCGCCCTCCGGATACCGAGACGCTCGCGCGCCAGCGGGCGGCCTATCCGGACATCGTCACGCGCCGCTTCACGATCGGCTCGGACCAGCTCTATCTCGCCGCGCGCAAGGTGGTCGAGCGGCTCGGCTGGCGAATCAGCGAGGATCTCGCGCCCAAGGACGAGACCGACCGGGCCCGGATCGAAGCCGTCGCGCGCACCCTCCTGTTCGGCTTCGAGGACGACGTGGTGGTGCGCATCTATTCGGATCCGTCCGGCTCGCGCATCGACCTGCGCTCCTCGTCGCGCTGGGGCGATCACGATCTCGGCGCCAATGCCCGCCGCATCCGCGATTTCTTCACCGAGCTCGATGCCGCCGTGGTCGAGGCCTACGGACAATAGGCCGAAGGGGCCCGGTCCCGGGCCGGTCGTCGGGTCCGGCAGCCGTCCCGATCGGCGCCGGCCGGCAACGTCAGGCCAGCCGGTAGCGGCCGTCGATGGCGGGCGGTCCGTCCGAGGCGATCACCCCCCGGGCGACCAGATCTTCGAGATGCGCCAGGACCGACAGGCCGGCCGCGCCATGCAGACGCGGGTCGACCTCGGCATAGATCACCCGCACCATGGCCGGGATGGTCCCATCGCCGGCCGTCACCCGATCGAGCACGGCCTTCTCGCGGCCGAGGCGGTGGGCCTTGAGGTCGGCCAGGAAGGTCCCCGGCTCGCGCACCGGACCGCCATGGCCGGGCCAGTAGAGGCCGTCCGACCGCGCCATCATGCGATCGAGCGAGGCCATGTAGTCCGACATGGCGCCGTCCGGAGGGGCGACGATCGAGGTCGACCAGGCCATGACGTGGTCGCCGGAGAACACGGCATCCTCTTCCGGCAGCGCGAAGGCCAGATGATTGGCGCAGTGGCCGGGCGTCGCGATCGCCTCGAGGGTCCAGCCGTCGCCTTCGATCCGGTCGCCGTCGCCGACGCGCCGATCGAAGCGGAAATCGTGGTCGCCCGAGGCGTCGAGCGGATTGACTTCGCCGAGCGCCAGCGGCCGGGAGGGGCGGTGCGGCCCCTCCGCCAGGATCGGCGCGCCGGTCGCGGCGGCGATGGCTGCGGCGGCCGGCGAATGGTCGCGATGGGTGTGGGTGATGACGATCGCGGCCACGTCGGCACGGCCGATCGCGGCCATCAGGAGCGCGATGTGGTCGGGGTCGTCCGGGCCAGGATCGATCACCGCCAGCGCGCGTTCGCCGACCAGCCAGCTGTTGGTGCCGGCGAAGGTGAACGGGCCGGGATTGCGCGCCGTGATCCGCCGGACCAGCGGCGAGACGCGGACGGGCTCGCCGTAGCGCGGGTCGAAGTCCTTGTCGAAGCGCGGTCCGGCCATGGTTATTTCCTCGGTCGCCGTCGGGATCAGCGCCGGTCGTAGTGACGCAGCTTCTGGTCCATCTCGCTGAGGAAGCCCTGAACCTCCTCGCGGTTGATATTGGCGATGATGCGGATCTCGGTCGTGATCTCGGTCGACAGCCGCTTCATGCTTTCGCGCAACTGAGTCAGCGTGGAGACGATGACGCGGTCGAGTTCGCCGATGCGGGCATTCTGCGTATCGAAGAACTGGCGCGCCGAGTCGGTCGAGCGGGCGACCGCATCGGTGGCGCCCTTGGCCTGATCGGTCGCCGCCGTGATGGTGGCCAGGCCGCGGGCGACATAGGAAAGCGCGTCGCGGGCCGAGTGCACCGATGCGGTGAGCGGATCGGCCGCGGCCTCGACCGCGGTCGCCATGCGCGACAGGGCCGCCGATGTGGTCGCGATGGCGTCGCCCGCCTTGGCCATCTCGCCGCTCTGGTGGGAGATGGCGCCCGAGGCGCCGTCGAGCCGGCCGGCCAGCTTCTCGATCTCGCCGCCGAACTGGCCGATGGTCTGCGAAAGCTGCCGGCTTGCGGTATCGGCGGTCTCGGCGATCACCTTCACGCCCGCGGCAATGCCGCCGGTCAGGCTGTCGCCGCTCTTGACCAGCGTCTCGCCGGAACGCCGTACGGCATCCTGGATCTCGTCGCCGGCCTTGCGCAGCAGCTCGGTCAGGCCCAGGACCTTGGCCTCCAGGTCGGCGGTGGCCTGGCGGCTGAACGCATCGTTGGTGCGCTGCAGGCCCTCGGCGGTATCGACCAGGCCCTGACGGATGGATTCCAGCGAGCCGATCGTGGTCGCCTCGACGCTGGCCGGGATCTTGCCGAGCATGTCGGACAGGTCGGCGAACCGGTTCCGCAGCACGTCGGAGGCTTCGCCGGTCGCTTCCGAGACGGCCGCCGGGATGCGCACCAGCACGGCGTCGAGCGCGTCGAGCTGTTCTTCGATGCTGGCATTGCGCTTGACCATCAGCTGGTCGAGACGGTCGGCCGCCTCGTCGAGGCGGACCGCCGCGCGGGCGATGCCGACGCCGAGCGTCCGGTCGATCTCGCGCACCGTGTCGTTCATGGTGCCGAGGGCCTGGATCGAATCGCGCAGCGTGCCGGTCAGCGAATCCATCTGGGTGGCGACGGCCGACTTCCAGATCTGGCCGAAGGCATCGGACATGCGATCCGGCTGGCGGGCGAGATCGGCCGATGCGATTTCCAGCCGCGAACCGAGCCGGTCGACCTGGCCGCCGAGCCCTTCCACCGCCGTCGTGATGTGGCCGCCGGCTTCGCGCGAGGTCGCCAGCAGATGGCTGCCGCAGGTGTCGATCGTCTTGGCGAGCGCCGCGACGCGCTTGTCGAGCTCTTCGGTCGTGCGCTCCATCTCGCGGCGGGTATGGGCATCGATGCCCTCGACCGTCCGTCCGACGGTGCCGGCAATGGTCGCGAGGGTCCCGGTCGTCGTCTCGGCGACCACGGTGGGCAGGCTCGCCAGCGTGCTTTCGACCGCCTCGAGCTTCTCGGCCAGCCGCAGGACGTGGCCTTCCACGGTCGCGCCGAACTGGCCGGCGCTGCGGTTGAGCTGATCGCTGGCCCGGTCCATGGCGGTGCCGAAACCGGATTCGGTCCGGCTGACCGCTTCGGTCACGTTGCGGATGGCGGCGATGACGGCGTTGAGGGTTTCGGCGGCGGCATCGGTCTGCGCCGCGAAGGTCCGTCCGGTGGCTGCCGCGCTGTCGGCAATGGCGCCGACGCCGCTGGTCGCGCCCGCCGTGAGCGTGTCGCCCGCCCGGCGCAGTTCCTCGCCGGCGCTGCGGGCCGAGGTGAGGATTTCGCCGGCCGCCGTCTCGAGCAGTCCGGAAAGCGTGCGCACCCGCCCGTCGAGTTCGTTCGCCGAGGTTTCGGCAAAGCCGCGCAGGCCGTCCTGCATGCTTTCCACGGTCCGCGCCAGACCGAGGTCGATAGTCGCCAGCGAGCGGGTCGCGGCGGATTCGACCGTCGCCGGCAGGCTGCCGAGCAGGCGCTCCAGGGGTTCGATGCGCTGGGCGATCGAGGCCGCGCCGCTGTCGAGACGGTCGCTGAACCGGGTCGTCGACATGTCGAGGCGCGCCGAGGCGCCGTCGAGCCACGAGACGAGATGGCCTTGCGCGGTCTTCAGCGTCTGATTGAGCTCGCTGCCGGCCTGGCGCAGATCGGCGCCGGCGGTCTGCGCGGAGCCGACCATCTCGGAGGCGGCGGCCTCGATCAGGCCGGCGAGGGTCCGGACCCGCCCGTCGAGTTCGCCCGCAGCCGCGTCGGCGAAGCCGCGCAGGCCGGTCTCGATCGCCGCCACGCTGCGGCCGAGGCCGGCGTCGATGGTGGCGAAGACGCGATCCGCCGCGCCGCCGACCGAATCCGGCAGGCGGGCGAGGACATCCTCCAGCGGCGCGAGCCGTGCGGCGATGGCGTCCGAGCCGCCGTCGAGGCGGCTGCCGATCTGTTCGGCGGCCAGTTCGATGCGCAGGGCCGCAGTCTCGACGGTGCCGACGAAGCCGCGCTGGGCGCCCTGCAGGCTGTTGCCGAGATCGCTGCCGGCCTGGCGCAGATCGGCGCCGGCCGTGCGCGCCGAGCCGACCATCTCGGAGGCGGCGGCTTCGAGCAGTCCGGCGAGGGTCCGGACCCGCCCGTCGAGTTCGCCCGCGGCCGCGTCGGCGAAGCCGCGCAGGCCGGTCTCGATCGTCGCGATGCTGCGGCCGAGGCCGGCATCGATGGTGGCGAAGACGCGATCCGCCGCGCCGCCGACCGAATCCGGCAGGCGGGCGAGGACATCCTCCAGCGGCCCGAGCCGTGCGGCGATGGCCTCCGAGCCGCCGTCGAGGCGGCTGCCGATCTGTTCGGCGGCCAGTTCGATGCGCAGGGCCGCGGTTTCGATATTGCCGACGAAGTCGCGCTGGGCACCCTGCAGGCTGCTGCCGAGATCGCTGCCGGCCTGCCGGAGGTCCGCGCCGGCGGTGCGCGCCGAGCCGACCATCTCGGAGGCGGCGGTTTCGATCAGGCCGGCGAGCGTCCGGACCCGTCCGTCGAGTTCGCCCGCGGCCGCATCGGCGAAGCTGCGCAGGCCGGTCTCGATCGTCGCGACGCTGCGGCCGAGGCCGGCGTCGATGGTGGCAAGCGACCGTTCGGCCGCCGCCCCGACCGAATCGGGCAGGCGGGCGAGCACGTCTTCGAGCGGGACCAGGCGCGCCACGATGGCATCGGCCCCGCGGTCGAGGCGGTTGCCGACCTGATCGGCGGCCTGGTCGAGCCGCAGCGCGGCCCCGTCGAGCCCGCCGACGAAATTCTGCTGAGCGGTCTGCAGACCGGCACCGACCGCCTCGCCGGCCCGGGTCAATTCGCCGCCCGCCGACTTGGCCGAACTGACCAGTTCCGATGCGGCGGCCTCGAGCAGGGTCGCCAGCGTCCGCACCCGGTTGTCGAGTTCCGCGGTGACGGCCGCTGCCGAATTGCGTAGGCCCGCATCGATCGTGCCGACGGCCCGTTCCAGACCGGACGCGATGCTGGCGAGAGCCCGTTCGGCCGATATCCCGACCGTTTCCGGCAGACGCTCCAGCACGGCCTCGATCGGCGCCAGGCGGCTCGCGAGAGCCTCCGAGCCGCCGTCGAGGCGCGTCTGCACGAGCTGGCTGGACTGGTCGAGCCGCCCGGCGGCGCCCTCCAGCGCGGATACGAAGCGGCGCTCGGCATCCGCAAGCGCCGCGGTCTGTGCGCTCAGCGCCGCCACGGAGGCCCGGTTCGCCTCGGCCATGCTGGCCATGTCGGCGCCGAGCGCCGATTTCCAGATCGCCACGAAGCTCTCGCCGGCCCGTTCTGCCATCTCGACGCCGGCCAGCGCGACGGCCGAACGGGTCTCCGCCAACGCCGTCGCGATCGGCTCGAAACGGGCGCCGACGCTGTGGCCGATGCTGGCGCCGATCAGGTCCGGCAGCCGCTCGGTGCGGGCGGCCAGAACGGTCTCGACCTGGCTGCCGATCGCGGCGGCCATCTCGTCGCGCAGGCGCTTCAACTGACTGTCGAAGGCATCGGACGCACGCAACTGGCGCCGCGCGACCGCTTCCGGCGGAACATGCGTCGAAAGGGCCTGCACGGCCGCAGCCAGGGCGGCCGCGGCGGCTTCGTCGCCGGCCGTGTCGCGCCGCGTCAGGATGGTCAGAACCCCATAGCCGAGAAGACCGCCGAGGGCCGGCACCACGACGGCGAGGCCCGCCGCCGATCCGGCCACGGCCAGACCGGCCAGGCTGATGGCGAGGCCGATCGCGGCAACGATCTCGGCGAGACCCTGGCGGCGGGCCGGAAGCCCGGGCGCTCCGGCCGCGAAGACCCGGTAGGGATCGGCATAGTTGACGATCCGGCCATCCGGCTCGACCTCGAGGGCCGCGCGGTAGCGGCTCCAGGCCGCGGCCCAGGCGGTCGGCGCAAACAGCGATTCGGCACGGTCCAGCCGGTCGGGGCCGTCCGGCATCTGAGCGATGCCGCGGCGCAAGGCCTCCAGCGGGCGGCGGATCCGCCGGGCGCCGTCGGTCTGGCCGATTGCGGCCGCCGCGCCGGCGATGAGAACGATCGCGGCCAGTCCGGTAAGAGCGAAGCCACGTCCTGCGACAAACTCCGTCGCCATGCCCCAGACTTCGCTACCCGTCGCCATCGCCCGCTCAGCCCCCTGCGGTTCCGTATCCAAACCCCTTCCGGGGACGGACAGTTCATTAACCGATCGACCCGACCCGGGCCACAACGAAGTGTCTGGAAGCCGGTTGCCGGTTGTGGGTTCGGCCGTTGCGGCGCGGCCGGCGCGCCGCGGTCGCCCGCCGACGGTCCGTGCCGATTGCATCCTCAAATTGCGGCGTCACGCCGGACCGTCAGCGCGGAGACTGCTTCAGTCGGCCGCGGATCGCACCGAGAAGGCCGGGCTTCTCGCTTTTTGCCGGTCCGGTCCACGAGATCCGGCTTTGGGTCAATTCTTCCTCGAAGTCCGCATCGGGCGACGGCGTACCGGTCGGGGCCGTCGGCCTGCGGGTCGCGGTCGTCTGCGGCGGCCGGGTCGGTGACGTCGCCCGCGCCGGTGCGGGCGGCACCGGTACGGAGGCCGCCGCGTTGAGGGCGTCCAGGTCCATGGCGGGCCGCGGATCCGGCGCCATGATCTCGGCGGCGATCGCCTCTTCGTCGATCTCGATCACCGGCCGGCTCTGGCGCATCGACATGCGCGCCGGGGTCGGTGCTGTCGGCGCGGCGGGCGGAGTCGCCCGGGCGAGCGGGGGCGGGGGCGGGGGCGGAGGGACCGGCGCCTTGGCCTCGGCCGGGGCCGGGCGCGGGGTCGGCTCGACCAACCGGGGACGGGCCGATGCCGCGCGGTTCGCAGGCGGCTGCAGCGTCGGGGCTGGGCGCAGGGATGCCGGGGCGGGCGGCCTCGCGGCCGGCGCCTTGGGAGCCGGCGAGGGGGCCCCGGGATTGTGAGCGGCCGGCGGTTGTGCGGCCGGGCGCGGCCTTGCCGGCAGCGGGGCGGGGGTCGGCGCCGGCGGGCGGGCCGGGCGGACCGGTGCCGCGGGGCGAGCGGCCGCGGCCGGCGCCGGCGGTGCGACGGGTGCCGGAGGCGGGGCCGGCTGTGGCGCCGGCGGCGGCGCGGAAAGGTGGACCGGGGGGGCTGCCGGGAGCCGGCCGGCCCGGGCCCGGGGGGGGGCGCCCGC